>CADCWO010000103.1:1307-133883 GCA_902806435.1 uncultured Synechococcales cyanobacterium | reverse complement strand
AGACAGGGTTATTTGATTTCTCCTGATGAACTTGCTACCCAAAGAATTGCTGCCCATGATCTTAATGTTTGCCCCCCTATTTTCCAAACCTGTGTGGGAATCAGCAATCGTGCTGCTGGTGGGTGCGATTCTTGCTCCTGGGAAACGCACAGTCAGTGCGGTTTTACGAGTAATGGGGTTGCACCGTGAGCAGCATTTTCAGAATTATCACCGGGTGCTTAATCGTGCTGTGTGGTCCACTCGTCATGCCAGTCGGCTGCTATTGCAGCAGCTTGTCAATGTCTTTGCCCCTAGCGGGGTGTTAGTGATGGGCATTGATGACACGGTTGAGCGACGACGGGGTAAGCGGATTGCTGCCAAAGGCATTTATCGAGATCCGGTGCGCTCCAGCCATGAGCACTTCGTGAAAGCGAGCGGCTTGAGATGGTTGAGCTTGATGCTATTGGTGAAGATCCCTTGGGCACAACGGGTCTGGGCACTGCCGTTTCTCACCGTGCTGGCCCCGTCCGAGCGCTATGACCAAACCTGCAACCGACGGCATAAGTCATTAACAGATTGGGCCCGGCAGATGCTGACTCAAGTACGACGATGGCTGCCACATCGGGCAATTGTCCTGGTTGCTGATAGTAGTTTTGCCGCGCTGGAATTGCTTGAAGCCTTGCGGCAACTTCCCAAACCTGTGCAGGTGGTGACGCGATTGCGCCTGGATGCTGCTCTTTATCACCCGGCTCCTGAGCGTCAAGCCAAACAGCTGGGGCGTCCGCGCAAGGTCGGCAAACGGTTGCCCACCCTCAAAGCGCTAATCGATAACCCTTACACTCCCTGGTACACGGTCGTGCTCCAGGATTGGTATGGTCATGGCGACTATGCCTTAGAAGTTGCCTCACATACAGCTGTGTGGTATCACACAGGGCTTCCTGCCGTGCTAATCCGCTGGGTATTGATCCAAGACCCAAAGGGTAAGTTTGAGCCTCAGGCTTTACTTTGCACAGACCTCTCGGCTCAACCCAGCCAAATTTTGCATTGGTTCCGCCAGCGCTGGCAGCTAGAAGTCACCTTTGAGGAGGTCCGAGCTCATCTGGGAGTTGAATCTCAACGACAGTGGTCTAAGCTAGCAATTCTACGCACTACCCCTGCTTTGCTTGCCTTGTTCTCGCTGGTAACTCTCTTTGCCCATTCCCTGCAAGGGCAATCTTCTTTCGCACTGCCAAGAGCAGCTTGGTATCAGAAGTCACTACCAACTTTCACTGATGCGCTAGCCCTTGTGAGACAACAGCTTTGGCGGGTGCGGACTTTTCAGATGTCGACTGGAAAACCGGACACTGTTAATGTCCCCCGTGACCTCTTTGATGCTTGGTCTGACTTGCTTTGCTATGCTGCCTGATGGATAAAGTCGAGCTAAAGCTTAGTCTTAATTATGGACGCTATTAGCTTAGACCAAGTATTTTCTGCAACTTATCGGCGTACACAGGTTTAAGCGGTTTATCTTTCCACTTATTTTCAACATCTCGAATCCAGCTTTGACTCTTCCCCATAGCATTCGCTACTTCCATTTGGCTCATTCCAATCGCCTGACGGAATTGCTTAACTAAAATTCCAGTCAGTTCCACTACCTGCTGCGACTGAACTTCCACAACCTCTAAATGAGTAGAAGACTTTTCCTCTGCTCCCGCATTTAGCATTTTAGGGCCAGTAGATTTAGCAGCTCTCTTAGCTAGTTCTGCTTTATGAAGTTCAAAAGGCGTAAGCTCAGCTTCAATTGGAGCAGGTGGTGTAACAATGACAACACCCTGAAGCCAGCTATCGAAGAAACCATCAGGCATACGGTTTTCTTGAGGAGTCTCTGATAATGGATTAACCTCGTTGTTAGTGGTTTCCTCCGGCAATACTGCCCAACCTGGTAGTAGCTCCTTCGGGAAAGAATCATCAAACTGGATACTGAAGTTAATTTCGGTCAATTCTTCTAGCAAGCTGTAAAACCGCTTAAGAAAGCGAGAGCGCTTCAACCTATCTTTACTAATTGCCTCTATTTCCTGAAGAGACATGACAGCTTCCAGCAAAGTTTGAACTCGATATTTACCACTCGGATGAGAACGACGATTTTGGATCAAGTAGAGTGCTAGCGCAGCGGAAAGTTCTTTTTTATAGGGGTCGATTGAAAGAACATCCTGATTGATAAACCCATATTGGTAGAGTGCTTTGTTTTGTTTCTCTCCTTCGCGATTAAGGAAGTTACGAGTCCATAGCCCTGCCTGAACTTCAATCTCTACTTCTACTAGCTCGATTGGATTACCATTGAGGTCATTTTGGTACTGCTCCTTAACATTGACAATCCAGATCAAAGAACGTTCAACAATAGTTAAATCTAAGTACCCTTCCTGCCACTGAATTTTTGCGCCCAGTGTGCCCAAGATCCACGCTAGGTCAGCTACGCCTTTGAGCTTCTCAGACTTCTTCAGCTTATTACCCCTATGTATACGCAGAATTTTGATTAGATCGCTACCCAATAGAGTAAAAGGTTCTTTCCAAGGTTCCTTTTGCTGAGCAGCATAAGTAGCAAAAACAGCATGCAGCCGAGCTGCATGAATGCCAAAACACAAAAGGATCTCGCGCTCAGCAAAACTGGTTATAAATCCAGGTTGATGCTTCTGCTTATTAAGAATATAGAACTCGACGTAGCGGCCCTTGCCAAAGGAGCGATGGAAGTAGAGCCGGTTTTCTTCATACTCATCCCAGTCTGGATGCTTCAGATATGCTTGAGTTGCACTAATAACAGGTGCACCAGTTGCTGTCATTTCAATAGGCTTATGAGCGAATAAAGGTAGCTTTCTTTGAGACAATGATTGTGACCTTCTGGTTCGCTTCCTGCCCCCTTTAGCCTTCAAATTAGATCCCTGCAAGGGTTCAAACTGCAAATTATCACTTTGACTTCTCGCTCTTTTAGACTTCCCGTTTAAAGAGGGCATCAATTCAACCATCCTACTTACTGAGTTATGCGTACAGTGTGCAATTAACAGGTTCCTGGTACAGTTTTACAGCTATTTTGTGCAATTGCATTCGACAACAGTATCGAAAATTATGGCACAAGCTTTTAATGTGAAGAGAGAGCACTTAAACTAGATAGTCATAGGCTGTCTCCAATCTGATTAATGCAGTCTAGCAAGGGCAGCCCTAGTTAGATGCAGTGGTGTCCAGCATTTCATGGACACTATTGCTAAAGTTGCAATAAGCATTTTGTCTACCAGCTAACTCTCTCTGCTCATCAGGGGCGAAATTATTTTTACGGGCGGCTTTTTACTAGCTTGGGGCTACGAATAGATTCTGGCCGCGTCAGGAGAAAGAAGCAAGGATAGACGGAACTGTTCGAATTAGACTTTCGATGAACCGAAGGAAACAATGAACCGCCTCAGCTACAGCAACATCAAAAAACGACAAGCCTTGCTAACGGTACTAACTCATCCAGACTGGCAGTTTAAGAGCAATAGGGAAACTGCACGAGAGTGCGGAGGCAGCCTTGACTAGTCAATTGCTTGAAAAAAAGTTGTCCAGCCCTCTGAACGTGTCGTTCAGATACAAGAATTTACAAACAGGACTTACGCAAGAGTCATCTGAACGGATGGATGCTTGAGTTGCTCAATCAAATAGTCCGAAAGCATCCCGTGCTTAATTTGATAGGTCGTTCTGCCACCCTGGTTGGCGATCGCTTTGAGGCGAGTCCAAACGAGTAAGGCACAAGCAATGTGATTGCGTTGAATCCGCGCTTTGCGGCATTGACAGGCTTCCACTCCAGTCAACTGCTTTAGCTCACGGTGAAACTCCTCAATCTTCCAACGGATGCCGCACACATCTTGTACAGCATCCGTATCAGCTTGGGTTAAGTCGTTGGTAGCGACAAACTCCGTCCTGTTAGAAGAAACAGTGACCCGGAACAGTTTCACCTTTTTGTCTTTAGGAAAACCTCGAATTTTGATGAGTTTGCCTTGCTGCAAGTCGTTGGCACTCCAGACAAGTTCATCCACGCGCAAATAGGGCGCACTACCACCGCTATCATCCACGCGCCGATTGGTCTTGAGCGGGCAGTAATACAGCTTCTCTAACTGGTCAATGTGCGCCATCAACTTTTGCGTCGCATACCAGCTATCCATCAGTACCGTTGTGAACGCTAGCTGCTTACTGTAGACCACAGCGTCAAGCATGGCCGCCACATGGTCGAGCTTGCTCTGACCGTCGCTGTCTGGGTCATACAAGCGGTAGTCTATCACCCAAAACTGCCCTGTTTCTCCATTGACGTATACGCAGCTAATCAAGCCAATTCCCCGAATGACTCGATGTTCATTGCCAAGGCGGTTCAGCGGGGAGAGTCTCTTCCCGCTGACACGCCGCACTGTATTGTCGCCTGACTAGTTCAATCGAGGTTGAATAGCGCTTGTCTAGCACGGTATCGTCGAACAGCACGTAGGCGTTCTCGGACGTTCGTAGGAGCGGTTTCACGTTGTCCCACAGCAGGCGAGGCGTCAATTTCTCGCCCGGTAAATAGCGGTTGATACGGTCATGACTGTTGCCATTAAGATGGTCAGCCAAGTTCGTCACCGTATAGTTAATGGGACTGCTCAGCAGGTATTGGCAGTAGTCGAGTTTAGTGAAGCTCATTTCTCCAGTCTAAGATCGCCTTTGCGTAAGTCCTGTGTAACTTGAAAATCTGGCCTATCCGCTGCAAGATATCTTCGCTGCCTAAGCCTTGAACATCCACCCAAGAAACAGAATGGGTATCTAAGTAGGGAACTATCTCTTCTGGAACTTCGACTTACAGCCGGGTAGCATTGTTCTGGTTATAGTCAATCAAAACCATCTTGGACGGGGTGGCATCTGACTCAATACTGAGCGTGCCTGGGGCGCTGCCCGGTTCATCGTAGAAGTAGTCAATGTAGGGTTCTACTTCCTTTTCTATGGCTAAGCTAGAAGACTGCAAATATGTTTCTGCCATACAGTTCAACCTAGGATGGATGTATTCACTTTGGTCATTGTGATTCCTCTGACCGTTCATCGTCTAGAAAGGTGCTCAACATGAAAAAAGCAGTTTGCCTCAACAAAGCAAACTGCTTTTTAATTCCTCTATATCAGGTGATGAGGGTTACATCATGCCACCCATGCCACCCATGCCACCCATGCCACCCATGCCACCCATGCCACCCATGCCACCCATGTCGGGCGCAGCAGCAGCATTCTTCTCAGGCTTGTCCACAACTAGTGCCTCAGTCGTTAACACCATACGGGCAACTGAACCCGCATTCTGAAGCGCTGAGCGCACAACTTTAGCGGGGTCAACAACGCCCGCTGCAATCATATCTTCAAAAACACCTGTAGCTGCGTTGTACCCAACGTTGATATCGTCTGATTCCCGAACTTTTTCAACAATTACAGAGCCTTCAGCTCCAGCGTTGTCGGCAATCTGACGTAGAGGGGCTTCCAAAGCCAAACCAACAAGGTCAGCCCCCAGCTTTTCTTCATCTGTCAGACTGTTTCTGATCTCACCAATTTTCTTGGTCAGATGAATCAGTGTTGTCCCTCCTCCAGGAACAATACCTTCCTCTACGGCTGCTTTTGTGGCGTTGAGCGCATCTTCAATCCGTAGCTTGCGGTCTTTCAGCTCGGTCTCGGTCGCCGCTCCCACTTTGATTACAGCAACGCCACCCGCTAGCTTAGCAATCCGCTCCTGCAGTTTTTCTTTGTCGTATTCGGAGTCAGTTTCTTCCAGCTGTTTACGAATCTGGGCGACCCGCTGCTCAACATCTGGCTTGCTCTCGCTACCCGTCACAATTGTTGTAGTGTCTTTGGTAATTGTGACTTTGCTTGATTTGCCTAACATGTCTATCGAGACCTTATCCAGGGTCAGGCCAATATCTTCAGATACGACTTGACCACCAGTGAGTACGGCAATATCTTGCAGCATTGCTTTGCGACGATCGCCAAAGGCCGGTGCCTTGATCGCAACCGCGTTGAGAACACCTCTTAGTTTGTTAACAACTAAGGTAGCCAGAGCTTCCCCATCCACGTCTTCGGCAATAATCACCAATGGCTGACCGGAGCGAGCAACTTTCTCTAGAACTGGAACCAGATCTTGAATAGTGCTGATTTTTTTATCAGTGATCAGGATACTGGCATTTTCAAAGTCTGCCACCATGCGCTCGTTGTCGGTGACAAAGTACGGTGAAATGTAACCGCGGTCAAGCTGCATGCCTTCAACCACATCCAGCTCCGTCGCCAGCGATTTGGACTCTTCAACGGTGATCACCCCGTCTTTACCTACTTTGTCCATTGCTTCCGCGACCATGCGGCCTACTTCTTCGTCATTCCCGGCAGAAATAGTAGCTACCTGGGCGATTGCACTACCTTCTACAGGCTTAGCAATCGCTTCAATTTCTTTGACCAGTTTGTCAATCGTTTTTTCGACACCCCGGCGCAGGTTGACAGGATTCACTCCGGCCGCAACATTCTTCAACCCTTGACGAATTAGGGCTTGGGCTAAAACTGTTGCTGTGGTGGTGCCATCCCCGGCCACATCATTAGTTTTTGATGCCACTTCCCGAATCAATTGGGCACCCGCATTTTCTAAAGGATCTTCCAGCTCAACTTCCTTGGCGATCGTTACCCCATCATTGATAATTTGGGGAGCACCAAACTTTTTTTCTAGAACAACGTTACGGCCTTTTGGCCCTAGTGTAATCCGGACCGCATCCGCTAGAGCATTAACACCACGTTCTAGCGCCCGGCGAGACTCTTCATTAAATACAATTTGCTTAGCCATTTTCAGTTTCCTTGTTCTTTACGGAGTGCTGAGCTTTGAGCGAGCAAACCATTGGTTTGCAGTTGAACAAACCTTCAAGGAGGACTCAACGGTTGTCAAAAGCTAGATTTAGCACTCTCTAGCACCGAGTGCTAATATAGCGCTCCTGACCGCTAGCCAGCAAGTCAATTACCGCCAAAGATAAAGCAGGCCAAATAAGACTATCCAAACGCCATCGACAAAGTGCCAGTAGATTTCCGCTGCCTCGACGCCGAAATGCTGCTGATCAGAGTAGTGACCTGCCTTGCGCGATCGCCAAAGCACGATTGCCATCAAAATCAGCCCAGCCAAGACATGCAATCCGTGGAACCCAGTCAGCACGTAAAAGGTACTGCCAAACAAGTTCGACTTCAAACCAAATTCCAAGTGTTTGTACTCATAGATCTGACCGGCCAGGAAGGTGCCTCCCATGAGCATTGTTGCCAAGAACCAACCACGGAGACCGGCGACGTTGTTCCGTTTGATCGCTACATCCGCTTGGTGAATCACAAAACTACTGGAGAGCAAAATCACCGTGTTGATCCCTGGTAGTAGTCTCTCCAACTGCGGCGTGCCTACAGGTGGCCACTCAGGCGCAACCAAACGAAACGTGAAATAGGCCAAAAATAGGCCGACAAAAAGCATACTTTCTGAAATCAGAAAGACAATAAACCCAAATAGGCGGTGATCTGGGTGCTCTGCGTGGTGAGTAGCTGAAGCCTCCTGGCTCCCATGGGCGTTACGGGCAGCTTGAGTTGAATCAATGGTTGAACTTTGCATAAGTCTCTTAGATGCCGATGAAACAATAGGTAGGCAAGCTAGTCTCGGTTTTGGCTTTCGCCTTGACGATCTTCAGGACGGGCAGCGACAGCAGGATCGGGACCAGCTCGCAAGCTCGAATCGGGCCCGGCGGATAAAGCTGGGTCAAAATCCTTGCCAAAAGGAACCTCTTGATTGGCGTCATCCTCACCATTCAGATCAGACATGCCGTAGTCATACGGGCCTGTGGCTAAAACTGGGACTCTCTCAAAATTTTCTACAGGTGGAGGGGAAGTTGTCATCCACTCCAAAGTCAAAGCTTGCCAGGGATTATCAACGGCCTTAGGACCATATAACCAACTCCAGACAGCGTTGCCAATAAAAGGCAGGGTAGAGATGGCGAGCAGGTAAGCCCCCATTGTACAAATAAAGTTCAGCGTCTCGAACTTAGGATCGTATATAGCAATCCGCCGGTTCATGCCCTCCAAACCCAGCTTGTGCATCGGTAAGAAAGCTAGGTTGAAGCCGACAAACATTAGAACGAAGTGGATTTTGCCCCAAGTTTCATTCAACATCCGCCCAGTCATTTTAGGAAACCAGTGATATAGACCGGCATAAATACCAAAAACGCTGCCCCCAAATAGGACGTAGTGCAGGTGAGCAACCACAAAGTAAGTGTCATGCACGTGGATATCAAACGGCACTGCCGCTAGCATCACCCCACTTAAACCCCCGATCAAAAACATCGAGACAAAAGCCATCGCAAACAGCATTGCACTCGTCAAGCGTAGTTTGCCGCCCCAGACTGTTGCTGTCCAACTTAAGACTTTGATCCCGGTGGGAACAGCAATTACCATCGTGGAGACCATAAAGAACATGCGTAACCAGTCGGGGGTGCCACTGGTGAACATATGGTGCGCCCAAACAATCAGGCCCAAAAAGCTAATTGCAATACTGGAGTAAGCGATCGCCCGGTAACCAAAAATTGGCTTACGAGCATGAACAGGCAGAATTTCTGAGATCATCCCAAAGGCTGGGAGAATCATGATGTAGACAGCAGGGTGGGAGTAAAACCAGAACATATGCTGGTAAACCACTGGATCACCTCCGCCCGTCGGATTGAAGAAGGCAGTGCCCAGAAGCAAGTCAAAGGCCAAAAGTACCAGTGCTCCAGTTAGAACGGGTGTGGCAATCAACGTAATTGCTGAGGTCGCCATCATTGACCAGCAAAACAAAGGCATCTGATTGAAGCCCATCCCCGGTATCCGCATCTTCAGCAGTGTGACGAGGAAGTTGATCGCGGCCATGATCGAAGAAGTTCCCAGCAAGAGGACGCTGAGAATCCAGATCGCCTCTCCTCCCTTGGCATCAATCAAACTCAGGGGTGGGTAAGAGGTCCAACCAGCTTGCGGTGGACCCACAAAAAAACT
This sequence comes from uncultured Synechococcales cyanobacterium, assembly GCA_902806435.1. Taxonomy (GTDB): domain Bacteria; phylum Cyanobacteriota; class Cyanobacteriia; order Thermosynechococcales; family Thermosynechococcaceae; genus CADCWO01. The sequence goes on along the minus strand of CADCWO010000103.1, from coordinate 124,871 downwards.
ACTGCACAATAGCAAACCAGCTGGGGGGATAATCCAGAAGGCGATCGCATTCAGCCTCGGAAATGCCATATCCTGTGCCCCAATTAACAAAGGCACCAGATAGTTGCCAAACCCTCCTACCAAACAAGGGATAATCCACAGGAAAATCATGATCGTCCCGTGGAGGGTAAACAGGCTGTTATAAACTTCTGGAGAAACAAAATCAGATTCCGGAGTCTTCAGCTCAGTCCGCACCAAATCAGCCAACACCCCACCAACCAAATAAAACATAAAGGAGGTAACCAGGTATTGAATCCCAATCACCTTATGGTCAGTGCTAAAGCTGAAATACTCGCGCCAGTGAGTGTGAGCTGGTTCTGAGCCGTGGGCAGCAGCATTGGCATCTTTTTGAAGCTGCAGTTGCGTCATATCCAAATCCTCATGGGATGTATTCTTAGTTCAGTTGAATTAACTGTTACGCCATCAGAGCTAATTGCAAACTAAATGGTCAGCGTCTCGCTAGTAAAGCACTATTGCTAGATGAGGCCATAGTCTGAGCGTCAGCCGATAATTGAGGTAGTGCCCCAAACTGCTCAGCGTAAGGAGCTAGAAACTCTGAGGCTGATTGTTCCGCCGGATTGCTAGCTATCGTTGAACTTGAACTGCTGGCAGTCTCTGTCTGCTCTTGTACCCAACTACGGTATTCTTCAGGCGTTTGGACAATCACCTGTGTATTCATCGCCCCGTGATAGGGTCCACACAGCTCTGCGCAGATCAATGGATAAGTCCCAATTGTTGTTGGTGTAAACCGCAGGCGGCTTTGGCGGCCAGGAATTGCGTCTTGTTTGAGACGGAATGCTGGTACCCAAAAGGCATGAATAACATCGTTGGCGGAAATATTGAGTTCAACTTCTTGACCCGTCGGCAGGTGTAACTCACCGGCTGTTACCCCACTGTCTGGATAGGTAAAGATCCAAGCGTACCGCAGGCCGGTTACATTGACGACAAACTCTGGCGGTTGCCCTGTCTCACTAGAATCGGGCCCAAACTGAGGGGAAGTAACCCCGGCTCCTGGAGCCTCACGCCGCTGAGGAACTTGATCATTGCGAACGTTGGCTGTGGCTGGGTCTTGCATTGCCGCATCTTGCTGCTGTTGATTGCGAGTCTCTGGCTGAGGTGCTGTCTCAGTTAGTTGCGGCAAGGGTGCAGCGATCGCCGCACCTGCTAGGGTAGCAACTCGCCCTGGCTGAGCGGTTTGGGCAGTCTTAGGCATAGCGTGCATGGAGTGCAAACTGCCGCTATCCACTGCTTTATAAACATCAAAACTATAGACAGACAGCCATAAGACAATTACTGCTGGTATTGCTGTCCAAACAATTTCTAGAGGAACATTGCCATGAACGGGTGCAGCATCGGTGTCATCCCCCTTACGGCGACGAAACTTAAACGCAGAGACAACCAGAGCACCCTGAATTAGCAAAAAAAGACCTGTAGAAATGCCCAACATTGCGTTGAACAGCCCATCAATTAGCGAAGCCTCTTTTGAAGCAGCCGTAGGGAGTAGACCATGGTTTTGGGCATACCAGATGCTAACGAGGGTGATTGTCACCCCGACAATCAGGGTTGTAATACTATTCGGAACTTGTTTCACAGCTTGTCTTAGCTTCCTTGAACAGCGATAGAGAACAAACTCATTGGAAACGGGTTTTCTGTACTTTAGATCTGTACTTTGAAGATAATCTGGCTGGTCATGCCGTTTTAACGAGATCCCACGAGTGCAATTCGCTGCACCTATTTCTAAGGTAAATCAGGTCAAGGGAATAAAGCGGCTAATACTATACATATTTGGCTCTTTTCAGCTCAAGATTTTTTCTAATCCTAAAGCTACCAGTTCAGCTTTGAATGCTATTTGGGCAATACTGGGTTCTAGCTCTATCCCTGTCTGTCCTAACATGAATAGTGACAGGTTGCTACTTCGAGCCATAGGACAAGCTGCTTCAGCAAAGAGAGTTAACCAGTCACTTAAGCTGTTCACGTCAAACACTTCCTAGTTCGGCACTCATGTAAAACAGTAGGGCAATTCCATAAAACGATTGGCGCAAACAGGCTACAGCTAGAATGAACTGAAGCCAATTGCGGTTCAATCTGACTAAAGTAGTAGTAAGTCCTCTCTTAAAAGTTTGGCAATTCTGAAGTTACTGTTATTGTGCAACTCATGGCTGATTCTTTCCTAAGCAAATCCACAGCTAGCTTGACCAACCACTTCAGCCCAATCTCGTTGATCCGTTACCTTGTGTTAGGTATGGCAACTGCTACCCTATTTTTAATGGCCTTAGGAAGCGCAACCCGCGTGATGAATGCTGGGCTGTCTTGCCCCGACTGGCCTCTTTGCTACGGTGAGCTAGTGCCTCGCCAGCAGATGAACTTACAGGTGTTTCTAGAGTGGTTCCATCGCTTAGTCGCTTCTGGATTGGGACTACTGGTGATCTTGCTGACAAGCTTGACTTGGTGGTACCGGCGCTCCTTACCTGCTTGGTTACCATGGGCTGCAACGCTTGCCTTGGGTTTAGTCATTATCCAAGGGTTGTTAGGCGGGCTAACGGTTACTCAGTTGCTACGGTTTGACATCGTGACGGCACACTTGGGAACTGGCTTACTTTTTTTCAGTACGTTATTAGCCACCGGGATGGCACTCGTGCCCTACCGAGGAACAGGAGTGGCTGGCAAGTTGCTTTGGGTAAGCACAAGTGCTGCTGCCCTGGTTTACTTTCAAAGTATTCTGGGCGGTCTAGTTGCCTCCCAGTGGGCATTACACAAGTGCTTGAGCGCATCTCAGCTTTGTAGTGTGATGAACAGCCATCTATTGGGTGTGGTTCCCGCTACCTTAGCAACCCTAGCTCTAGTTTTTCTAGCCTGGCGCACCCCAGCTTTACACCCTACCTTGCGGCAGCTGGCAAATCTTGCAGGTGGCTTACTTGGTCTGCAAATTGTTTTGGGCATTACAACCTTTCGGCTTCATCTTCAGGTTGCGGTGCTGACAGTGGCTCATCAGGCGGTTGGTGCTGCTCTTTTGGGGACGCTAGTGGCTTTTAGTATTATTGCTTTGCGAGATCAGGTGGGTGCCCGTTCCTTAGCCGTCAGCCAAGGCTTGCTCCAAGCATTAGACGTTGATCGTCCTCAGGCTGCCACACCTTAGTTGGCAATCGTGCTAAGCCTAAGTTAACCGCATTTTACTTTCTTAGTTGTGAGGGAAATTCATGCGCGAAACGACTTGGAACACCGTCCCTCGTCACCATCAAAGTTTTTTCCAGATTATTCAAAGCTACTTCCAACTTACTAAGCCCCGGATTATTCCATTACTGTTGATTACTACGGCCGCCAGTATGTGGATTGCTGCCTCCGGCCAAGTTGAGCCTCGGCTACTACTAGTTACTTTGGCAGGGGGAACTTTAGCCGCCGCAGCGGCCCAGACAATTAACTGTATCTACGACCAAGACATTGACTTTGCGATGGAGCGCACCCGCCACCGGCCTCTGCCCTCTGGGCGGATCAAGCCTCGTGATGCGCTACTGTTTGCGATCGCCTTGGCCGTAGTTTCCTTTGCCCTGCTAGCCGTTTTTGCCAATCTGCTGAGTGCCTTGCTAGCAATGTCTGGGATCGCCTTCTACGTTGGCATCTATACCTTCTGGCTTAAGCGGTCTACGGCCCATAATATTGTGATTGGCGGCGCGGCAGGCGCAATTCCTCCTCTCGTTGGCTGGGCGGCGGTCACCGGTGGCTTAGACTGGCCTGCCTGGGTGTTGTTTGCCATCATCTTTATTTGGACACCACCTCACTTTTGGGCCTTAGCATTGATGATTCAGGACGACTACGCCAAAGTCGGGGTGCCGATGCTGCCGGTTGTCGCTGGAGAAACGGCAACGGCCCGCCAGATCTTTGCTTACACGTTGGCTCTCTTACCTGTAACCCTTCTACTGATTTATCCCCTAGGAATTTTGGGGGTTATTTATGGGGGGACTGCTGTCGTTCTCTGGTCACTATTTATCCGCAAAGCTTGGTTAGTCCTGGCAGCTCCCACTGATCGCCAGCGGGCGCGATCGCTCTTTTTCTACTCAATTCTTTATATGATGCTGTTGAGCGCCAGTATGGGAGTTGATAGCTTGCCTATCACTCACACCTTAGTTAATCATCTAGCCGGCTATTTTGGACTCTAAGGGGTGAGAGTTTATCTCCCTTCTTTCTAGCCATCACCTCTCCAATCTCTGTAAAGCGATTAAAAATTGGGCGATCTGCCAGCAGGCACCTCGATTTTAAAGTGGGTTGGCTCGGTACAATAGATGAAGTGTTGAGATTTATTGAGAAGGGTGTCAATGGCTCCCGCTGTACTAATTCAAAATCTTCGGAAGCACTACGGCCAGGTAGAGGCTGTGCAGGATGTTTCCCTCCAAGTTGAACCAGGTCAGATATTTGGTCTTTTGGGCCCAAATGGTGCTGGTAAAACAACGACTTTGCGCTGCTTGTGTACCCTAACCCAACCAGATAGTGGCAAACTTGAGGTGGCAGGCGTTTCCGTTTTAAAGAATCCCAAGGCGGCACGACAACTCTTGGGATATGTGGCCCAAGAAGTAGCCTTAGATAAGGTGTTGACTGGACGGGAGCTGCTTCAACTTCAGGCAGCTCTTTATCACTTGCCTCTAGGGACTATCAAAGAACGGATTCAGGCCATGCTGGCGCTACTCGATTTGGAAGCCTACGCTGATCAAAAAACTGGCACTTACTCTGGAGGGTTACGTAAGCGCCTAGATTTAGCGGCTGGCTTACTCCATCAACCACAGATTCTAGTCTTGGATGAGCCAACCGTTGGTCTAGATATCGAAAGTCGCAAGGTGATTTGGGATTTTTTGCGCCAGTTGCGCGATAGCGGCACAACAGTATTGTTGACCAGTCACTACTTAGAAGAAATTGATGCTCTCGCTGATCGCGTTGCGATCGTTGATCGGGGCAAGGTAATTGCTGAAGGTACGCCTTCGCAGCTCAAAGATCAGGTGGGGGGAGATCGCGTTACCTTGCGGATCCGGGAATTTGCGCCCTGGGAAGAGGCAGAGAAAGCAAAATTACTGCTTCAGGCTCTGCCATTTGTTGAAGATGTATTGATTAATACCGCTCAGGGAAATTCTCTAAACCTGGTGGTAGCGTCACAGAGCGAAGCCTTAGCTACTATCCAGCAAGCTCTAAAAGAAGTAGGTTTACCAACCTTTGGCATTGCCCAAGCACGACCTAGCCTGGATGATGTCTACCTAGCTGCTACAGGTCAAACCTTGATGGATGCAGAGGTCGCTGCCTTTAGTAAGCGAGACCCTAAGGCAGAACGTAAACAGAATATGCGCTAGGGGCTTTCCTCGGAAATTTCTGTTATCCCTTTGCCCTAATTTAGAACTACTGCCATGACAACTACTCCAGTTAAACCTGATCTCAGTTCCCAATCTCTAGCAGGCAGTCCTATTTTGAATTTGGACACTCCGGGCTTGCTTTCTAAAGAGTTTTTGCAAGAAACCTTGGCCCTGGCCCGTCGCTTGTTTATTCAACTCCAGCGCCGACCTTCTACCTTGATTGCCGGGATCATCCAGCCTTTGATGTGGTTAGTTTTATTCGGAGCCTTGTTCAAAAATATTCCCGAAGGGCTTTTTGGCACCAACCAAACCTATGGTCAGTTCCTGGGGGCAGGGGTAATTGTGTTTACGGCGTTTAGTGGAGCGTTGAACGCTGGTCTGCCTGTAATGTTTGACCGCGAGTTTGGCTTCTTGAATCGCTTACTGGTTGCCCCTCTAGCTTCACGGTTTTCGATCGTACTGGCTTCGGCTATCTTCATTGCAACTTTGAGTCTGATTCAAACCGCTGCAATTGTCGCTGTTAGCGCTCTTTTGGGAGCAGGGCTACCAGGTCTTTTCGGACTTGGTATCGTTGTGTCGATTGTACTGCTATTGGTTCTTGGGGTAACCGCCCTCAGTTTAGGCCTGGCGTTTGCCTTACCCGGTCATATTGAACTGATTGCTGTTATTTTTGTCACTAACTTACCTTTGCTGTTTGCCAGCACTGCCTTAGTGCCACTCTCCTTTATGCCTACCTGGCTTCGGGTAATTGCATCACTGAATCCACTGAGTTACGCGATCGAACCCATCCGATATATCTATCTACATAGTGACTGGTCCCTCGGCAGCATTGTTTTGCAAGCGCCTTGGAGCAGCGTCACTATGGGGACAGCTTTGTTAGTGCTTTTGGGGTTTGACGTTCTGGCATTAGTAAGTGTGCAACGTCTACTCCGCCGCAGTTTGGCTTAACCCTGTATTATTACTCTTGGGCCGCAAATACTCATCGAGAAATCGCAGACAGCAGTGAATAAGCTATCCTCAAACTAGACTTCTTACAAGCAGACTAAACTTAAAGCTGTAAGGGTAGAGGAAGCCAAGCGTGGATGAGCTAAGAACAGCCTTAGAACTGGCAACGGAAGAAGAACTGCTAGATTTAACTGAAATTCTTTTCTGCCGGAAGTTTAATCCCTTAGATTATCTTCAGGTGCCTGATCCGGTTAGGGTTCAAAATCAACATCGTGATGCCTGGTTAGATGCCCTTGAGGATAGATTTCGTTTTTTGGCAGCAGATGGTATCACTGTGCTAAAAGGTAAGACCAGTCAGGTCAGCTACCGTCACGTCTTACTCCAGGTGTGTCGCCATCTGAAGTTACCTTACTCCCCATCGCTCTCAACCACAGATTTGGAAGCAGAAATTTTCTTAAATCTTCTCAATCGGGCTTGGCGAAAACTGCCAGTGCGAGATCAGAAAACTTTGAAGCAGCGTATTAATCACTCGATAGCCGAAGCAACGACAGCTGAACCCTTACTGAGAAAATTGCCCCAAGACCCGCTTCGTCTAATCCTAGAAGGTGGTAGCGCCTTGGCTGTCAATGCCGTAATCCGGCCTATCCTCTTGCAACAGGTTGCTTACCAGTTTGCCCTGCACTTTGCTACCTATCAAGCCGCCGAACAAGCTGCAGTGCGGGGTGGGGCCGCACTACTGCAGTTGCAAGGTCAGGCGGCCCTCCAAACAGCTCAACGCGGAATGGCATTTAGTGCTGCTCGTTATGGAGCAATCAAAGGCGTTTTTACCTTTCTAGGGCCTGCCCTCTGGGTTTGGTTTTTTGGCGATCTAGGATGGCGAGCGATCGCGACAAATTATGGTCGCGTGATCCCAACAGTATTTGCTTTGGCCCAAATTCGCTTGACCCATGTTGAGTTCTCTCCCGCTTGATCCCAAACCTCTTGGAAAGAGGTTTGGACTCTTCAAAACAAATTTGCTTTAGACTTCTCGTATGCCTGCATCTTATTCTTGGCTGGCACCTTCCCAGTTGATTATGCTGGGACAGCTTTTTGGATTTGCGATCGCCCACAGTGGTTTAGCGGCCCTACGGCCTTGGGCAGAAAAGCACCTAGGGCCGCGGCTTTACCGGGTCGGGTTTGCCTTAGTCAGCATTGGTTTAGCAGTACCAATGCTGATCTACTTTTTTAACCACCACTATGACGGAGCGCAGCTTTGGCAGGTGCAAGGTATCCCTGGTGTGCAGGAGACAGTGTGGATACTTTCAGCCCTATCTTTTCTCTTTCTCTACCCAGCCACCTTTAACTTGTTAGAAATTGCGGCGATCCAAAAACCTCAAGTTCATTTGTTTGAAACGGGGATTATCCGCATTACTCGCCACCCCCAAATGGTCGGGCAAATTATTTGGTGTCTGGCCCACAGTGTCTGGATTGGTACCTCATTTACCCTGGTAACATCAATTGGCTTGGTGGTCTACCACTTATTTGGGGTTTGGCATGGCGATCGCCGTCTTCAAGCCCGTTACGGTGAAGCCTTTGAAATTCTCAAACACCATACCTCAGTGATTCCCTTTTGGGCGGTAGTTCAAAAGCAGCAAACTCTAGACTGGCGGGAGTTTATCCGCCCTGCTTACTTAGGCGTTACCGCTTTTGTCCTCCTAACCTGGTGGGCTCATCCCTTTTTAATCCGTGCATCTTCAAGCATTGCCTGGTAACATGATCCCAAGCGAAATAGCTTTTTCAATTTTGGGAACACTAAAAGTATCTATCTTGAGAGGGTTCATGGTGGTGTCAGTTGGTGAACGGACATTCACGAAAGAGGTACTAGAATCTTCAACCTTAGTTGTAGTCACTTTTTGGGCACCTTGGTGCCGGTTGTGCCAGATCGTTGAGCCATTGCTATCACGATTTCAAGCTGAGTGGGAAGAACCCATTAAGCTGGTCCGGATCAACGCTGATGAAAACTTTAAGCTAGCTAAAGATTACCGTTTGACGACGCTGCCCACCTTGCTGATGTTTGAAAATGGTCAACTCCGTCATCGCCTAGATGGTTTTCAGGCTAAAGACGAGCTGAGGGCATCTTTAGAGCAGCTTATGAGCTTAAAGTCTTACTCAGCCTAAGTGCTGCTAGTTTTTTAGCTTAATCCTCAGATTGAATGTGCCTAGATTTCTAGCGTTGGTAAATTGATGCTGAGAGACGCAGGCTGCCTCAGAGCTGGGGATCTTGAACTAGCCATTCAGAGTTACTGTGATTCGGACCTTCAACCATCACTGCTACTGCGGATTAAACTTTTCTACCCATCCGGTTGAGCAATTGGCGAATAGGGCCAATATCCTCTAGTGCAGGGCGATGGGCAAGATAGGTCTCAAGATCTTGGCAAGCTTCTGGCCAACGGCCTAATTGATAGTAGAGAATACCGCGATCGCGTAGTTCCCCAACTGCATTTGGATCAATTATCAGAATCCGCTCAACTGCAGCTAGACTCTTTGACCACTGGCTCTGACTTAAGTAGATATGCTTCAGGTTTGTCAGTAGCCTGACTAGGAACTGGTGGGAACTCACGGGTTGAATGAATTGCGGTAGCATCTCCATCGGGTGACCATAAAGCTGAGCCAGTCGGTCTTGGCAGTCTTGACTAAATAGAATCTCACCTTTCTCGAAGGCATCAATATAGACCGCCATTTCTCCTTGGGTAGGACGAATTAAGAGATGGCCTGGCATGCCAACCCCAACCATGGGGAAATCAATGCGTTGGGCAATCTCCAGGTAGACCAGTGACAAGGTAATCGGAATACCTATGCGTCGCTCAATTACCTCATTCAAAAAGCTATTGCGGGGGTTATAGTAATCGACTGTGTTGCCGGCAAACCCTAAATCTTGGTAAAGGTACTGGTTGATTGCCCCAATGATCCGCAGAGGATAGGCTTCGGCTGGCAATCGCTCCTGAACTTCAGCAGCCATTGTATCAAGAGCATTCAGATAACTGTCTACTTCTAAATCCGGGTACTCTTCTTGAGCGATATAGAGGGCAACCGCTGCTAGATTAATCTCAGCTTCAGGTTGACGAACAGCTTGGTAGAAGCGTTGACGGGCAAGGGAAAAGTCCATATTGATCTTCTAACACACTCTAGATCCGTCTAGCGGTCTAAGTTTGCCAAGGAGCATGTTTGCTAAACTTCTCCTTGCTAAGGCTGGTCTTATTGTTACTCCTAAAAACCGGGATAGGCTTAGATGCCTCATAAATTATGACACCCGAAGATATTACAAATACCTTGATTGAACTCTTTAACTCCTCTGAGGTGCAAGTGCTACCACCGGAGTCTTGGCAGGTGGAAACGCCGGATTGCCGGCTACTTGTTCTGCTTTCTGAGGATCGTTCCTGGGTAAGAACCTTAGTGCCGATCGCGCCATTTCAAGAGGCGCAGCCATTTATAGAGCAAATTTTAGCAGCCAACTTTGATTACACCCAAGAAGCGCGTTATGCACTGTACGAAGGTGCGTTGTGGGGCGTTTTTCAGCATAGCTTAGAAAGTCTAACCGTACCTGATTTCTCCGCAGCGTTGGCACAACTACTGGCACTGCGCCAAGCGGGGCTAAATAAGTTCTTTGACGGGTTAGTTGAGCAGCGTGTCCGCCAAATTGTTCAGGTGGCGAAGGCGCAGGGCCAATCCTTAGAAGCTACATTGCAAACTCTTGACCGTTTTTACCAGGAAGGACTACTCGGTGACTTAGAGCAAGGAACAGCTGATCGTGAAGCAGTGTTAGCTGCCTGGCAGCGGCGGCTACAGGAGCTATGGCCACAGGTAAACCCATCTGGTGGGGAGTAAGTAGGGCTTAAAATTGCTCGATATGCTCAAATGCTGGGCTATGGGCATGAGCAGCTTCCCCGCAGGTGCGCGGGGTGGGAAAGATCTTGCCAGGATTTGCCAGCTCTTTAGGATTAAAAGCGTGACGCACCCACTGCATAGTCTCTAAATCAGCAGCAGTGAACATGTCCGGCATAAAACAGCGCTTATCCGCCCCAATCCCGTGCTCCCCAGAAATGCTTCCTCCAACTCGCACGCAGAGCTTTAAGATTTCACCCCCTAGCTCTTCCACTTTTGCCAGAGCGCCAGGCACAGCATTGTCGTAGAGAATTAAAGGATGTAAATTGCCATCTCCGGCGTGAAACACGTTGGCAATTTGATAGCCATACTTCTGGCTTAAAGCTTCTACTTCTGCCAGGACTAAGGGAAGTTGGGTGCGGGGAATCACACCATCTTGAACAAAATAATCGGGGCTAAGCTTGCCGGCGGCGGCAAAAGCTGCCTTGCGCCCCTTCCACAACTTCAGCCGTGCTTCTGGATCAGTTGCAGCCGTGATGTTACGTGCTCCATTGCGGAAGCAGATTGCTTCCACCTGTTGACTACAAGCTGATACTTCTACAGCTAAGCCATCTAATTCAATCAGCAAAATCGCTCCGGCATCTCGCGGGTAGCAGTTGGTGCCAACCGCATCTTCCACAGCATTGATGCTGAGGTTGTCCATGATTTCCATGCCAGCCGGAATGATACCAGCACTGATAATGTCAGACACTGTCGCACCCGCTGCTTCAATATTGGTGAAGTCAGCTAACAAGACTTGGATTGCTTCTGGAGAGTGAAGAATCCGCAGGGTAATCTCAGTGGCAATACCCAGTGTCCCCTCTGAGCCAACAAATAGCCCAGTCAAGTCGTAGCCCGGGGTTTCTGGAATTTTGTCCCCAGTATCAACAATTGATCCATCTGGCAAAACCAGTTTAAGGCCAAGCACATGGTTCGCCGTCACCCCATACTTAAGGCAGTGCACGCCACCGGAGTTCTCAGCCACATTCCCGCCAAGCGAACAAACAGTCTGGCTGGAGGGATCTGGGGCATAGTAGAAGCCAGCTTGACTCACAGCTTGGGTCACCCAAGTGTTGATCACCCCTGGCTGTACCACCATACGCTGATTATCTAGATCGACCTCAAGGATTTGCTGCATTCTTGAGGTGACAATTAAAACGCAACCATCGGTTGGCAAAGCGCCACCAGATAAGCCAGTCCCTGAGCCACGGGCGACAAATGGTATACCTTCGCGATCGCAGACTTTAATAATCTCTGAAACCTCAGTCGTTGTTTTAGGAAAAACCACCAGAGCCGGAGGGTTACGGTAGCTGGCTAAACCATCACATTCAAAGACAATTAACTCTTCTGGCGTCGAGAGTACACCGCTTTTACCAACAATTGCTTCAAATTGTTTGAGCACAATCTTCGGTGTGCCGTGGATTTGCTGCGTGGTGATTGATGTCATCAGTTCAAGGTAATTGCTGAGGCTCTACTATGAGCATACTGCCGATCTGAGGTGGGAGGGATGTAACCTCAAGGCTTAGAGCTTTAAATGCTTGGGCCGCTACAGCAACTTCCTTAGAATTCTTGCAAGTCAGCAAGCCAGAGCCAACTCATCGCTATAAGTCTGGCAATCAAGTCAAATCCTCATAAGCGATTGAGCTGACGATTTTGATACCGTTGCCACAGAATCCAAAGATGCTTAGCTAACCAGTGCCAGGCTCGATCATCACCCGCCCTTGAACCAACTGCCAATTCTTGACTGCTATTGGAATAATTTAGTTGCGCGATCACACCCTTCACCTACAGCTTAATCCGGCTGCCTGATCTAGATAGCATAAGTGAGAGAACCCTTAGCGTGGTGGATATGGCAGCCCAGCAGCTAGATACCAATAACAGCAACCAAATTCTACGTCATCTAATTGGCCAAAGAATTACAGCAAGTCCTTACCAGCGAATCTCCTTTGCTGAGTACATGGACTTGGTGTTATATGACCCGCAGCAGGGGTATTACGCCACGAATGTTGCAAAAATTGGGGCGGCTGGCGACTTCTTTACTTCACCGCATCTTGGTCGTGATTTTGCTGAGTTGTTGGCAGAGCAGTTTGTCGAGATGTGGCAGGTGATGGAGCGACCCAGTTCCTTTACGTTGGTTGAGATGGGAGCAGGCCAGGGGATTATTGCCGCAGATTTACTCCGCTATGTGCAGCTCCAACATCCAGAATTTTTTGAGGCACTAGAGTACATCATTGTTGAGAAAGCAACAGCCCTGATTACAGAACAGCAACAACGGTTACAAGAGTTTGCTAAAAAGTGGGAACGCCTGCGCTGGCAGAGCTTAGAGAAGATTGAGCCGGATTCAATTGTCGGGTGTTGCTTTTCTAATGAATTGGTCGATGCCTTTCCCGTGCATCGGGTGGCGATCGCCAACGGTCAACTACAAGAAATTTACGTTACAGCACCCGAGAAATCTCCCACTCCCTCTTCCTTTCAAGAGGTGATGGCTGAACCCTCTACGCCTAGGCTAGGAGAATACTTTGATTTGGTTGAAGTAGACTTAACCTCCAATACCTACCCAGACGGTTATCGCACGGAAGTCAATTTGGTCGCCTTAGACTGGATGGGTGCGATTGCCACGCGCCTCAAACGCGGCTACCTCCTGACGATTGACTACGGCTATACTACTGCTCAGTACTACAGTCCAGCGCGGCGAGATGGAACATTGCAATGTCACTACCGCCACAGTATTAACTATGATCCTTATAGTCATATTGGACAGCAGGATCTAACGGCCCATGTGGACTTTACGGCCCTAGAACGCCAGGGTACGCTGTGCGGAATGAAAACCCTAGGGTTTACGCAGCAAGCATTATTTCTAATGGCATTGGGATTGGGCGATCGCTTGGCCGCCAATAACTTGGGCAATAGTGGCTTGACCCTCTCCGACACGATGCGTCGCCGGGAGGCACTGCATTTATTAATTAACCCGATGGGTCTAGGTGGTTTTGGGGTGTTGATCCAAGTGAAGGGGCTAGAAAAAGCTTATCCACTCAAGGGTCTGTCACCAGGGTTGCGGTAATCTTAATACTGGGTACATAACGCATAGGCAATTCACGCAGTTCTATCGTGAATTGTCAGAGTTTCCCGTCCTCTCTCAACCAGTCACGCAGGAGTTTTCGAAATGACCACAGGCGATGATCCCGTCAAGCTGATGAAGCAGCAAGTCGGCAAGGCAGCAGCGGAGCGAGTGCAGTCAGGTTCAATTGTCGGGTTGGGCACGGGGTCTACAACAGCTTATGCAATTCAGTTTTTAGGCGATCGCCTCAAGTCAGGGGAGCTAAAAGATATTAAAGGTGTGCCTACCTCGTTTCAGGCCTCGGTGCTGGCGAAGCAATATGGCATTCCCTTAACCACACTGGATGAGATTGACCACATCGATATTGCGATCGATGGCGCTGATGAAGTCGATCCGCAACACAACTTGATTAAAGGTGGCGGGGCCGCTCATACCCGAGAGAAGGTAGTAGATTCCTTAGCTGCTCAATTTATTGTGGTTGTAGATAGCTCTAAAATAGTGGACCGCTTAGGCTCTACCTTTGCAGTGCCGGTGGAAGTACTACCAATGGCGATCGCTCCTGTGACCCGAGCGGTGCAAAAGTTGGGCGGTCAACCGGAACTGCGGATGGGCGTGAAGAAGGATGGCCCGGTGATTACCGACCAGGGCAATATGGTTTTGGATGTCAAGTTTGAAGCGATTGATAACCCGGCAGAGCTAGAAAAAACACTGAACAACATTCCGGGCGTTCTGGAAAATGGGTTATTTGTCGGGCTGGCGGATCTGGTGCTGGTGGGTGAAATTGAGAATGAGCAGCCTAAAGTGCGCCAAATGTGACATCTAAGTGAATTTTTTACACCCAGAATACAAGCAACTCTTCTCACCCCTGATTAAAGGGGAGCGCTTCTACCATCGGAGAAATTGAGGTTGGGTTCATACCCGTGGCGGGACCGAACCCAGGAAAAGCGATATCCGCAGTCAGCCTCGACAAAACAGATCTCTGTACCTGGACGTGTGGGAGCAAGCAGCTTTACTCCGGAAACACCAGCGGAACCGATTTGACTTACAGAATCAATTGAAGAGATTGAATTCTTAGGGAAGCAGCAACACCAGGAGCGCAAAACCATTTGAGCATGCTACTACTGGGAGCGGGGTATAGTTAACACCTTCAATTTCCTGAAAGACTTTCTCGAAGGTTGCTTCATGGAAACACCATGTGGCAAAAAGTGTTCATCAAACTTGCTCTCATTAGTATTTCAGAGTACTATTCTAAATCTCGTTGTTTGAGTAATCCCATCAGTTTGTATTTTCGAGCATGGCTGGTCATCAACTGAGCACGATAGCACTGCCACTCAGTTTGCTGGCCATTCTGAAGATAAGCTTCCCGCGCCTTGCGTAACCAATTCACGGCTTCCTGATAAGCCTCCGATTTACCCCGATCCATAATTTCTTCCGCTCGGCGACGCGCCTTTTTAATTACCCATTCCGGTCGGTGGGGAATGGCAGCCTCCATAACTTGCTGAACGATTTGACGGCTCCCGTAGGGTTCAACCGCCGTGATCGCATTGTCAATCAATCCTTCGTGAAGAAAGACAGCTACCTTTGCCTCGGCTACACTCCAATTGTCTCGCTGGTGTAGATTCTGGAGCAACTCTGACTTCAGAGTAGACCAGTGCTCTCCAGCCAGCGCCTCTACCTTTTGGTAGTCCCGAAAGGAGGGACGGGCTTTGAAAGCCTCAATTCGCGAGGATAGTGCCACAGACTGATTACCCAATCCTTCTGCTAGCTCACTCGTCCAGTCTGCAAGTTGATAGCGACCAAAACCAAGGGTTTCAAACTGGTCAATCGTGTACCAGCGCGGCTGCCAACATTCCGCTTCCGGCAGGGTCAATCCCTGCTGGGCGATCGCTAATGCTTCGGTTAAAGCCCCCTGCCCCCGGAGTGCCTTTGCGACTTCTAGAGCTTGTTTGGCGCAAGTGAGCTGCCTGCAGGCTGCCATAACATCAGCAATTCGCCCCAGTTGGATTAGCATCGTCAAGTACTCCTGAACCTGACCTTCGGCATGGGCAAGGTTCAGGTATTCTTCCTGCCGACCTTGACGTTCCAGAACACGTAACCGCACTTGGACGAGTTGGTTAGCATAGTCTGGACGACCATCATCCCATAGGTTCACACATTCCCCCTGCAACACGGCCACCAGCAATGGATCGTCCCATCCCTGCCGCAATGCAGCAGCACTCAGTTCAAAACACCCTCCCAATCGGTCTTGCCAGTCTTCCAGATTGACCTGGATATCCCTCTGTTCCCCAGATTGAAATTCCGCGCTCAAAATCGCTTCGGCCCAAATCGGATCGAGGAGTTCAATCAAGCTATCTCCATCGCCTCCATAATCAGCAATCTCCTCCCAATCTTCGGCAGACACTTGAGTGATGGCTTCTAGAATCACCAGTGCACTGTTGCCATCTCCCTGCTCCGTATAGGCTTGGGCAGGCGCTAGCAGGTTAGGCAGTTCATTATCAATCGGATCGTATTCTTCTCCCTCTTCCCAGTAACGCAAGGTTTCACGCATCAAGCGCTGAGCCTGATAGCGATAGGGTTTGGGATCGACCGCTGTTTGTCTCTTGATTTTGACTGTGGAGGGTGGCTTGGGTTGGGCCATCTGCCTGACCAAGTGATCGATCCGATTTATCAAGGTAGGTTGATCTTCCACCAGAGCCTGCAGGAGGCGTTGGATCTGAACCAAGTTGAGTTGATCCAGCAGTTGGTTTAAGGATGGACGCTGGTTGATGCGCTCTGGCTGTCGCAGACAAACCAATGCGGTAGCAATAATGTGTTTGCACCAACCTTCAAAATCATAGGAACAAGTGCAGCTCACCCGGATAATGCCGCCCGCATCAAAAGCGATCTGTACACAGTAAGGTTCGACTTCATTGCCTTCAACAGTGGCTTGAAACTGGTTTCCCCGTTGGCACACATCAACAACAGCTCCCCGTCGGTAGTAGTCTTCACCCCGTTGGCAGGATTGGGACGTAGCATGGTGACGGATAGTAGATTCACTCAAGTAGGGAATAGACATCAGAGCAAGGGCGATCTCATTAGGGCTAATGAGTCAATATATCAACCACAAGATATTTCCACTGTGGTTTTTTTGACGAGCTATTCATACTACTGAGAGCGGGGTATAGTTAACACCTTCAATTTCCTGAAAGACTTTCTCGAACGTTGCTTCGTGGAAACACCATGTGGCAAAAAGTGTTCATCAAACTTGCTCTCATTAGTAATTGAGCATTTACTGAAATGCAACTACTAGCCGCAACAGCACAGCCGCAGTTGGCTAGCAACGATTCGTATCCGACATCTAGATATTTCTGAATTCTCGAAGAGAATCTCAGTCTAAGATCCTACTTAGCAGAAACGCTCCCGAAAGCCTATCAAAAAGGTATTCATCGGCTGTTGGGGAAACAGTCTCTGGTCTCACCTTTCCCCTAAAGTGCTTCTATAGTATGAGGGAGCTCCTGGATAATGACTTTTACCCTGGTGAGCCGGCTGAGCTGGTCAATGAATCAACGTGATAAGCCGCTGCATAGAACTTCAACCAATCAAAATAAATCGTTGAACCAGCCATTTAGTGTACTAGCGTATTACGCTGCTTCCTCCGTTCCCCCTATCACTGAATAATGCATTGATTCGCCGACTCTTAAACCCGCCCGCTACCCAGCCGAGCCAGGAAGATGCCAGCTAGAACGATTAAACCTCCTAACCCTTGCCAGGGGCTGAGGGTTTCGTTAAAAATAATCCAGGCTAGCACCGCAGCAACGGCTGGTTGTAGAAGCAACCCCAAGGAGGAGAAAGCAGCCGGTAGATGGGCTAAGGCATAGGCAATCAAGCTTTGGCTAACAACTTGTGAAATCAGGGCCAAGGCAATCAGAATAGACCAGCCATAGGCGGTTTCGGCCATTAAGCTTTCCCCAGACATCAGGGCTACAGGTAGCAGCACAGTGGAGGAGACGAGGCTACTCCAGCTCATAATAGTGACAGTTGCAAACCTCAGGCGGAGGCGAGATACTGAGAGGATATATCCGGCGTAGAATACTGCTGTCAACAGGCCAAGAGCATCCCCAAACAGGTGCTGATGGCTGAGACTTAAGCTCTCACTCATCAGCAAAAGAGCACCTAAAAGCGCGGTTGCCATACCCAGTAGGAAAATTTTGGTGAAGCGATCGCCGAAGAAAAACCTTCCTCCCCAAGCAACAAAGACGGGGGCAAAGTTAGCTAAAAGTGTTGCATTGGCAACAGAGGTGAACGCGATAGACCAATGCCAGACGGCAAGATCGGCAGCAAAAAACAGTCCAGCAGTTGCAAGTTGAAGATAATCGCGAAGTCCCGTAGGCGGGTGTACGCCTGTTCGCCGTGCCTCTATCTGCATCCATCCGACTAAGAGTGGTAGGGCAAAGGCAAGGCGGTACAACGCCGTAGAGATCGGTCCAACCTCGCTTAAGCGCACAAAAATTGGTGCGAAAGCAATGCCAACCGCACCCGTGAGTAAGGCAATTAGGGCTAGTCCTTCCCGTGAGTGCCAACCAAAGGCTTTATCGTCCTCCACGATTTGACCTAACCCTCCTTAATCCCCGTTCAAAGAAGATCTCTACAGGGCATTTACATACTCAACTTTCTAAGCGTACTGCTATTGGTCTTGATGCCAGCATTCCTGATGCCGAGGAGCACGCTCATCGCAGGAACTGAATACGAAAAAAAGAGAAACGAGCTAGCGATCGCCTCAGGCCTAAAAGGACTTAACATGATCGAGCACCATACCGTGCACAGATCACAAGCGGTAGCTGGTTGGAGAAGCTATTTAGGCAGGTCTTAACTTCAAGCAGTCAACTGTTGCAATAGTTTGCATTATCCACCCTAACCCTCTGATTGTTTGGATAATAGAAGTAGGAAGCCTGCTAGATTCAGTAGGTGAGCCTAGATCAACTGAACCTGTTGTTCAGCCAATACCCAGCTCAACAGACTAGTCTGGGTTGAGAGAATTAATTTTGATTTGACCCACCTATTTCAGCAGCTCTTCTCGCTTGCGAAGTGCCCAGTTAGAGGAAGCTTCGTAAGGGAATTTCTGAGTAAAGCTTAGAGAGAAGAGGTACTTGTATGACTACTCGCTATTTCGCCCTGACCATTGGTATTTTCTTCGTGCTTTTAGGCATGCTGGGGCTTGTGCCAAACCTAGTTTCACTCCCTATCGGCGCACCTATTCTCACAGTTGATGCTGGCTATGGCTACTTGTTCGGCCTCTTCCCCGTCAATCTGTTGCATAATCTTGTGCACCTGACGGTTGGGATCTTAGGTATCCTTGCCTATCGTAGCGTTAGCAGTGCGCAGCTATTTGCCCGTGGTTTGACCATTTTCTTTGCAGTATTAGCAGTTTTAGGTTTGATTCCGAGTATGGACACAACCTTCGGCTTCATCCCGCTCTTCGGCAACGAAGTCTGGCTCCATGGGTTAACGGCATTGGTCTCGGCCTACTTTGGATACGCTACACCTAGAACTAGGGACATCGGTCCTCGAGCCGTGTAGGAGAAGCTTCCAGCTCGTGCCATGGGGAAAAAATCTCTTGTGAATTGACATCAAGGTCTTCCAAGGCCTAATTCCCCAAGCTGCAAGACAACTGCTGCAAACTGAGCGCCTAACGGTTAGGCGCTCAGTAAAATGGTTTTCCTAACAATTACAGTTAATTGATGTCTCAATTCAGTAATACTCAAGCGGTCTTCTATGAACACATCCGAGATTAAAAGGTGCTTCGCTTAATGGTCCACGCTAAAGCATGAAGATAGAAGGCAAGGAGTAACTGGTGTGCATAGGGGCACCATGAATCACATGGATGGTGAGAAGTACATCAAGTTAACCAAGCGTGATTCCCCCGATGGTCAACATCATTAGCCCCATAGATTAGTAGGAATTGGTAGATGAGAAGACTGTTTATCTCAAGATGAGTTTGCTTTCTAAAGCTGAGACATCATAGTTAAGCTAGAAGGTACTACCTCTCTCAGATCTAGTCATAGCAGCTCTTCCCGTTTGGAAGCTGAACTAGCTGCTGTAGGCGCTCCGACGGTAGATTGAACTGAAAACCTCAGTAGGTTTAAATTTGGCGGGTGGAACCCCCGCTTTCCTGTTTAATCTTGGATCTTCTGGGTATTGTGCCTTAACTCTTTTGTGTTGACCCTCAAGTAGCTGATGAAAACGATTGCACATAAGCCTGCTCTGGACGTACCTGGTCCTAGCCCTGTAAAAGTCTTTGGGCGCGCAACTAATGCTTTTCGCTTTGCCAAAGACTCAATTGGCTATACACGTCAACTGTTTCAAAACTATGGGCCGATTGTCTCCCTATCCTACGGTGGGGGCACTAATATTTACTCGCCCCTGCTCAACTGTCCTGGGACTGTGTTTGCCTATGGGCCAGAACTTGTGCGCCAAGTTGCGACCCAGCACGAAATTTACTACAAGCATCCTCTGTCAGGAAAGCTGTACCGCAAGGGAACTGATTCTGAGCGCACTGAGCCACTCAAGCATTTTGTAGTGGGGCTATTCGGCGTTAATAGCGATCAGCATCGGCAACATCGCCAGCTTCTGATGCCTGCGTTCCATAAACAACAGGTCGAGTCCTACTGCAACGATATTGTTGCGATTACGCAATCAGTTTTGGATCATTGGCAGATCGGGGAACCAAGTAATATTGCCGAAGTAATGCGACTGCTCACTCTGCGAGTTGCCACTAAAACCCTATTTGGCGAAGATATTGGCGAAGGTGGTGGTTGTACCGGGAGGCTTTTACAGGATGCCCTGGCTCTACTCTCGTCGCCGCTGATCGCTTTGTTACCCCTTGATTTGCCGGGACTGCCCTATCATCGGTTCCTGAATTTGATTACCCGACTTGATGAGGAGATGCGGGGAATGATAGCGCATAAGCGAGCGGCAGGCGGTGGTGATAAAGATGTTTTATCTATGCTAATCCAGGCGTGTGATGAGACTGGTGCCGTACTGAATGAAGATGAACTGCTAGGACATGCCGGCGTGATCTTCGCCGCTGGTCACGAGACCAGCTCTAATGCCTTGACCTGGACGCTGTTCTTGCTCTCACAGCATCCGCAGGTAGCTGCCGACCTGCTCGATGAACTACAGGGCGTGCTTCAGGGTGAGGCTCCAAAGGTGGAGCAGTTGCCACGGCTGCCGCTCTTGGAGAAAGTTATTAAAGAAAGCATGCGGGTGTTACCGCCGGTGCCGTGGAATGGACGCGTTACCGCACAACCTACTCAGCTCGGTGGCTATGCCCTCCCGCAGGGAACAGAGGTACTTGTCAGCATTTATCAAACCCACCATATGCCCGAGCTGTATCCACGTCCAGAGCTTTTTAACCCTCGGCGCTGGGAGACTATTGAACCTACCATCTTTGAATACAATCCATTTAGTGCCGGCCCCCGGATGTGCATCGGGGTCGGATTTGCCATGATGGAGATGAAGATAGTGCTGGCAATGTTATTACAACGCTACCGCCTGCAATTTATTCCTCAGAAGATCGATCGCTATGGAGTGATTGTTATGGCACCAAAGGATGGGATGTCAATGCTAGTCCACAAGCAAGACCGCCAGTTTGCTCAAGGGGTGGGTGGTGTACGGGGTAATGTACGTGAGATGGTCGATCTAGCCGGCTAAGGCCTCTTCCAGAGTCATCAAATAATGGGTATGAAACCAGCAATTTCTTAAAGTCAGGGGCAAGCCAGATTTCGATATAGTAGACCCGTGCCCTTCTGATTCTTGAGGCAGTTATGGTTGTGAATCCAGTACGACAGGATACTCGGTCCAAACTTAAGGCCGTTTTCCAAACCATTGATGCCGGTAGCTGTCCCCGGTTCTTTAACTTTCATATGCATACCGTGTACTCGGATGGACAGCTGCAGCCTGAGACTCTGATGCACCAAGCGATCGCTCTCGGCCTGCAAGGATTTGCCATTACCGATCACCATACAGTGGATGGATCGCAAGCGGCGCGGGACTATTTGAACTCTTGGCAGCAGGAGCTAGGGACGGATACTGGCCCTACATTTTGGACAGGAGTGGAAATCACCTCAGAGCTGCTATCAACGGAAGTACATATTTTAGGATATGCCTTTGATCCGGAACACGGTGCCATTGTTCCCTACTTGCAAGGGCAAGCGCCGGTGGGTGCAGCAGCGGTTGCCGAGAGCGTAATTGGAGCACTTCACTCAGCTGGCGGTTTAGCTGTTTTAGCGCATCCAGTTCGCTACCGGCGATCGCCAACCGAATTAATTCCCGCCGCGGCAAAGTTAGGAATTGATGGGGTTGAAACCTACTACTGCTATAACAATCCTTCAGTTTGGCAACCCAGCCCTCAGCAAACAGCAGTGGTACAGGAGCTGGGAAATCACTATGGGCTCTTGAATACCTGCGGGACGGATACCCACGGCACCAATCTACTTCAAAGGTTGTGAGGCGCAAGTACCAAGCTGCCTTGTTAGCTCTATTAGGTTTAGGACTAGCATTTCTTCTGGCAGGGCAACTCCCTCTGGTTGCGAATTGGCAATCAGTGGTGCCACCTTTAACAGAAGCACCTCTGGTGGGAAGACCCGCCTATCCAGTCAGGGAGGTGCGGGGAATTTGGTTGACGAACATTGACAGCGATGTTTTGTTTGAGCGCCAACGCCTGAGCCGGGCCTTGCTGCGGTTGAGTCAGCTTCACTTCAACGCGGTCTATCCCACAGTTTGGAATTGGGGATACACCCTCTACCCTAGTATGACGGCTGAAAAGATCGTAGGGCGATCGCTGACTCCAGAACCAGGGCTACAGAACCGAGATATGCTAGCAGAAGTTATCAGTCAGGGGCATCGCCTAGGATTAAAGGTCGTCCCCTGGTTTGAGTTTGGCTTCATGGCTCCCGCCAGCTCTGAGCTGGCACGGCGTCACCCCGACTGGATTACCCACCGCCGTAATGGCAGTCAGATTGTCCAGCAAGGTGAAGACAAACGGGTTTGGCTAAATCCCTTACAGCCGCAAGTGCAGCAATTTATTCTGGATCTGATTGTCGAAATTGTTGCTAATTACAATATCGACGGTATCCAGTTTGATGATCACTTCGGGCTCCCTGTGGAATTAGGTTATGACTCTTTTACGGTTCAGCTTTATCAGCAAGAACATCAAGGACGACGTCCGCCAAACAATCTCCGCGACCCAGAGTGGATGCGCTGGCGAGCTGAGAAAATCACTGGGTTCATGAAGCGGATATTTCAAACCATTAAAGCCCGTAAGCCTAACTGTGTGGTGGCGCTTTCTCCCAACCCGCAAAGCTCCTCCTACCGCCACCTACTGCTGGATTGGCACACTTGGGTACAGCGAGGTTTAGTCGAAGAACTGGTCTTGCAAGTGTACCGGCAGAATCTGCAGAAGTTTACCGTAGAATTAGACCGTCCAGAAGTCCAGGCGGCGCAGCGTCACATTCCGGTCAGCGTTGGTATTCTGCTGGGACTGAAGCGGCGCCCAGTGCCAATCACCCAAGTTAAAGCGCAAGTGCAGGCAGTTCGTAATCGCAAGTTTGCTGGAGTTGCCCTTTTCTACTACGAAACATTAGGGAACCAGGACAGCAATTTTCAAAAACTTTTTCCAGCAGAAAACCCAATCTAGCGTCCTTAATGATTTAAGTTCCAACCAATTAAGCTCAGAGGTAAGCCAGCAAAGGAAGAGCCAGAATCGTGAATGAGCCTTTATGAATTTGTTGCCGATTGAGTTTACGAGTCTTAGCCTACCATTAGGGCGTTAGCTGCAAAAGCACCTAAAGATCAGCCACCCATTAAATGTTAAGTTTAATGACATCAAGCGACTGGGTCATTTAGTCTACTATGCGGATACTTCGGCCACTTCTAGAAATTTTATTGATTACTTTACTAGCGCTGGTCACTGTTTTACCATTACCTGCCCATGCTGCTAGTTCTGCGGCTGTCCGGGCTTATGATGATGTGAACAACGCCACTAAAGACTACTCCGGGCAAGGTTTAATGAAAGCAGAATTTAGCAATGCCAAGCTAGAAGATGCCAACTTTAGCAGTGCCGACTTACGAGGTGCCGTTTTTAACGGTTCATCCCTACATAACGCTAACTTTCACGGAGCCAACTTCAGTGATGGCATTGCCTACCTTAGCGACTTGTCGGGTGCGGATCTCAGTGATGCAGTTCTCGATTCTGCAATGCTGCTGAGGTCGAATTTTCGGGGTGCAAATGTAACGGGAGCAGACTTTAGCTTTGCCGTGTTAGATCGTCAACAGATTCTAGAACTGTGCAAGTCTGCTAGTGGTGTTAATTCGGTTACTGGCGTTCGTACACGCAATTCTTTGGGATGTCGGTAATGACAGATGATTGTTAAAGGCAGTTAAAGGCAGGTGCAGTAGCGAAATACGACAAGTGTTGCGATCGCGACCCCCACGCCGGCATAAAACACAGCATTAATGCCGCCTAGGCCAAAAGTAATACCCATCAATAGTGGTCCCAGGGTTTGGCCCAAGCCAAAGAAGGTGCCATTGACTGACATCACCGCTCCCAGGTACTCCTTTGGCGCTAGCTCCGCCAACAGGGTTTGGATACTGGGAAAACCAATTCCTAGGCCAATGCCAAATATTGTCGTTGGGATGAAGAGGAGCCAGAGATTAGGGACAAAGGGCACGATCACCAGAGCCAAAGCATAAAGAACAAAGGAAGCGCGAATCAGGGTGCTGGCTGAGAAAGCTCTAGTCAGCCTACTTAACTGGGAAGAAGTGAGAGCAATTGCCACCGATACAGTGGAAAGCACCAGCCCAATCACAAAACTTGATGCCCCAAAAGAGTCGGCAATCAGCAAAGGCAAATAAGTGACATAAGCACCGTACAAGAGAACGAAATTGGCAGCACTGGCAATAAACAGACCGACAATTTGACGATTCCTCAGACTTTTCCAAGCATTGCCCAAATAAACTTTGAGGTTCTGCTCACCCTTTGGCTCCGGATTTTTGAGGGCAAACGACACCAGCAGCGCGATCGGGATGGCGGCTAAAGAGATCATAAAAGGATAATTCCAGCCCAGCACTGCTAGGGTACCGCCCAGAATGGGATAGGTAGCGGTGCCAATACTGCTAACACTGGCGTTGTAGCCCATCGCGGCTGTTCGTCTTTCACCCACGTACAAATCACCAATCAGCGTCACGCTCAGCGAAAGCAAGGAGGCAGCCCCAACCCCTTGCACAAAGCGCATCAGCAGCAACAAGTTAAAGTCGCGCGCAAAGGCACAGGCAGTTCCAGCAATGCCAAATAGGAGTAGGGATGGAACCAAAATTTTCTTGCGACCCCAGCGATCGGCCAGCACACCCAGTACTGGGCCTAAAACCATTGTTGGAAAGGTGAAAACAGTAACTAGCAGGCCAATACTTTCTGGAGGGACATCCAATGCCTCTGCTAGCTTGGGAAAGGCAGGGGTAATACTAGCAACACCCAAGACAGAAACTAAAGCAACCCCAAAAATGATCTGTAGATTCTTGTCCTGATAAACTTTATTTGGGTTGTTCCGCTGACCCCGGGCTCTTGCTGGTTGCATGAAGTTGTTTTCCTTTTATGGACTTTAGGTCGAGGTCATTAAACAGAAACTTAGTTCCCGCAGGTGTTCGCCATGGCCATTGCCTCTTCTTTAGTGCCGTAGGGGAAGGAATTTTCTTAGGCTCCCTCGCTACCGAAATAGCCAGTGGTGCTGCGTCAAGCTGGAGGTGGCTGTAGGTGTAGTGTAAACCAGAGGCTAAGCTGACCTGCGCCGCTGCCAAGCTGATCGCTGGCACCGGATCGCCAACGACCTTAACGCCGCTGTTGTGCAGGAGCTTATCGTAGTGGGGCCAGACCCGTTCGAGGTTCATCTCCCCGCTGAGGAACTCGTAGCGCCAGGGCTTAAAGATAAAGCTCCACGCCTGCTCAATCAGGGTAGTCGGCCAAGAGCAGCGATGATAATTTAGGTGCAAGGCTGTAAACAGTTCCGTGAAGCCTCCAAGAATCAAGATTGGCTGAGTTGTATCAATTCATCCGCGCTGAGTTCGACCCTGTGGAATAGCGAGCAAATTTGCTTTAACTTGCCTCTTGCACTTCGCCTCAGACTACACCGCCTCCAGCTTCAATATTTTGTCCGGTGATCCAACGCCCCTGGTCACTAACTAGAAACGCCACAACATCAGCAATATCTTGAGGTTGTCCCAAGCGGCCCAAGGGAGACATTTTTGCTCCAATTTCTTTGTATTGCGGATTGCTAGCCAGCATCTCTGTATCCGTGAAGCCTGGTGAAACCACGTTAACCGTGATGCCGCGATCGCCGATTTCCCTGGCCAGGGATTTGCTAAACTGCTCCACTGCTGCTTTGCTGCCGGCGTAGAAAGA
The DNA here is from genome assembly GCA_902806435.1 of uncultured Synechococcales cyanobacterium. Lineage (GTDB taxonomy): Bacteria > Cyanobacteriota > Cyanobacteriia > Thermosynechococcales > Thermosynechococcaceae > CADCWO01. The sequence goes on along the minus strand of CADCWO010000103.1, from coordinate 99,169 downwards.
ACCGCCAGGACTGCCCATAGCTGTAGCGGCTGTCGAGATACTGACAATCCGCCCTCCCTCCCCTAGTTGCTGTGCCGCTTCTTGTAGCGAAAAGAAAGTACCCCTAGCGTTGAGGCCAAACGTGGTATCAAAGTCTTGCTCTGTTGCGTCAGCCAGCGGTTTGTAGATGGCGACTCCGGCATTATTGACAACGATATCCAACTTGCCGAACTGAGCCACGGTTACTTGAAACAAACGACGGATATCTTCAAGTTGGCTTACATTGGCTTGCACGGCTAAAGCCCTTCCACCAGTGGATGCGATCGCCTGCACCACTTTTTGGGCTTCATCAGCGCTATGGGCATAGTTAATCACAACAGAGGCACCCTCCTTGGCTAAGCGTTCGGCGATCGCCCGGCCAATGCCGCGGGACGCGCCAGTCACAATCGCAACTTTTCCACTGAGAGATGCCATTCAATTACCTTCTCTTTATTTACCCAGCTTTATTTAGCCAGCAGAAAGGGATTCCGTCGCCGCTCCGCTAGCTGTGAACACCACCTCGTAAAGATGAAACTCGTTCTCAGCCAGACCTCGCCAGTACTGATTCAGGGGTGCGTACTTTGGATCTTTTACCAGCTCCTCAAAATCAGCAAGACTCTGCCACTGCCCGTAGTTCATCGTGCGAGTACCGTCGAGGGAGCGATGGAAGTTGGCAGAAATTAAGTCTGGATGCTGCAACCCTACCTTGACGTATTCCCGCTCCAGCTCCACCAGGCGTTGCTGGTTTTCTGGCTTTACCCTAAATTCCGCCAGGTGAATCAGATCCCCTGGGGCAATATTCAGGGTGGCATCCTCCGGCTGAGAGACGACAACCTCAAAAACATGGGCATCTAGCATCTGGAACTTGGAGAGCTTTGCGCCCAGTGACTGCACCTGGGAATTGCTGATAAAGGCGTTGTAGTCTGACTGGCTTTGCCACTGGGCATAGTTCATCACCCGGACCCCATCCAAACTCTTGTGAATGCTGGATGAGACGAAACCAGGCTGGTGCTTCACCGCTGTTTCCAGAAATTCAATAATCGTATCCACCAGTTGCTGCTGCCGTTCCGGTTCTACAGAGAAGATGATAATTACGGTGAGGACATGGTTGTTCTTGGCAATCGTGGGCATTATAGATACCTGATGCTGAGTCTGAACTTATCGCTTTGGCCTTTTTAAACCGCTTAGCCAGGCAGCGGAATAACTCTGTCTTTGCCAATGTCTTTTCGATTGCAGAGATACCATCTGGCAGGGGCTACTTCGCCTTCAGTGTCAAAATAAACCAGACCCTCTGGAATGGTGTAATGTACAGCCATGGTTACTCTACAACCGGCTACTTGCTGTAGCTTCGCCTTGATGTAGGTTTGCCTTACTCCAATCGCTTCCGCGACTTCCCGACTTTTACACTTGATAGTCAAGGTTGGCTTAGCAGGGCACCCACAGGGCCACAGCCCCACATCAGCAAGATTTAATAACGCTCTGGTATCAGCGTCGCAAATTTCCAGAAAAAGCTGTTCTACGAGGTGAGAGTTTTCTATTTTGGCTAGTTCAGGCATGGCACATTACCTTTTAATGGAATGGCTTGTAGTACTGACGGCCTCTAGTTGACGCTCTGGTTGCTTAAGTTGATGCCGTCGGGTTAGGCGATCGCGTACGGTACCAATCACAATGTACAAAATTGGCACTACGAACAAACTCAAGAACGTGGAGACAATCATTCCCCCAAACACTGCAGTACCCAAGGATTGACGGCTGGCTGCCCCGGCACCTTCGGCAGTTACCAGCGGCACAATTCCCAGAATAAAGGAAAGCGCAGTCATCAGGATTGGCCTTAAACGCTCTTGCGCCGCTTCTACCGCTGCCTTTGTGATGGAAGCACCTTTGTCCCGCATTTGATTAGCAAATTCTACAATTAGAATCGCATTCTTACTAGCTAAACCAATCAGCATTACCAGGCCAATTTGGCAATAAACGTCGTTGGGCAGCCCCCGGAATGACTGAGCTAATAAGGCACCGAAGATCGCCAAGGGGACGGACAGCATAATAATGATCGGGTCAACATAGTTTTCATACTGGGCCGCCAGCACTAAGAAGACAAAAATAAGTCCTAGTCCAAAAATTAAGGGAGCTTGACCCCCAGAAGCTTGTTCTTCGGCCGAGAGCCCAGACCATTCGTAACCTAGACTTGCCGGCAGCACCTCGCTGGCTAGCTGCTCCATCGCGGCAATGGCTTGTCCAGAGCTAGAGCCGGGGGCAGGTGAGCCATTAATTTCAATCGCCCGGAACAAGTTATAGTGATTGATCGTTTGGGCTGAAGTGGTGGGGGTCACCTTCACCAAATTGCTCAGGGGAATCATCTGCCCTGGTTGATTGTTCGGGCCTGGTTGAGAGCGCACATACAGCCGGTTAATATCATCAGGGTTGGAACGAAATTGCTTATCCGCCTGGACATACACCCGATAAGACCGCTGCTGCAAGTTGAAGTCGTTCACATAGCGCGAGCCCATGAACGTTTGCAGGGTGTTAAAAATATCATCTACTGAGACTCCCAACGCCTTGGCTCTGTCGCGGTCTACTTCGATTAGGAGTTGAGGCGTGTTGGCGGCAAAGGTGCTGAATACTGCCTGTAATCCGGGAGTCTGATTGCCTTGCTGAATTAACCGGCCCATGGTTTGGACCAGGGTGTCTAGGCCACTGTTACCTCTACGGTCTTCCAGCTCAAATTGGAACCCGCTAAAACTGCCTATACCCTGAATCGACGGGGGATTTGTGGGTATGACTCTTGCTTCTGTAATCCCCGATAGTGTCCCCTGCAACTTGTTGATCAGTGCTGCCGCTGACTGGCCCTCCCCAGTTCGTTCTTCCCAGGGCTTTAGGGTGGTGAAGATGACGCCATTATTGGCCGTGCTGCCACTAAACCCAAAACCCCCCAAGGCGAAGGTTCCCAAAACCTCTGGAATTTGGAGAATTTCTTTTTCCACTCGACTCATGACATCGCTGGTGTAGTTCAGCGAAACGCCCTCTGGGCCTTGAATAATCGTAATGAAATACCCCTGGTCTTCGTCTGGCACAAATCCCGTGGGTACACGCAGGTAAAGTAAGCCTGTTAGCCCCAAGGACGCAATAAACAGGAGCACTACGATGCCCTTAAAGTGAGTCAGGCCTGAGAGCGATCGCTGGTACCCCCGACGGCTCCAGTCAAGGAATCGATTAATCTGATCAAAAATCCGGCCAATCCAGCCACTGGGTCGTTGTCCGGGACGCAACAATAAAGCGGAAAGAGAGGGAGTAAGCGTCAAGGCCAAGAAGGTAGACAGGGCAATAGAGAAGGCAATGGTCAGTGCAAACTGCTTATACAACTGCCCGGTTGTTCCCGGAAAAAATGCAACCGGTACAAACACTGCCATTAGCACCAGTGACGTGGCAAGCACGGCTCCAAACAGCTCCCGCATGGATTCAGAAGCAGCCTGGCGCGGCGGTATGCCTTCATCTTGGATCAGGCGAGAAATATCCTCGACCACAATGATCGCGTCATCCACCACCAATCCGGTCGCTAGTGTGAGGCCAAATAGAGTGAGGCTGTTGATCGAAAACCCAAAAACTTTGATAAAGGCAAAGGTGCCAATCAGCGAAAGGGGAATGGTGATCGCCGGAATCAGTACAGTCCGCCAGTCCTGTAGAAAAACAAAAATCACCAGGATCACTAGGGCGATCGCCTCGAGGAGCGTCTTGAACACTTCCCGGAGCGACTCTTCCACAAACAAAGTTGTGTCGAAGGCCACCGAGTACTTCAGGCCCGGGGGAAACTCCTCAGCAAGTCGCGCCATTTCGGTTTTAACTTCCTCAGCAACCTGCAAGGCGTTGCTGCCTGGAATTGGGAATATCCCGATCCCTACAGCTTCTTGAGCCCGAAATCGTAGAAATGAGCTGTAATTTTCTGCTCCTAGTTCGGCCCGGCCGACATCTCTCAACTTCACCAACGTGCCATCTGTACTCGTTCGCAGGACAATATCCTCAAATTCAGAAGGCTCAACCAGCCTACCGACAGCCCGTAGGTCAATTTGATACATCTGCCCATCCATCGTTGGTGGCTGGCCGATCTGCCCAGCCCCAACCTGCAAGTTTTGCTCGTTCAGGGCATTGACCACGTCCTGGGCCGTGAGGCTACGACTGGCGAGCCGGTTGGGGTCTAGCCATAGGCGCATGGCGTATCGACGTTCTCCAAAAATTCGCGCCTCGCTAACGCCGTTTAGCCGTTGTAGAGCATCTACCAGGTAGAGATCCGCGTAGTTACTTAAAAAGACATTGTCATACTCTTGATTATCCGTGTACAGGCCCATGGCCAAGAGGATATTGCTGGATTGCTTGGAAACCGTAACCCCTGTCTGTTGAACGGGTTGTGGCAATAGCGGTTCTGCCAGCGATACCCGATTCTGGACATCGACTGCGGCAATATCCTTGTTACGCGAAGGGTCAAAGGTGACCGTAATCTGACTGGTACCATTATTGCTACTGCTCGAGGTCATGTACCTCATGCCCTCGACTCCGTTAATCTCCCGTTCGATGATCGTTGTAACGGTGTTTTCTACAACTTCCGCACTAGCTCCGTTGTAGTTGGAAACAACATTAATTTGAGTTGGGGCGATTTCTGGATACTGGGCCGTGGGTAGCGTTGGAATACTAATTGCTCCCACTAATAGGATGACCACGGCACAGACGCTTGTGAAGACCGGTCGCTTAATAAAGAAGTCAACAAACATAGGCTGGCCTCGAGGGGTGAGAGAGGGTTGAGGTAGGGAAAGATAGGGTTGAGGATTGAGTATTAAGTTGTAGGAGGTTGAGAGATTGATTCAGCAGAAAAGTTTTGATGCTCTAAAAGTTATCTGACGATGCGGCAAACTTTTGATCAATTACACTCTCAGTTATTAGTCACTTCTCACTCAAAGTTCAAAACTCATAATTTTTCCACCTATGATTCCGGCACAATCGGAGCACCGTTTCTGAGGTTGAGTAGACCGGAAGTGATAATCTCCTCTCCCGGTTGAAGTCCTTTGATAACTTGATAGTTATTGCCCCGGGCTTGGCCCAACTCAATCGACTTTTGCTGCGCTATTAGTTGAGCTTCTCCCTGTGGAGATTGCTTTCTTTGAGCCACATAGACAAAAGCTTCTCCACCTAGGCGAGTCACAGCTGTAGCCGGGACTAAAACACCAGGGCGTTTGTTCCAGATCACCCTAGCCTGGACGAAAGAATCAGCCCGTAGTTGACCTTTCGCATTATCAAAACGAGATTTAACCAAGACAGATTGAGTCTCGCTGTTAGTGTTAGGAGAGATGAAGAAGACTTGGCTAGTACCAACCCGTCGGCCTTGGACGAGCAATTCCACGGGCATTCCTAGGCGTAACTGCGGCGCTCGCTCAATCGGCACAGAGATGTCCACATTCAGGGATTGATTCTGAGTAACGGTAGCCAGTTGAGTCGAATTGTCTACCAAGTCACCGATCTTGACCGGAATATCACCCACGATGCCACTAAAGGGGGCAGCAATTTTGAAGTACCGGAGCTGAACCTGTTGCTCCTGAGTATTCGCCTGCGCTTGCCGTACAGCTTTCTCAGATCGAGCGACTGTAGCCCGCTGGGCTTGAATCTGTTTATTGGTGGCAGTAAGACTGGCGCGGGCAGTCTGGATTCTGTTGGTGTACTGGTCGCGAATTTGGCGAGAGACAGCTCCTTGCGCGGCAAGGCTAGCATAGCGCTCGTATTCCCGCTGGTTGAATTGCACATCAGCCAGTTTAGAAACTCGCTCAGCTTCCAGGGAAGCAAGCGTTCCCCTAGCATTTTCGACTTCTGAGCGTGCCGCGTCAGCAGCGGCAGTGACGCCACTAACTGCTGCGGCTTGTTCCTCCGGGTTTACTTGCAGAATTGGGGTCCCTGCAGCAACGCGATCGCCTTCTTCAGCAAAGATCTGGCTGACTCGACCTTCGATCTGAGGCCGCAGCGTTACAGAGCGCGGGGAATCCAGTCTCGCAACATATTCTGAGGTTTCATCAACGGTGACGGAACGCACTTCAGATAACTTGACGCGGGGCACTGGCGGCCCACCCGCAGCAGCGGATGACTGGGCACTTCTACCTTGCCACCAGCGCCAACCAAGACCCGCCGTGATTAGTAGCGCGATCGCCGCGACAATCATTAGCCATTTCCGCTGTCCCCCGGAGAGGTTGGATTCCCTAGCAACAGCTTCCTCCATTACACCCTCGTCAGGTGACGCTATAGCGCTAGGCTGAGGAGTGCTACCATCAAGCTGCTCTGCACCGCCTTGAGTCGTGTCCTGAGAGGGTTCTGAATGTTTCATAGTTCTAGCCTGTAGGTAGTCTCATTCGGGCTACAAATCAGTTTGCGGACTACTGATAGGAAGCGAGGTTTTCACGTTGCAGCTTTTCAATCTGTAAGCAGTAGCTCAGGCAGAAATTACGTCTATCTTGGGTCTGGCAATGCTGAAAGCTGCCTGAGACGCTCATAGTTCAAGCGCAGCAACTCTCGTAAGGGGGGGACGTCCTCAATACTGTGAATGTAGTAGCTAACCCAGCCAGAGTTCGGATAGAGGTGATGCGGTTCCGCCCATCCCTCGGCTAAAAGTTGCTTCCGCAGTCGAGCAGAGAAAGGAATGTCAGCCTGATAGTCTCCGTGTAGGTGAGCGATCTCGCGATTGTTAACCCGAAACTCAATACCGCCAAAGCGATGAGGCCCTGCCGTGACACCAGGCCACCTTAACAGCTCGTGTTCAATAGTTCGATCAATATTGTCTAGTTTATGTACTGTTTTCATGATTCTTCTCTAAATCTGTTTTCTGATAAGCCAAATAATTAAAAATTTTGTTAGTTACAGCATAATCAGGGTATACACTGATTGCCGCCTTATTCATATGATTTGAATCATGCTGCAGAGGGATGCAATGTGATTTGTTGGTTAGTGCGGGTGATCATGCCTTCACGTTCCAAGCGAGCCAGGGTTCGGTAGAGCACCTCAGGGGTGAGACCCAGATCGCCCGCAACATCCTTAAGCGGTCGGTCGAAGTTTACAGTTGTTTCTCCAGGCTGAGCTTCAACTAACAAGTAATGAAGCACCCGATTGCGGGCAGATCGGATGCTACGCAGTTCCAACCGGGCTTTCAAGGACTGACTTTTTCTGACTAGCCGTTCTAGAAAGTCCTCAGCTAAATCTGGACAATTACGGAGCGCGCTAAGTAAGGGCTGCTTGGGATAAATAATGACGCGAGATGGAACCTCAGCAAGAGCATCACAGCTGTGGACATCTAAGAATAGAGCTGATTCAGCGAAACTTTCCCCTACTCGTGCTACCTGGAAAACTGTTGTTTTCCCTTCTTTGGTATAGCGATCAAGCCTCACCCGGCCCGTTTCAACAATAAAGATCGCTAAGGCCTGTTCATCTTGGCGAAAAACCACCTGTTCTGCCGTCAGATCCCGGTAGGTTGTTGCAGCCTGCAAAGCTGGTGGAAGACTGTCAGGCGTCAAGAGATTCATGAACTATTCTTCTCCAAGGACATGATTAAGGTTTGCCCCCCTGATACCACGGACATCGTCCGCACTGTACTCACGCAGCTTATAGACACTTTTGACTAAGCTATGAGCAAATTCATCAAAGCACTGGGCCAGGTTTGCAACCAAAATCGTTTCATCTGGACCAAAAACTTTTCAAGCTTGACCTACAGTAATGTTTTGGGCATCGCCTCGCTCTGCACTCAGCGCCTAATAGCGGCAAGCCATGAGGGCATTCCTGTTAGGTACGAGAATCTGAACCCAAGCTGCTACATAGACCTATAAGTTGGATTGTGTCGGCTGTCATCGCTTTCACTCCGAATTGAGAAAACATATTATTAACTAACTTGTTAGTTAGTGTATCTTTGGATCAGCTTTGCCGTCAATAGGCCGGAGTTCAAGCCACCGGAACCTCACCCAATGTGTAGTACGGTTTGGCAGATTTCGCCCAACCTTTGATAGGAAGCACTTTGTAGAAGGTATATTAAGTCTTGGTTAAGGAGTAAATAACCTGTATGGCTGGCATCCGCTCAGCAAAATTAAAGCGATTAAACAATGCTCCCCAGTGCCGTGATCCAGAGATTACGCGATCGCAAATTCTGGATGCGGCAGAGGAGGAATTTGCTAGGCATGGTTTTAAAGCTAGCCGCACCGAAGCGATCGCCGCCCGAACTGGTGTCACCAAAGCGATGATTTACTACTACTTCCAAAGCAAAGAAGGCTTATACCGGGTAGTACTAGAGCGTTGCGCTACGACAATCTTGCCCACCCTCGAACAGATGAACCTGGAGCAGCTACCTCCACAGCAAGCTCTAGAGCAATTTGTCCGCCAGCTACTGCTGCACACATCAAATAACCCCAACCTGCCGCGAATTATGTTTTTAGAGGCAATCCAGAACAAGGGTAAATACTACAGGGATACCGCTAATCTATTTAGTAAACTGATTGCTATTTTAGAGCGTGGCATTGCCGCAGGAAGCTTTCGGCCCCTTGATTCGCGACACACAGCAGTCAACATCCTCGGTACCTGCGTGTTCTACTTCGGTGCGTTAGACAATATTAAGCATCTTTGGCCAAGCAAACAGATGCTGAGTCAAGAAATGCTAGAACAGCACTCTCAGGAAGCCCTAAATTTTATTCTGGCAGGGGTGCGCGCTCAGTGATTGTGTAGTGATGACCGCCCGAAGGATATCTCGGTAAGAAACAATAACGAATTTTGTAATGAACTCCTGCTGAGGATGGGGGACTAATGTACCCGTTTGCTTCCCTCACAAGTTCCTCACATTATTGTCTTACAACCATAAGTTGAACAGAGATGTCCCTCACTGGCTATCTTAACCCTACCCTGCTTCCGAAAAAGCAAAGGTAAAACTATGGATGCAAAAGAGCTGTTAAGGCAATATACAGCTGGAGAGCGAGATTTTCACACTGCAGATCTGGATGGAGCTTACCTGAGCGAAACAGACCTCAGTGGTGTAACTCTGAGGAAAGCTACCCTAGTTGAAGCAGACCTTAGGAAGACAAATCTAGTTGGAGCAGATCTGGTTGGAGCCAATCTGAAGCAAGCAAACCTGAGTGGGGCTCACCTAACTGGAGCTCATCTAAATGGAGCAGTATTAACTGGGGCAGACCTGAGCGAGGCCGATCTTGGTGGTGTAAATCTGTCCCGGTCAGATTTAAGGAAAGCAATTCTGACTGAGGCAGAGTTGACGGGTGCCCACCTCCATGATGTTCAGCTTGATAGGGCTTCCATGAATCGAGTTAACCTGAGCCGGACAGACTTGAGTCGGGCACATCTGGAACAGGTAGAACTAACTGGTGCAAATCTGTGCCGATCAAATCTGACGCAAGCAAATCTGAGACAGGCAAACTTAAGTGGCGCCCACCTGGAGCGGGCAGAGCTAACTGGTGCAAATCTGAGACAGGCAGACTTGAGCTGGGCGAACCTAGAGGGGACCAACCTAAGTGGGGCAAACCTAGAGGGCGCCAACCTAAGTGGGGCAAACCTAACTGGAGCGAACTTACATCGGGCGAACTTGATTGGCACAAAACTAACTCTTGCCGGACTGCGAGGGGCTAACCTGGACTCTGCAGAATTAAGTGGAGCAATACTCACAGAGGCTGACCTGAGTTGGTCACACCTAAACAACACAAACCTGAGTGGAGCAACCCTGCACAAAGCGATATTGATAGACGTCAACCTAAGTTCGGTGATCCTGCGCGGGGCTGACTTGGTGGGGGCAAAACTAGGCGAATTAAATACGCCTAAGGCAAATCTGAGTTGGGCAGTAATGCCTGATGGAACATTTTATGGTTAGATTTTTTGCTGATAGCTCTTGAGAAGCATAGGCCCTGTCATGGTAGCAGGAGCTATTGCAACACAAGCTCAAAGGACCAGAGGTAAGGAAACCTTAAACAAGGAGGAACTATGAAATTCAAGAAAATCCTAGCTGCCATCGACCTTTCACCGATGACAACAACGGTATTCGAGCAGGCTTTGAAATTAGCTAAACAAGAAGAAGCTAGCTTGAAGCTGTTTCACTGCCTTAGGTGGCGGGGTATCAACCAAGACGCTCTCCTGCTGATTGGAGCTAATGTAAGTCATAACGCCGCTTTAGATGAGGAGTTACGGCAACATCGACAAGAGCGTTTGCAGGATGAAACTGATCAGACTCGTACTTTGTTAGAGGGCTGGTGCCAGCAGGCAGCAAAACAAGGTGTTTCTGCCGAGTTTGATTACAATGTCGGTGAGCCAGGCCCACTCATTTGTGGTGCAGCTCGAAGTTGGGGAGCAGATTTGATTGTGCTGGGTCGTAGAGGTCTAAAGGGCTTGCCAGAAGCTTGGCTAGGGAGCGTTAGTAATCACGTAGTGCATCATGCACCCTGCTCAGTACTGGTTGTCCAAGGGGATGCGCTTCCCAGTGGTTATATTAATGTTCATGAGGGATAAGCAGCTTTAAATCAAGCTATCTCTAGCCAAATCGAACTTTTTTGAGAGTCAACCGAACCGATTTAGGGTTCTGAAAGCTCACCTGCGGAAGGTCCGCTGACATCATAGAGAAGTGCAAGGCGCTCATAGTAGTTCAGGACCATACCTCTGATCATTTAGGCCTGCACTGCAATTTAATTTACTTCACCACATTCAACACCTCAGACTCTCAGACCCATTTGGACGCGCCAAAGGCTTGCATACATGCCCCCTTGAGCCAGTAGTTGCTCGTGCCGTCCCTGTTCAATCAACTGACCCTGTTCCATGACGTAAATACAGTCGGCGTTACGAACTGTAGAAAGGCGGTGCGCGATCGCGATAGTAGTGCGATTCACCGTAATCCGCTCTAGCGATCGCTGGATGGCAGCTTCCGTTTCGTTGTCTACGGCTGAAGTAGCCTCATCCAAAATTAAAATTGGCGGATTTTTTAATAAAGCACGGGCAATCGCCAGTCGCTGTCGCTGGCCCCCTGATAATTTCTGACCCCGCTCACCAACAATCGTTTCGTAGCCTTGGGGGAGTTGGCGGATGAACTCGTCGGCTTCTGCAATCTGCGCGGCGGCAATTATTTGTTCTGGGCTAGCGTCAAAGCTACCATAGGCAATATTCTCCGCAACACTGCCATGGAAAAGAAATACATCCTGGCTGACGAGGCCAATACAGGCCCGTAAATCCTGGAGCTTTAACTCCCGTAGATCAATACCATCCAAGGTGATGGTGCCGGCTTGAATTTCGTACAAGCGCAACAGCAATTTGACTAGGGTACTCTTACCAGAACCTGTGGGGCCAACAATTGCGATCGTTTTGCCAGCAGGAATCTCTAGGCTAAGCCGTCGGATAAGCGCCGCGCGCTCTGGATAGGCAAAAGTGACGTTGCTGAAGATCAACTCTCCCCGAACAAATTCAGGCGGTAAGGACTGGTTACCCGAATGGATCGCTATAGGAGTATTCAATAAGTTCATCACACGGGTGGTAGAAGCCATTGCCCGCTGATACTGATCTAGGGTTTCCCCCAACCGGGTCAAGGGCCAGAGTAATCGTTGGGTGAGAAAGACCAATACACTATAGGTTCCTACTGATAAGTTCCCGGCTACTGCTTCCAGGCCGCCATAAAGTAAGGTAGCTGTAAAGCCCAACAAAATTACGATGCGAATCAGCGGAATGAAAGCCGCACTAAGGGCGATCACCCGACGGTTGCTGCGACGATAGGCTTCACTATCACGCTCAATCTGCGATCGCTCATAAGCTTCAGCGGTAAAACTTTTGATTGTGGTGATTCCACTCAGATTATTGGACAGTCTACCGTTGAGCAAACTTACCTTTTCTCGTACATCCATGTAGCGGGGAGCCAACCGCCTTTGAAAGATAATTGAACCCCACAGAATAAAAGGCATAGGCAGCATCGACATCCAGGCCACACTCGGAGCCAGAATAAAAAAGGCACCTCCAATGATCACCACCGTTGTACTGACCTGAAGCAGCTCATTGGCTCCGATATCTAAGAAGCGCTCTAGTTGATTGATGTCGTCGTTGAGAATTGACATCAGGCCGCCTGTGCTGCGAGCCTCAAAGTAGACCAAATCTAGATCTTGTAAGTGGCTATAGGCATCCAGCCGCAGGTCATGCTCAATTGACTGGGCCAGGTTACGCCACAGCCAGTCGTAGGCATACTGAAAAACCGACTCTAACAACCAGACGATCAGAGTCAGAAAAGAGAGAACTAGCAGTTGATTAAAGACATCAGTCACTCCCCAGCGGGCAATCAGCGAGTCTTGCTGCTTCACAACAACATCCACTGCTGCGCCAATCAAAGCGGGGGGGGCTAAGTCAAAAATTTTGTTCAGAATTGAACAGAGAGTTGCCCACCAAATTTGACGGCGGTAGCCACGGGCATACTTAATTAGCCGCTTCAAAGGATGCTGTTTAGCGGAAGCTAAAGGCTGCAATTTTTGCTTCATTTAAGTGGGTATCGACCGTGGAGATAGAACTTGTATGCCTCTACAACACACTTCCATAGTTTAGAAGACAATCTGGAGGCGCTCGAAGTTAGATTATCTATGCTTTGTCACATCCTGTCTCACCATTTAGCATCAAGGCATAGGTGTCTAAATAGGCCTTTAAAGACTTGGCCGCTTGCAGAAGTACAGTACCAATCTAGCGAGTTACAGAAGGCCACAAAGTAGGACAAGGGAATAGAAGTTCCACCAAGGAGCAATGAGGCCTGCCCGACTTAAATTTGATCAGTCAAAATCAGAAAATGATGCACCTGAGCCCTATCCCCCATGAACTCTTCCCAAGATCTGGTTTCAATCCCAACGGCTGATGGCTCATTCACCTTTTTATCACCCGAGTTCAATGAAGCCTTTCATAGCCTTCACGGTGCTCAGCAAGAAGCACAACGGAAGTTTGTGGAGCCAATCCTTAGTAAGCGGCCATATCAATCCTTGAAGCTGTTAGATATTTGCTATGGGCTGGGTTACAACACAGCAGCAGCATTAACAGCAATTTGGACAAGCAATCCTAATTGCCACGTGCAGCTCTGGGGTTTAGAGTTGAATGCCGCCGTACCAGATATTGCCTTGAAGCAGGGATTCCTGAATATCTGGCCAGCCGATATTCAGCAGCTCACTACATTGCTAGCAACACAGTACCACGCCAAGACTGATCGCCTAGAGGCTAAATTATTGATTGGCGATGCGCGTCAATCAATCCAACAGGTGTATCAAAGCGGATTCCGAGCCGATGGTGTGTTTCTCGATCCCTTCTCACCTCCCCATTGCCCTCAATTATGGACAGTAGAATTTCTGAGCTGGGTAGTTCGCTGTCTTCAACCTACAGGTAGACTGGCTACCTATTCCTGTTCAGCAGCCGTACGTACTGCCTTACTGGCAGCAAGGTGCCAGATTGGTTCCACTTACCCAGTAGGACGGCGATCGCCAGGAACCGTTGCTAGCCTACTTCAAACTGATTTGCCGCCCTTATCCCCCCAGGAGCAGGAACATTTACTCACCCGCGCAGCTGTTCCTTATCGAGACCCTAGCCTTAGCGATCCAGCTGAGTTAATCTTGCAGCGCCGTCGCGCAGAGCAGCAAACCTCAGACTTAGAACGGACAACCCAGTGGAAAAAACGCTGGTTGAATAGGGCAAATGTTGAAGCTCTCTGATTACCTTGCCGAGCTAGCCCCAAATAGAACAAAGGGACGGCTGGCAAGCGAATTTCTCATAAAATACAATTATCTTTACAATAACTCATACTTCTATGTCTTCAGACAGGTCTTCCGTAATCAAGTTATTGCCATGATTAAAGTTATAAGACTCTTACAAAAAAATTATTAATCATGACTTCATGTCCCTGCTGCTCTGATGTGATGCTCCGGCATGCTCGTTCTGGCCAGGCTTATTTATTTTGTTCTCGCTGTCGCTTCCAGATGCCTGAGGCATCTCCAGATAAGGAAACAAAGCATAGCAGGCCGGCGCAGCCTCTACCGCTTGCCACCCTTCCAGTTAGAGCTAGGGTAAGTTCTGACGCCAAGCTTTCTCCACTTTAGGGACAAGCTAACGGAAACTGGTCATAAGCAATTAAACGACCGTCTTAATCAACTTAGTGTTTTATTAGAACGAGATTATGAACCGTAGCTAATCGCTTGCTAGGCTTGCCATCAACTTTTCTAGGGCGACAGCTAAATCTGATTTTGTAGGCGATCAAACCTAGTCGGTAGTAGTTTAAGTAGTAATCTACCTTTAGGAAGTGGCATCAGTAAATTTCCGTAGATCACCTGATTGCAAATAGAGGGGAATTAGGGATACTAGAGGCGCTGGTTGATAGTTATTTCTTGCGTCAACCAGCAATAGCCTTTTTCTCAAGGTTCACCTGTGACTTGGTCTACTTCAACAAGGTCGAAAATTTTAGTTTTAGATACTGACCCGTCAAGCCGGTTTCTGCTCAATTCCCTGCTGACGGTTGAAGGATACGATGTGGGAGAAGTTAGCAGCGCAGCAACAATCCTAGAGCAAGTTGTTGAAGATAATCCTGACTTAGTTCTTCTAGATCTTTTCATGCCGGGAGCGAATGGGTTTGAGTTGTGCCGGCGCTTAAAGCAAAACGAGCAGACACGACTGGTACCTGTTGTCCTTCTTACGTCGTGTCAAGACCAACGATCGCGGCTTAGGGGCATTGAAGCCGGGAGCGATGAATTTTTGATTAAACCTTTTGATCCACTGGAGTTGTTAGCTCGGATCAAGTCCCTAGTCTATCAAAAGCGCTCCAATGAAGATTTAGATCACGCGGAACAAGCACTTTTTTCGATTGCCAAAGCTATTGAAAGCCGCGACCCTAATACAGGGGACCACTGTGAACGCTTAATGATGCAGGGCAAAGCCTTCGGTGAGTTCTTGCGGCTACCCCATGCTGAGATTCGTAACTTAATGTGGAGTGGCTACCTGCATGATATTGGTAAAGTTGGTATCCCTGATGCTGTCTTGCTCAAACCTGGTGCCCTGACCCTAGCAGAACAGGAGACGATGAGGCAACATGTGCTAATTGGGGAACAGATTTGTCGTCCCTTACGCACGATGCAAGGCTTATTGCCGATTATTCGCCATCACCATGAACGCTGGGATGGGTCAGGATATCCGGATGGCCTGGTTGGCGATCAAATCCCCTATCTTGTCCAGGTTTTTCAAATTCTGGATATTTATGATGCTTTAACGAGTGAGCGACCTTATAAGCGGGCTTTTACAGACGATAAAGCATTAGAGATTTTGGTAGAAGAAACGGCAAAAGGCTGGCGCAACCCGATGTTGGTGGAGCAGTTTATCAAATATATCCGGTTGACTCAGCGCTCAGAGGTTTTATTAGCTAGTGCTACCAGTTAATAATAGAACCTTTCTGATCTATAACTTTGTGAAGCTCTAGCTGGTATAGCTCAAGGACCATAGAGCAAAAGCGCAAGGTAGCTATAGCTACTTAAGATTTATCCAAACTTAGGGTTGCAATCTTGATAGAACTCGGCATAAAGGGGTAAAAAGCACGATATACTCCGGTGAGTTATAGCTGAGAGCGCAATGGTAGCGGTAGCGATTTTAGCGGCGGGACGGGGTACCCGAATGAAATCTAACCTTCCTAAGGTCTTACATTCCTTGGGTGGACAATCATTAGTGGAGCGAGTACTTGGTAGCTTGTCTGCTGTTGAACCCTCCCGGTGCATGGTGATTGTCGGTTATCGGGGAGACCTCGTGCAGGCTTCCCTACGATCCTTTCCAGGCTTGGAGTTTGTTGAGCAAGCCAAACAGCTTGGCACAGGGCATGCGATCCAACAGTTACTACCCCATTTACAGAACTTCCAGGGAGACTTGCTGGTCTTAAATGGAGATGTACCGCTGCTGCGACCGCAAACTTTGGAACGGCTGCTGCGATCGCACCAGCAAAACCAGAATGCCGCGACGATTTTGACAGCCCAACTGCCCAATCCGCAGGGCTATGGCCGGGTATTTTCTGACAGCCGCAACCTTCTACAGCAAATTGTTGAAGACCGCGACTGTACCGATGCCCAGAAGCAAAATCGCCGGATCAATGCCGGGGTTTACTGCTTTCGCTGGCCTGACCTGGCTGATGTTTTACCCCAACTGGGAGCAAGCAATGACCAGCAGGAATACTACTTAACCGATGCTGTCAATTACTTGAACCCCGTGATGACAGTCGATGTGGAAGACTACCAGGAAATCCTAGGCATCAATGACCGCAAGCAACTGGCGGCAGCGAATGAGATCTTGCAAACGCGAGTTAAGGATGACTGGATGGCGGCCGGAGTGACGTTGGTCAGCCCAGACAGCATCACAATTGATGATACGGTACAACTTCAACCAGATGTGGTGATTGAACCTCATACCCATCTTCGGGGTAAAACTTCAGTCGAATCAGGCAGCCGAATTGGTCCAGGTAGTTTAGTGGAAGATAGTCAGATTGGCCAGGATGTAACAGTGCTCTACTCTGTTGTTTCTGAGAGCGCGATTGGAGCCGGAACGCGCATTGGTCCTTATGCCCACCTGCGGGGTCATGTTCAGGTGGGAACTGCCTGCCGGGTAGGGAACTTTGTGGAATTGAAAAATACAAGCTTAGGCAATCACAATAACGTAGCGCATCTGTCTTACTTGGGGGATGCCACTTTGGGGGATCAGGTCAATATTGGCGCCGGAACCATCACAGCTAACTATGATGGGGTGAGAAAGCATCCAACCCAGATTGGCGATCGCACGAAGACAGGCTCAAATAGCGTATTGGTTGCCCCTGTGACGTTGGGAAATGATGTCACGATTGCTGCCGGTTCAGTGATTACCGAAGACGTGCCTGATAGTTCCCTAGCGATCGCCCGAAACCGGCAAGTTAACAAGACGGGTTGGCGGTTATCGCAGCAAGACTAATGGATAGCATCCTCAGCCAGTTCCAGAGTGTCTCCGATTCTTGTGCCATCATGGTAGGCGGCTAACAAAACCTGGCTTGTTTTCCCCCAGGCGATCTCCCCAGTAGCATCAATTCCAATCGCTCCGAGGTCCCGTTGCCGCTGACGAGCCTCGATTAAAGAGCGCTTAAAGGCAGCCTGCAATGATAGGCCGTCGGTGACGCGCACTACAATCCGGGCCGCTAGACACTCATCAATAATGTCTTCTCCAATCCCCGTACAGCTAACAGCAGCCTCAGCAGTCGCGTAGTTCCCCGCAGGCATGGCAGAGTCGCTGACGCGGCCAATTCGCTCCAAACCTTTACCCCCCGTGGAAGTACCAGCGGCAAGACGTCCTTGCTGGTCAAGCGCCACAACCCCAATTGTCCCGCTGCGGGGGCTGTCGACCACCTGTGCCACTACACCAGCCGCTGGAGTATCAAAATTTCTCTGGCGCTCTTGCAGCCACTCTTGCAGACGAGTTTCAGTCAGTGGGTTATAGATCGGTACCTGTAGCTCTCGCAGCAGTTCTGCTGCTCCATAATCCGATAGTACCCGATCAGTTGAAGCTTGGAGAGCTTGGGCGAGCTCAATGGGATGCTGCACCCGGGAAACGTTAATTACACCACTCAATCGCTGCGCTGAACCATCCATTAGGGCTGCACTCATGCGGATCTGACCGTCAGATTGCAACACCGAACCGGTGCCGGCATTGAAACGCGGCTCATCCTCCAACAGGCGACAACCCTGAACCACTGCTGCTTGGGCACTAGAACCTTTACACAGCAATGCGTAGGCTTCCTCCAAAATTTTGTAGAGAGACTGGCGTACCGCCTCAGTTCCCTCTTTGCTTTTCGGGGAGCTACCAGCTCCGCCAT
This sequence comes from uncultured Synechococcales cyanobacterium, assembly GCA_902806435.1. Classification (GTDB taxonomy): domain Bacteria; phylum Cyanobacteriota; class Cyanobacteriia; order Thermosynechococcales; family Thermosynechococcaceae; genus CADCWO01. The sequence goes on along the minus strand of CADCWO010000103.1, from coordinate 81,288 downwards.
GAATAATCAGTTTTGGCTGCACTGGCTTACCCTCAAGCTGTGTGTCTTGTCTAAAATGACACTACAAGCGATCGGGGGTTCATATCAAGACCTAAATGGATAATAGGAAGACGAAACAGTGAACAGAGAAGGTATTGAACTGTTACGCCTATTATCAGTGGGCAGTCAAGGCTACTCTTGTCCTCAGCTTATTGCGGCTGCTTAACTCCTGCACTGTAGTATTCTCGATACCAGTGGACAAAGCGTTCAAGGCCTGTAGCAATTGGCGTTGTCGGTTTAAAGCCCACCTCTCTAATCAGGTCGTCGACATCTGCATAAGTAGATGGAATGTCACCTGGTTGAATGGGTAAGAAGTTCTTTTCTGTTGTCTTACCCATTATCTTTTCAATCACCTGAATAAAAGTCATTAGCTCAACTGGATTGTTATTGCCAATGTTGTAGATTTTATAGGGTGCTTGACTAGTAGATGCACTAGGGGTTGAAATTCGGTTGAAATTGCCGGCTTGAGGCGGTTTGTGCATGACCCGAACCACCCCTTCAATTACGTCATCAATGTAGGTGAAGTCACGCTTCATCTTGCCAAAGTTATAAACATCAATCGCTTCACCTGCTTCAATTGCTTTGACAAACTTGAAGTAGGCCATATCGGGTCTTCCCCAAGGACCGTACACAGTAAAAAAGCGCAACCCAGTTGTGGGCAAATTGTACAAATGACTGTAAACATGAGCCATGAGTTCGTTTGCCTTCTTGCTAGCAGCGTACAAAGACACTGGATGATCAACGTTATCGCTGACTGCAAAGGGAACCTTAGTGTTAGCCCCATAAACTGAACTTGAGGAGGCAAACACCAGGTGTTTGATCTGTCTATGGCGACATCCTTCTAACAAGTTCACAAAACCAGTCATATTGCTATCTGCATAGGCGAAAGGATTTTGCAGTGAGTAGCGCACTCCAGCCTGGGCTGCCAGATTGACAACACAATCAAAGTCGGATTGAAATAACTGGGCCATTCCCTGGCGGTCAGCTAAATCTAGTAACTCAAAACCGAAACCAGCGTGGGGATGTAGCTGAGCTAATCTAGCTTCCTTTAGACTCACATCATAGTAGTCATTCAGATTGTCAATCCCGTAGACTTGAGCACCGTCTGCTAGTAACCGTTGTGCTAGATGATAACCAATGAAGCCGGCGACCCCAGTAACAAGTACTTTCATAGGTGATTCACTTTAAAGTAATGGGTCTCCTAGGCTTTAGGGAAAGAATTCCACAAAAATCAATTACAACGGTTTTAGGCTGAAATCAGTCATGCCTCAGCAGTTTAGCCAGCCAAACATTCTAGAGATTTTGTTACTACTACTAACTTAAGCTAAGGTCAGTTGGGGTCACTCCGAGGCAGGTAACGCCACGACCCAAAGCAAAGACGGTCTCTTCAAGAAGTTACTCCACCAAGGGCCCAACTTTCTCTCAGAACCCAGTTCCCCTACGAACTTTATCAACATAATTGGTCGAGCGCTCTCAGCCGCTAGAGCACTTTCTCAAACGACTACTACGCTGTTGTGCCACAACGAATAACGGTTCGCTGGAAGCTCAGGTTGAGGGGTTAATTAGTTCGTTGCTCGCCTAAGACAGGATCAGTGCTCTTCAACTTACATACTTACGTAACAGCACGTTCAACTTTGCGTGGATGGACTCAGGCACCTTATCTAGAGGGGTGAGGATTGCGTGCTGCAAAGCACTATGAGCGGTGGAGGGGGGAGCTGCTGATGCCAATTGACGCACAGTGGCTTGGATCACTTTCTGAGCATTCGTTGCGTTGCGCTTAAGGTTAGCAATGATCATATCCACTGTCACGCTGTCGTGATCCGGGTGCCAACAGTCGAAGTCTGTAACCAAAGCTAAGGTGGCGTAGGCAATTTCTGCCTCCCGTGCTAGCTTTGCCTCTGGTAGATTCGTCATCCCAATTACCGTACAGCCCCAGCTGCGGTAAAGGTTAGATTCTGCCTTAGTGGAGAAGGCTGGGCCTTCCATACAAAGGTAAGTGCCTCCCCGGTGGAGATTAACATCCGGCAGGTCCAATCCAGCGATCGCATCTGCCAAAACCTTTGCCAAATTAAGGCATACCGGATCGCCAAACCCTATGTGGGCAACAATACCTTCCTCAAAGAAGGTGGAAGCGCGGTTCTTTGTGCGGTCAATAAACTGGTCTGGTACCACCATATCTAGAGGCTTTGCCTCTGCTTTTAAAGAACCGACCGCAGAAGCTGAGATCAAGTACTCAACACCCAAAGATTTCATGGCATAGATATTTGCCCGGAATGGCAACTCAGAGGGCGTTAAGTGATGGTTGCGCCCATGTCGGGCTAAGAATGCTACCCGTGTCCCTTCTAGTGTTCCCAGAATAAAGGCATCGGAGGGAGGGCCAAAGGGGGTATCAACCTGAAGTTCCTCAACATCCTTGAGGGCATCCATAACATAGAGTCCACTACCACCGATGATGCCAATTTTGACCTGCTCCATCCTACCCTTTCCTTTTCCAAATACTTTCGCTAGTTTAGCGGCAAACTTAGCTTAGCGAGTGATCTGATGAGTGATCAGGTCTGATACCCGATATAGGCTGTTGTATCATCAGAGATTAAGTTTAATCGTTGCCTCTAAACCCTGTATTCAGTAGCCCTACAGGACCGCAGCATGCTGTGATTTTCATGACAGGATTACAGAGGTCGATAGGTGCGGTAGTTGATCTGAGGAAAGATATTGTCGATCTCTTCCACTTTTTCTAACCAACCGGCATCAACTTTACCTTGATGAAGTTCCCCATAGAGTTTATGGAAGCGCATTAAGTGCGATCGCGTCCGGCGGACCGCATAGGGCACCATCGTACCGGTTCGCATAATAAAAGCCCAATCTGAAGATTGCGCCAGTAGAAGTTCACGGGCAGCTTGATTTAAAGCTCGCCACTCTAGTTCATCCGCTGGCTCCCGGCAGGCTAATTCAATCATCCGTTCCGTTGCTTTATGCAAGTGGGGATAGATCCAGGCATTAGTTTCGTTGAGCCAGTACTCATGAAATCCTTTAAAGCCCCAACTGGACTGGGAAGGACGGCATACTTGTTGGGTCGGTTGCGATCGCAGGTAATCTGCGAGGTGGGTCATCTCGTAAGTACCCTGGTCGTGCCATGACTTGCGAAATAGGTAATCCAGGAACCAGGGGCCTTCGTACCACCAGTGGCCGAACAGTTCCGCATCGTAGGGCGAGACAATAATTGGTGGCCGCTGCATCATGCCATAGAGATGCTCAACCTGGCGCTCTCGGTTAAACATGAAGTTGCTGGCATCCCCGGCTGCTCTTTCCCTGGCCCAGTAGGGATCGTAAAGTGTTTTATCGCCTAAACCCAAGCCGCGTCCGGTAATTTTATGGTATTTAATGCCAGTGTTTTTGCGCTGGCCGTTGGGCATGATGTAGGGCTTGATATATTCGTAGTCCGCCTCCCAGCCCAAATCTTTATAAAACTCCCGGTACTCCGCCGCCCCTGGATAGCCAACTTCCGAGGACCACACCTGCTGCGAAGACTCGTGATCTCGACCAAAGGCAGCGACGCCTGTCTCGGTAAAAATTGGGGCGTAGGTGCCAAACCGGGGCCGAGGACGAGCGTAGAGAATCCCATGCCCATCCGTGAGAAAGTACCGTAAACCGGCATCCGCCAACAGTCTTTCGACACCTTCGTAGTAGGCGCACTCTGGTAGCCAAATGCCTTTGGGAGGGCGGCCAAAGGTTTGCTCGTAGTGTTCGCAAGCAACCTGAATCTGCGCCCACACTGCCTGGGGGTACATTTTCATCAGAGGCAGGTAACCGTGGGTGGCCCCGCAGGTAATGATTTCCAGGTTATTGCTGTCTAAGAATTGCTTGAAGCCAGTGATCAGGTTGCGATCGTAGCGCTCCCATACCTGGCGCACCTTTTCAAATTCTGTAACATAATGCTCTGCAAGATAGCGCAGGTGACCGTTGTGGATATTCCGCTCAACCTCCATGGCCGCTAGTTGCTGTAGCTGCTTGAGGTGGGCATCGTAACGGTCTTGCAGTAGGGGGTCCATCAGCATCGACACCAAAGGGGGCGTCATGCTCATGGTCATCTTGAAATCTATGTTGTCCTGCTTTAACCCCTCAAACACTTGGAGCAAGGGGACGTAGGTTTCAGTAATTGCCTCGAACAGCCACTCTTCTTCTAAGACGTAGTCACTCTCAGGATGCCGCACAAATGGTAGGTGGGCGTGAAGCACAAGAGCAAGGTAGCCAATAGCCATAATCGTATGCAGTGAGTAAGTAAACTAAAGCAGGATCGCTGTAGACCTCACCATATCTTATGACTAAAGGCGGAGTAAGAGCTTAAATAAACTAGACTCACTATCCTCACAGGTTCAGAGGGTAGTGAATTGCAGCATCCAGTGAATGGAGGTTCCAGCATATAGATACCGGAAGTTAGTTATAAGTAAGGATTATTCGGCTTATACCGCAGCCGCAGTTAGCCAAAACAAGCTGTCCACAAGGATTGTGCTTAAAACCGCCCCGGAAAAAGTCCACCAGTGGAGTTGACTAGGGCGAGCCGCCCAGACCCCTGGCAGGGTAAGTGGAAGTAGACCAGCAATCAATAACGTAGCAGCTAAAGCAATCGCCCAGCTTAAACCCCAAGGCGTTTGCACTTGGGCGAGCGCGGAGTGGAAAATCGGCAAAGCTAAGCTGGAATCCACGTGCATTAACTGCCGCCAGTGGGGAATTAAATCAACCACGAAAAAATAGAGGTCGGTAGCGGCTGTACCCAGTAGCGAGCCTAAGTAGAAAAAATTTCCAACCTTGTACCAATTATGCCGGAAGCCCCACCAAACCAGAGGCAGACCAAGCGCTTCTACAGGTAAATGTAGCAAGGGTTCCCAACGCAACCAGCCCCAGTAAAGCGAACCAGCCAGCCAACTTAATGTAAAGCCTAGGAGGACATCACCCAGCAAGCGGCTAGAGGGACGCGATAGCAACCAGCAGCTTAAGATCAACCACCCACCCGTCATGATCAAACTCAGCCAGGGAAACAAACGCACCAACGGCGCTTGGATAAAAACGGGAATAGAGACTAGAAAAATTGATATTGCAAACAGCTGCCAAGACTTTTTTGAACCAAGTGTCCCAGAACCAACCCCAGAAAAAGCTTGTTTAAACTCAGATACTTGCATAGGGATAGAGGTAGAGGGCACAGGTCTGTTAATCGGACTAACTTGGTTTAATCTTTTGTAACATGTTTTAACATAACATAATTATATCCCCCCGGGGGGCATATAACCTATCTTACCTAAGAATGGTTTATGGAAAGTCAGGTAGGTAGCGGCTCTATTGCAACTATTTGGGGCTAGCTTAAGAGCTACCCTCTAGTGCTATCCATCAAGGACAGGCTTTATCATCACTTGCATAGTAGAGGCGATCGGCACGTAGTCCCCAATCCAATAGCGGACTTAATCCTTCTCCTGAAAATTAATTGAACCTGGAGCTGGTGAGGGTTTAGTATGCGGTGGATAGCGCGAGAGAGACCATGGCCTTATCAAGACGTCGATTATTTGTTCTAGTCAGTGCAGCAGTTATGGGGGGGTTACTAGCTTTTCCCTTAAAGGTGTTGAGTACACAACAGCCCATCGCACAGGCAGCAGTTAGTGAACCGTCAGTATCGGTCAATTTATTTCAAGCGATTGTTCTAGGGGCAGTTCAAGGCTTGACTGAGTTTTTGCCAATTAGTAGTACAGCCCACCTGAAAGTAGTACCTGTGATGCTTGGCTGGGGCGATCCAGGCGTAGCTTTTAGTGCCGTGATTCAACTCGGTAGCATCGTCGCTGTACTTTGGTATTTTCGGCAGGATCTGATGCAGATCACAACGGGGGCCTGGAAGGCAGTTTCTCGCTCAGACTACGATTCAAAAGACTTCCAACTTGCTCTGGGAATTATTCTCGGTACGTTGCCAATTGTTTTCTTTGGTGTGTTGCTCAAGATTTTGGTTCCAGATTATGACAACTCTCCGCTGCGAAGTCTAGTGGCGATCGCCATATTTTCCATTGGCATGGCGCTGCTGCTGGGATTAGCAGAACGTCTGGGACAGCGTAAACGTAAATTCGATGATCTAGACGTGCGGGATGGTATTTGGATGGGGCTAGCTCAAGCTCTGGCTTTACTGCCGGGTGTATCTCGTTCTGGTTCAACGCTCACTGCAGGGCTGTTTATGGGTATTGAACGAGCTGCGACGGCTCGCTTTTCGTTTCTATTGGGTATTCCGGCAATTATCTTGGCAGGGTTAGTTCAGCTCAAGGATGCTTTGAATGCTGAGTTGGGTAGTAACGGAATGATTTCATTGGCCGTCGGAGTAATTTCAGCGGCAATTTTCTCCTACGCGGCGATCGCATGGCTGCTACGCTTTTTGCAAACTCAGAACACCTGGATCTTTGTCTGGTATCGCCTGGTGTTCGGAGTGGGTATTCTAACCGCGATCGCCACTGGATTGCTGCCAAACAGCTAAGCCAGAATTTCTAGAATGATGGAGGTGCAATTTCCACGGCATGTTCCATCTTTCAATATGAGTAAACCTTCGGTCCAACCTGCCTTAATTACAGCAGTTTTGCCAGGCTCGATTGGCGCAGAGCTTGGGTTTGAACCGGGCGATCGCCTAGTATCAATCAATGGTCAGCTACCCCGTGATTTAATTGACTACCAATTTTTATGTGCGGATGAAGTCCTAGAACTGGAAGTCTTAGACCAAGCTGGAGATACCCACCAGGTTGAGATTGAAAAAGATTACGATGCCGACCTGGGACTGGAATTTGAGACGGCATTGTTTGACGACTTAATCCAGTGCAATAATCGCTGTCCCTTTTGTTTTATCGATCAGCAGCCGCCGGGAAGGCGGCAAAGCTTGTACCTCAAAGATGATGACTACCGTCTAAGTTTTCTCTACGGTAGCTACCTGACCTTAACGAACTTGCCGCCAGCAGAGTGGAAGCGTATTGAGCAAATGCGGCTATCTCCCCTCTACGTCTCCGTTCATGCGACAGAGCCAGAGGTAAGAGTGCGTCTGCTCAAAAACTCTCGAGCTGGTAAGCTGCTCGAACAATTACAGTGGTTCCAAGCCCGACGCTTACAAATTCATGCCCAAGTTGTGCTCTGCCCCGGCATCAATGATGCTGAGCATTTAGAGCGCACCCTGATAGATTTGGCCCAGTTTCATACTGGCGAGGTGCCAACTGTAGGCTCTGTGGCCGTTGTACCCGTCGGTCTAACCCGGTTTCGTCCCTCAGAGGATGAGCTAGTTCCTGTAACGCGCGCCAAAGCCCAGGAAGTGATTAGCCAAGTCCAAGCCCTCCAGGCTAAATTTTCCCAAACGCTAGGGACTACCTTTGCCTGGCTGGCCGATGAATGGTTTCTGCTAGCAGAACAGGCATTACCCCCAGAAGCTCACTACGAAGACTATCCCCAAATCGGCAATGGGGTGGGGTCGATTCGCCAATTTCTCAAGCAGTTCCAAGCCGCAGCTCAGAACTTACCCCAACAAATTTTGCCATCCCGCAAGTTGATTTGGGTGGTTGGAAATGCTGTTGAGCAAGCCTTCCAGCCAATTTTAAAGCGACTTAATAAAGTAGAGGGCTTAGAAGTTGAGATGGTTGCCTTATGCAGCAACTATTGGGGACAAACAATGACTGTCACAGGCTTACTGACAGGGCAGGACATTCTGTACGCATTGCAAGGAAAGGATTTAGGAGACGGCATCCTTTTGCCCTCGTTAATGCTAAAGCAAGGCGATCGCGTAACTCAGGGCTCTCTTGGGGAGGAGTCACTTTGCTTTTTGGATGACATGAGTGTTATGCACTTGACCCAGCACCTTAAGGTACCGGTTTATACAATTGCTGGGGGAGCAGAAAATCTGGTTGAAGCTTGTCTCCACCATTACCACCCTTCAAATCAATGAAGTTCGATTCCCCTGGCCGCTGTCACTTATAAAAGTGGAAGTAGACGGTTGAAGCAGGTGCTAAATTGTGAAAGAGCATCTGCCAAGAAGAAGCCGCTACGCTGGAGATAGAAAATCCCACTGACGACCTCTGGCAGGTTACCGTGCGATGTGTCCCTTCTTTTCCTTAAAGATGACCTCTGTAGGTAGCTTCCGCCACCAGGTAGGAACTAGCTTTGTTGAGTTGTTATGGGGAGATGGTAGTCTACTGTCTTTGTTGATGTTGAAATAGAACGATAGCGAAGCGCTGTTCCTGAGATGCCAGCAAGGCTTTTATTAGTTCGCTTGTTAAATAGCAGTGCTGTTGAGCAGTTCTTTCAACCTGTTAAGGCACCAATGTTTGTCACTTTTGTTTAATACTGAGGTTGTTTAAAGTTCAAATTAGGTTTGAAGCAACTTAGAAGTTGTAGAACGCAGTCTATTTCCCATCGTGCCTTACCTTACTACTGGGCAAAATAATGAGCAGATGGCAGTTCAAATCTTACCAGCCAATTTTGGGGCTGAGGTATTTTGTGCGCATAGAGAGCAGGATACTGGCTTTAGCCGCGATCGCATCTAGCCTATTAGCGATCGCAGCTCAGCCTGCGATGGCGCAATCTAAGCTAATGCCATTAAAGGCTGATTCATCGCCCACAACGGTTAATCGGCCATCCCAAAGCGGCTTAACAGTACCAAGCTTGTGGTGGGCAGCAGAACAATTTGGTGACAAGTTGTTAGTAAACTGGTCAACTTATCCCACAACTAAAACCAACCCGCAGCGAGTTCAAATCGTTGTGCGTCGTGAAATCTGGAGGCTACTAGACTACGTTGAACGGTACGCTTTTACCAATCACTTTGGCACTGTGGCAAGAGACTATGGCTATAACATTCAAGTTGTAGACCGGGAAAGAAATTCTTTGGCAGCCTACACCTGCGACTTTAGCCAAGCTAACCCTCGCCTAATAACAAGCATACAAGATACGAAAAAGCCTATTCCCAATTATGTCTTCCCGAGAAGCTTCAGCAAGCCAGCTTGCCAGTTACAGCTTAATCCGTCCATCCTATGACTTGTAAGACTAGCTCACCTGACGAATCGCTAACCACAGGGAACGGTACTGCTCTATTGCAGCTTTAGATAGAGGTTGGATAAATTCACAGTGACTGAGCACCTGTTGATTGGGTAAAAGGCGATTATGGAATTGTTCTAGCTTCGAGCCAGTCAGCAGCGGCGAACCCCCACTGCTGAGTTGAGAGAGTTGAGCAGCAATTTCAGTCTGCCACCAGAAGTCAATCCACTGGTTGCTGGCTGCTTGTGAGGATGCCGTAACTCCTGTAGGACGCACCCATAGATCGGCCCAAAGAGCAGTGCCAGCTTGGGGGACAACAGCACCAATCTGGTTGTTGCGGCGCACAATCGGCAGGATGTCTGTAGACCAGCCAACTGCTAACCAGGTGTCTCCTAACAATAAGGGCTGAAGATAAGCCTGGGAACTATAAAGTTTAGTTTGTTGGTGGAGTGAACGTAACTCCGTTTCAAGATTGGGAACTGCCTTAATATTCTGAGTATTGTAGGAGTTGCCAAGTTTCTTGAGGGTTAAACCAATCACCTCCCGTGGCTGATCCAGCAAACTAATCCGCCGCTGCAATTGTGGCCGCCACAGATCATCCCAGCTAGAGGGTGTCCAGCCTAGATCCTCAAATTTATCTTTGCGATAGGCGATCGCGGTTGTCCCCCAGCGGTAGGGTGCAGCCCAGATCTGGCCTTGGGGGGTCAAATTTCCCTGGCGATCGCGGGTGACAAAAGCTTGCCAGGACGCCGGCAAATTGGCCCAATGGGTTAGCTGATCAGACTCAAGGGGCTGAATAAGGTTTTGCTGAATTGCTGCTGCCAACCAGGAGTTACCTAAAGTGAACAGCACCTGCCGAGTTGCCAAGCGATCCTGTTCCTGATTGAACCTCAGAAAGTCAGGTAGCCAGCGTTTGCCAGTGGCGTCAGGTTTATTTTTGGAGGTTTGTAACTGGCTAAATAGGTCAGCTAGTTGAGATTCTGGATTAAGATCCAGCGCCAAGGAATTTCCTAGTGCCTGACGAACCTGGGAGATAAGCTGAGCTGGAATTGAGTTTTTTAGTAAATGTAAACTAAGGGTTTCTTTACCCCATCCGCTACAACCAGCTAGCGCCTGACTAAGGGCTAAGGTGCTAGCTCCAGTCAAAAAAGAGCGGCGATCCATAATTCATCAGTTAATGATTAGTTAAAGGCTAGTTGCGATCAGGATCATTTTTGGTTTTCGCAGTATTGTTTAGCATAGGAAAAGCCTGTCAGGGGGTTAAATGGATTCACTACAAAAGCAAGTTTTCATCTTAAGTCATAAGATTGATGCGCTTCACCAAAAAGTTGACCAGATCCGTTTCCAGCTTGCTGAAGCACTACCTCATCCTATCCTGGTTGAAAGTACGAATCAGGTTCAGTCCGAGACTAGGGAAAGTCAAGAAGTTTATACGAGCAATGAGACCGCTCACAAGCATGTTTTAGCTGACGAAAACTACTTCGATCCCAACGGTCAATCTAATCAAAAAGTCTTAGCGCCGGAAGTTCAAATTCAACGGCTTACTGCTCAACTGATTGCTGCCTACGGCCGAATCGCTAATCTTGAAGAGCAATTATTAGCTCAAAGAACCCACTAGCGCAAATGGAACTCTCAACCCTTTTTTCTGGTTACCCAACGCCTTATGGTAGAGGCTCTAGGCTTACCTTGAACCAGATAAAGTGCGGATTAGATAGAAGCAGGGTTTGGCCTTTGCCTAAAGCGATCAAAATCCAGATTGCAAAGCAAAATCAGTACTAATATGCCAGCGACGACCATCATGGACTAGCAGCGTCAGTACTGGCACCGTAAATACAAAATCGAAGGTTTGATCTTGGAACTCAGCCCAAGCAAGATCAAAGTTCTGGCGCGTTAAGTCTCGAAATGCAACTGTCAGGTGAGGCACGTAAGCGCGGCGCTTGGAGGCCGAATCAATAATTGTTAGCTTGTCCTTCAGATAACTGGTTAAGTCTGCTTGCAAACTCAGTAACTCTGGAGTTTTCACTACATTGATATAGATGACGCGAGGCGCAAAGGCGGCAAAACCTGACAACTGAATAGGTACAGGTTTACAACTGTGAGCAAAAGTTTGCAAGGATTGCTCTAAAGCAGGGATTTGCTGAGTTGACCACTCAAAAGGCGGTTGCAGCGTAATGTGAGGTGGAGAATTCTGGGCTTTGCGGCTGGCATAGCGATCGCAAAAGTGTTGCTTGATTACATTGACAGCCGCTTGAACTTGAGCAGGGGGTAGCAGGGCAATGAAGTAACGAGCCATCTCTCGATTCCAAACTGAGAAAATAGCCTTTTAACTTCGCAGTACTCAAAGCTACATCACCTAAAAGCGGTTGAGATTAAGACCAGCTTCTTTGGCAAAGGCAGCTAGCCCTTTGTGTTCCAAGGTTTTGATTGCCTTGGTGGAAAGCTGAAGCTTAACCCAGCGTTTGCCTTGAGACCACCAAAGCCGCTTCCACTGCAAGTTTGGCTCCTGTAGCTTTTTGGTACGGATATGAGAGTGCGAAACCGCGTAGGCGTTGTTTGCTTTCTTACCCGTTAATTGACATTTGCGGCCCATAAACCATCTCCAGACATTCCTGATGCTCTGACGAGTTTAGCATTGATCTGTTGTTGAGATTGTCACAGCAGCGATCGCGCTCTAGCTTACGCCTCGGGTTAAATGTTTGACTTGGACCGCATCAAGAAAATTTTCTAAAGTAGTTCAAACCGCTCGCATTAGTTCTTCCTTTGAGATTCCAGTAGCTGGTTTAGCCGTTCTAGGCTAGCAGCCAACCTTTCCTGAACTTGGACCGGGTCTAGCTGGTTTTTTGGGGTCACTTCTTGACGTTCTGCTTTGCGCTTGAATCTTTCCAAGGCTTGAATAGCCAGAAACAAGACGAATGCAATGATCACAAAGTCAACGACTGATCCTAGAAAACTGCCAACTTTGATGCCTGGACCAATCTCAAAGGTTCTCCAGTCTTTGCCAGCAAAAGCAATCAGGGGATTAAGCAACGGCATGATCACATCAGCGACAAAAGAACTGACAATTTTGCCGAACGCAGTGCCGATGATCACGGCGATCGCCAGCTCAACGACATTTCCCTTCAGCGCAAATTCCCGAAAGTCTTTTAATAAGCCCCCCGTTGCCGCTCTGCTTTTTCTGAGTGCCATAAAAATGCCGTTCGATTACTTTGATTTACCTCAAGTCTTAAATTACTACGAGCAATCTACCAGCCCCACGTTGACAAGAAAATCCCCTCTGGCAGCAAGGCTGGAGAGGGGAAACTTGAATCATTAAGCAGAATAAATGGCGATCAACTTGTCGCCAGTTCCGTCAACCGCGTCAGAACTTGGTTAGAGCGCTCTGCAAAGGTTTTCATCCCTTCTGCATCAAAGCCTTTTTGAGCCATCAAGGCCAGATCGTAGACGTGGTGACAGATCAACTCTGATAGGGCCGCCGAAGGCGACTGTCCGCCAGACTGGACGATGGTTCCTTGATTAAGGTTAGCCAGGTTTTGAATCAGTGGATGGGCAGTATTGACCAGCAGGGTATGCTCCTCCGGAAACTGCATCGCTTGTTGTTGCATCATCGCGGTGAACTCTTGCATCCGGCGCACGGTTTCTGGTAGCAGGATCATCGCTGGCGGAGAGGCTTGAGCGCTGTCAGACTTCAACGCTTCCGTGCGGATGGTTAGTTTTGGCTTGCTAAGAGCTTGCTGGAACAAGGTTTTGATTTGTTCTGTGCGGGTCTTATTGGTTGCTGGATCAACAATCTCGGTGTTTTTATCTTTGTCGATCAGCGTCTCGTCGAGGTCGGCGTCCACCCGAGAGAACTTCACCTCAGAATATTCCTGCTCTAGGAAAGAAATGAAGTGAGTATCAATGAAGGAGTCCATAAACAGGACTTCTAGGCCCTGGCTCTTGTGGAGCTCAACATAGGTAGCCTGGTTAACGGCATCTGTGCAATAAAAGATCCGGTTGGCATGCCGCTCTTTATTGCGCTCTAGGTACTCCTTAATCGTGGTGTAAGTGGCGCTTGGCTCAGTTGGAGGCGTTGGCTCAGTCGTTCCTTGCCAAGCATCCCCTTCTGCCTCTGCCTCCGTACCTGAATTTGTACTGGCAGGAGTTTCTAGATTAACCGTGGTGCGATAAATCAAGATATCTTCGACTTGCTTTTTGAACTTATCGTCGTTGAGCGAGCCAAACTTGATAAACGTGCCAATATCTTGCCAGCAGCGAATATATTCTGCCCGGTCGTCCCGGTATAGCTCCTTGAGTCGATCGCCAACTTTTTTGGCAATGTAATCTGCAATCCGTCGCACCGTGCGATCGTTTTGGAGAAAGCTGCGTGAGACATTCAGGGGAATATCACTACTGTCAATTACCCCCCGCAACGGCAGCAAAAACTTGGGCACAACTTCTTCGCAATTGTCACTGACAAACACCTGGTTGCAGAACAGCTTCAGTTGGCCCTTGGTAACATCAATATCCGGCTTGAGTTTGGGGAAGTAGAGAATACCGTTGACCACAAAGGGATAGTCCGTGTTCAAGTGAATCCACAACAGGGGTTCATCTTGAAACGGGTAGAGGTAACGGTAGAACTCTAGGTAATCTTCCTTGGTTAGACTACTGGGGCTCTCCTTCCAAGGGGCTTTCTGACGGTTGATCTGCTCCCCATCCAGCTTGATTGGGATGGGCAGGAAGTCGCAGTAAGTGCGGATCAACTGCTTAATCCGAGTCGGCTCTAAATACTCCAACTCCTCCTCTTGCAGGGTGAGCGTGATCGTCGTGCCGCGATCGCTGCGCGAGGAATCCTCTAGCTGGAATTCTGTCGTACCTTCACAGGACCAGTGGACTGCTTGCGCCTCTGACTGGTAAGACAGCGTGTCAATCTCCACGCGTCTAGCCACCATAAACGAGGAGTAAAATCCTAAGCCAAAGTGCCCAATAATCTGCTGGTCAGCGTTGTTTTTGTACTTTTGGACAAATTCTTCCGCCCCAGAGAAGGCAACCTGGTTAATGTATTTTTTGACTTCCTCAGCGGTCATGCCAATGCCGTTATCTGTAACGGAAAGAGTTTTGTTCTCTTTATCAACAGCGATCGTAATTTCTGGCTCGTCGATGTTGCCAGAAAATTCACCAGAATAAGCGATCGTCTTCAGTTTCTGGATCGCGTCTACAGCATTGGAAACAAGCTCTCGCAGGAAGATCTCGTGATCGGAATACAGTGACTTCTTGATGATCGGAAAGATATTTTCAGTGTGGATACTGATCGTGCCCTTTTCCAGTGTCGTCATAAGTCTGTTCTAAGTTGCTTGATTAAGTTGCTTGATCTAGTTTTATCCTACATATTGTGCTGCAAGGCTGGAGCTTCGACCACTGCCATTGAATAATCAGGTCTGTGCCTACGGAAAATCCACGCCTGGGGTTATCTAATCGCCTGCCTTGTTTGCCTGTGCGGCCGTCAGGGAATACTTATTAAGGCGAATTATAGTTCACCTGAGCTCAAGCTAATTTCTCTCGAAATCGACAGCTTTTAGCCCTCAACTACCGTCAGAGAGAGAATAGTTATCATGCCTACCCACAGCTGCCCTTGCTGTGCTCAAATATTGCTGCGCCATGTTCGGGGGGGAGCAGTTTACTGGTTTTGTGCCCACTGCCACCAAGAAATACCCATCCTAGACGCTAATCGCGCTATTAGAAAGCAGATCAAGGTTCGGTTAATGCTAGCGCGAAAGATCAGTCCGCTCTATACCTGGTGGCAGTCGCTGTACTAGTTCAGGACTCTAGGCACTAAGGCTCCGCGATTGTAACCGTGACTCATATTTTGAAGACTGACAGGGCAGTCAATCGTGCGATCGCACCTGGTTCTAGCTCGATGGGTTCAGGTTCAAGATAAAGTTTGATTGCCTCACGAATATTTTCTATAGCCTCTGGCTCTATCTCTCCGGAGGCACAACCTGGCAATTCTGGCACCAAACAGCCCAATCTCCTGTTG
Source organism: uncultured Synechococcales cyanobacterium (assembly GCA_902806435.1). Lineage (GTDB taxonomy): Bacteria > Cyanobacteriota > Cyanobacteriia > Thermosynechococcales > Thermosynechococcaceae > CADCWO01. The sequence goes on along the minus strand of CADCWO010000103.1, from coordinate 66,206 downwards.
GGAGATCAATCTCAAGAATTACACACCATTTTGTCATCGTTGTTTGCTCCCCAGAAATCTTGCAGAAACCGAATCAATCTCTTCTTGCATTCGATCTTCTCTTATCTCAAGCGGATCGTGTAGCGTCTCCATCACAAGAATCGCCCTTGTCATTCAGTCGCTTTCGTTGCGGGCGATCGCTCCTTCTCAATTGAGGAGGCGAAGGGCAAGCGCAACAAAAGTCGTTCGCGTAGCGTCTCGGTTAGGGGAGTTGTCCCTCCTTTGCTTTAAGTCAACCCTAAGTCTCGGAGATTGTAGTTCTAAGGCTGAAGCATCAAGCTTTTTTCTTGGTACTCCGAGCTTAGAGGTTAAAGTTCCGAGCTTTTTTCCCGGATGATGGAGCTTTTTTCTTGGCTTTCCGAGTTCCGGCATGAACTTTCAGGTTCTAAGCTTGAGACTTGAAGCGTGGAGCTTGGAGGTTCTTTAGTTCAGTTTTGAAGTAAGACATATCATGTAGAAGAGACATGGCAATACTAGAAGATAAACCGAAAGCTGCAGTTGATTTACCTTGATTGCTAATCTGGTTGGCTGAGTACGAGAGCTAATCTGCGTCCGATAAGCTTGATCGTTAGGTCTCTTGCACACACACATGGAAATATGGAATTCACGCCCACGAAGCCAGAAAAGTTCTCGTCACCGTGGTACTCGAAACAGGGCTTGCTCTACTTCATCGCCGCTGGTCGCCCGCCTGTCGCCATCAAGATCGGCGTTACGCAGGCTGACGGCATGAAAAGACGCCTCAAAGCAATTCAAAGTGCCAATCACGAGCCGGTTGAGTTACTCGGCGTGATTCGCTTCGACTCTGGTGAGAAGCCGCTACTGCAGGCAGAGCGGACCGAGCGAGAGCTGCACAAGCGGTTTGCTAGCTCACAGCGTCTTATAGATCTGAGCGTTGGTTACGAGTGGTTCACCACATCACAAGAGCTGCTCGACTACATCGCGACACACGCTGCTCCGCCGGAGGATCTCGGACTTCCGCGGTTGCTCACTCAGACTCGCGATCCCTTGCCCGACGCACCCGATGAGGTGTCATCTCTGAAAGAGACCTAACCAGGCGATGAAGCCGACCGCGAGCAGCCTTCCGCTCTACGCGGCAGTTACGCTAGAGTGCTCGCATGTGCTCTTCACCCGTTCTCTCGCTCACGGCAACTGATCTTGTGTCTTATTAGGCCAAGGATTGTCAATACTCCAGTCAGTTTGCCGTATAAACCAGTTGTGCTGCACCTAGGCTCCGCTACCGCTGCTGATTTGGCTCTGCTGCGACACTGGGATGAGCAACCTCACGTGATTACCTCAGATCCCAATGATGACTGGAACTGGGAGGTGGAGCTTGACCGTACCCCCGATTGGCGAGAGCAGTTGATTGCGGAAATTGATGCTCGTCCTATCGGATTTGTCCAGATCATCGATCCAGCACGGGAAGAGAGCCACTATTGGGGGAATGTCCCAGCGGATCTGCGCGCCATTGACATCTGGATCGGGGAAGAGACCGATTTGGGCAAAGGCTATGGAACGCAAATGATGCAGCTTGCCCTGGCTCGCTGTTTCGCTGACCCGGCTGTGATGGCTGTACTCATTGATCCGCTAGCCAGCAATACCCGCGCTCACCGCTTCTATGAACGTCTTGGCTTCCAATTTGTCGAGCACCGGCGGTTCGGTAAGGACAATTGCTGCGTTTATCGCCTGAACCGAGCAGATTGGCACCGAGAAAGCGGGCGAGATCCGAGCAATCAGAGCAAGTAAAGAAGCCATAGCTCTACAAAGTCAAGCCCCCCTTTTTAAGGGGGGTTGGGGGGATCAAATCTCCTATGCGCTGGCACACACTGGCGAAATTGTGCAGCACCTCATCGTTGCTAAACCTGAGCACCTTCAGCCCATAACCTGCCAATACTCTAGTTCTTTCAGTATCCCGATCTTGGCCTGTGGCTGTGAAATGACTGTCGCCATCGACCTCTATTACTAACTTCAACTGAGGACAGTAAAAGTCAACAATAAAGTGGTCAATTGGCCTTTGTCTTAAAACACGGAGTTCAAAGGTTTTTAGGTAGTCGTTCCAGAGCTTTTTTTCTGCCTGGGTTGGATTTTTCCGCAGCACTTTGGCACGCTCTACAAGTTCTCGGTTGTAAGGCAAGTGAAAGTCTGTATTAACCCAGGTCTTTTCAGAAGCCATCTTGGATCCCCCCTAGCCCCCCTTAGAAAGAGGGGGATTGGACGTTTACACTCTATCAGGACAGCTAAAAAGTCAGCGGCAACTTGCAATCATTTGGGAGAGCACTGAACAGAGATTACTGGTGCCCGCGAATCTCTGTAGTGATGATAGCAAGCCATATTTAGTCTCAGGATGATTAGTGCGAACGCTCCTTTAGAGAGTCAAGCCCCCCTTATCAAGGGGGGTTGGGGGATCAGTCAAATGGGTGAACTCCAGCTTTCAAACTTAGAACTCGGAGTGTCGAGCTTTTTGCTCCAAGTTCCAACGTTCAAGATCCAAGGGGCAATCAGGGCAAGTGAAGTCATCGCTCTACAAAATTAAGCCCCCCTTATCAAGGGGGGTTGGGGGGATCATGCAACGTGCATTCACCCAGCTATCTGCTACCCACTTAGCCCCTCAAGCTACGTCCCCCGTGATTTGCGGGCAAACCGGCGGCCCATTTCGTCAACCACCGCGTCTAGACCTGCGCCTTGACCACTATTCTTGGCGTAGTTGTAAACGACTAGCCCCGCGGTATAGGCGTCACTACCCACTGCCAGGTAGGTATCATCCAGTAGCTCTTGCAGTTGGGTCAAGGATAGTAGGATCGGGTGTAATGCCTGAAACAGTTCCACGTCGCGGCGCATTTCCTCAATGTCGAAGGATCGCGGCAGGAAGTCAGGGTTTTGGGTTGCCACTTCCAACGCTTTGCTGACAAAGGCACGACTTTTATCGCCCATCTTGGGCAGCGATCGCCGCTCTTCCACAGTCAAATCCATCAGAAACGGAAGTTTTTCGCGAATAGTGCTGACTGCCGCCAGGACTGCCTCGCGATCGGCTGGCGAAAGGCTGGTACTGATGCGATTTTCTGCCATACAACTAAGACCTCCGGTATAAGCTCTTATTCTTGATAAGGCTTGAACTGACAAACTATTCAGACGTATTGGCTAATTTAGTTATCAATTCTGGGTTGAGCTGTGGCCGAAGATAAGGGCTCAGGGGGCAGTGACAATGGCGCGCAAGATCAGGCCGCTCTCTACCTGGTAGCAATCATCTAGATTAGCTCCAACGTCTAGGCGTTAAGGCTCATGAGTTATAACCGTGACTCATTTTTTGAAAACTGACAGGGCAGTCGTTTACGGCCGAGATAATCTATGATTGAGCAGTTTTAACCCTCGCTCCTTTTAACTGCACATGGTTACTGCAACATGGACGCGCCGCCATATTTTATCCCTAGCGGACTTTACCCCAGCAGAATACAATGCTGTATTGCAGACAACAGCCAGCTTTGGAGAAGTTCTATCACGGCGGACCAAAAAAGTACCAACGCTGCAAGCACGGGTGGTTGCTAATTTGTTCTTTGAATCTTCAACCCGCACCCGAAGCAGTTTTGAACTTGCCGCTAAGCGTCTGTCTGCAGATATTTTGAACTTCTCTCCGGGAACTTCCTCCTTAACCAAGGGGGAAACGATTCTGGATACCGCCAAGACCTTCTGGGCAATGGGGGCAGACCTAATGGTGATTCGGCACCGGGAGGCAGGGGTGCCCCAGATCATTGCTCAGGAAATGGATCACCTGGGAGCGCAGGTCGGGGTGCTCAATGCTGGAGATGGTCGTCATGAACATCCTTCCCAGGCACTGCTGGATTTGTTTACACTTTGTTCGCTGCTTGATCCAGAAACGCCTCAGCTGGAGCTGCTAAAAGGAAAAAAAATTGTGATTGTTGGGGATCTGCTGCACTCGCGGGTTGCTCGCTCTAACCTGTGGAGCTTGAGGGCTAGTGGCGCTGAGATTCACCTAGCGGCTCCCCGCACTCTGCTTCCGCCCCAGTTTGCGGAGTACGGTGCCAAACTGCACTGGCAACTGGAACCCGCCTTAGCAGGAGCGGATTTTGTGATGACTTTACGGTTGCAACAAGAGCGAATGAGCCAGCATTTGTTGCCCAGTTTACGCGAGTATCACCAGTATTTTGGAATTACCCGCGATCGCCTAAAACTTTGCCAACCGGAGGTAAAAGTACTCCATCCCGGCCCTGTCAATCGAGGGGTTGAAATCAGCTCTGACTTGATGGATGACCCCCGGCTCAGCTTGATTCCCCAGCAGGTGACGAATGGGGTAGCAGTGCGGATGGCGCTCCTATACCTGATGGGCAGCGGCAAGACCGGATAGTTTGGTCTGGATTGCTTTCGCTAAAGTAAGGGTGAGGTAATTACTGAGCAAGCTTGTGATCAATCCGGCTCCTCCTTTAAAATCCATCGCCAACGCTACAGCGAAAGATAGTTTTGCGATCGCCTTTGCTCCCCTCTCAATTGCAGAAGTTTATGCTCTAGCCGATGACGCGGGGAATGGTGCTGTGGTTCTGATGAGCGGCACCGTTCGCAATCAGACAGATGGGCGACCCGTTATAGCCCTGGAATATCAAGCCTATGAGCCCATGGCTTTGAACGTATTTAGACAGATTGCAGCCGAGATTCGCGTTACCTGGCCGCAGGTGAACCGGGTTGTGATTCATCACCGCACCGGATACTTAAGGATTAATGAAATCAGCGTTCTGGTTGCCGTAGGCTGTCCCCACCGGGCGGAAGCCTTTGATGCTTGTCGCCATGCAATAGATACGCTGAAGCACCTCGCCCCGATTTGGAAGAAGGAGTATTACAGCGAGGATGAGTGGTCGTGGGCTAAATGTTGCTAGGCTGCGAATTGCTAGATTAGGACGCTACGCTCCAGCCATCTTTTGAGTTAGATTGGCAGGCCGTACTACTGGCAGAACGATCGCAGAATTTTGGTGAACGCGATCGCGTATCCGGTTCGGTGCCATATGCCCACAGTCTTATGCGTCGGGTAGGTTCTCCCCGAAGAAACCAAAAGATGATGATTTCCCATTTACTTGAGACACGGGCTACTTGTTAACCCTGAAACTGTGGGGAGTTTGACTAGGCAGTAAAATTGAACTGTAGGTCTGTAGGTCCCCTTTAATCACTATGAAATTGTCTAAGGCAAATCTGCAAGAACGCCTAGATCACGTCTACGACGTAATAGTCATCGGCGGTGGTGCTGGTGGGCTTTCTGCCGCACTTTATCTACAAAGGTACTTGCTGTCTAGCCTGGTGATTGAGAAAGGGCGGGGACGCTCCTTTTGGATGCAAGAGCTGCGGAATTACTTGGGTTTGCCGCCTGAAACTCCAGGGCGATCGCTATTGCAGCAAGGGAAGCAACACGTCTTATCTGTCGGTGGCGATCATCTACCGGGATACGTGGAGTCGGTGGTTGACGAAGGAGAAACGTTTGCCGTACGGGTCAAAGTTGGCCGCCAGGAAAGTATTTATCCCATTTTTCGCTGTAAGTATTTGATTGTTGCCAGTGGCATCATTGACCACCTACCGATGCTGGAGGACATGCAGAATGTCTACGACTATGCTGGCTATAACCTGCATGTTTGTATGATCTGTGATGGCTACGAAATTGCCCAGAAGAAGTGCGGTTTGTTTGTCAACACAGAAGCCAACATCGGCACTGCCTTTGTCCTGAACTGGTTTACGCCTTACATTACCGTCTTCACCCATGGCCTGTGTGAAGTTGGGCCGCAAATGCGCCAAAAACTGCAAGATCACGGCTTTCCCTTGGTAGAAACTCCAATCAAACGTTTTTTAGGCCAAGACCACGAAATGACTGGCGTCGAGTTAGTCGATGGCTCCCAGATCGAACTAGAAACAGGTCTAGTCGCAATGGGCTCTCACCACTACAACGAATACCTGCGCGGTATAGAACTGGAATACCAGGGCAGTAGCTTGGTCACCGATCAGATGTGCCGCACTTCCCATCCCCGAATTTTTGCCGTGGGAGACGCAAAAGTTGGGATCAATCAAGTGTCTGTTGCAGTAGCCGACGGCACCCTAGCGGCAACGGCAATCTGGCGGGAAATTCGCCGCGCCTCTCCACCTCGGCGCTGGCAGGAGAATCTCCAGGCTGTTCCTGCCCAGTTGGGGTAGTAGGCTGGAATTTAATCTCCATTATTTTTAACTGGAAGCACTGGTGTAAAAGCGCAGAGCAAACTTCCAGAAGGCTCGTGTCGCATAAAGTAGTCCTAGCGCCAGAAAGCCTGCACCAGTCACCCAGCTCAGTTCTGCGCGGCGCAGCATCGCCTCAGCGGGAATTGTCGTCAGAAAAGCGACAGGAATCACAAAGGTAAAGAAGAAACGGTAGGCAGCCGGGTAAGCAACCATTGGGTAGCGTCCGGCCTCCAGTAAGCCTCGTAGCACCTCAGTGACGTTGTAGATTTTCACAAACCAGATGCTAGTCGCCCCCAGCATAAACCAAAGGCTGTAAAGGCTGGCAAGCCCAAAGATGAGGGGAATAATACTGAATAAGTAATTGCTCAAGCCCAAGCCAAGCTGCTGACCCGCGTAACCAATCAGAACCAGCCCGAAGATCAGATCCGGCAACCCCCAGGGGGATAGGGTACGGGTGGATAACCAGAATTGACTGCTGATCGGCTTCAGGAGTACAAAGTCTAGTGTGCCCTGCTGGACTTGCTGGACTATTTTGTTCAGGTTAGGACTGAGGAATGTGCTGGAAAAACCTTGAAGTAGGGTAAAAATTCCCAGAACGACCAATGTTTCCTCCCAGCTCCAGCCTTCGAAGTTATAACCCGTGCGATAAAACAGGGATAACCCGAAAAGACTGCCGATCAAATTGCCCAGGCTACTCAAGAGGGCGATCAAAAAGTTGGCCCGGTACTCTAATTCCGCCGCGATCGCCGTGCTCCAGAATAAACCTAGTACTTCTAGATAGCGCTTCACGTTAGGCTCCCATGCCAGAATACTGCTTTAACCCCCGCCGCCACAGCCAGCGATTCAAGCCAAAAAATAGCCCACTCCACCCCAGCATTGCCAGAAATCCTTGACCCAGATTCACGGGTAACCCGATCAAGATACTGGCCGGGAAGTAAACCAGGTAAGGAAAAGGCGTCCACAGGGTCACCTGCCGCACCAATGGGGGAAAGACCTCCAGCGGCGCAATTAGCCCAGACAGAAACAGAAAAAACAGCATCCAAAACTGCTCAAGCGCACTGGCCCGTTCTGTCCAAAAAGCAATCATCGCAAAGGTGTACTGGATCAAAAAGCGCAGCACAAAGGCCAGGACGATCACCAGCAAAAACAGTAAGAACTGGCCTAAACTTGGCACCCAAAAAGCTTGCGGGTAGAGCAGGAAAAACAGTCCTACCAGCAACAGCGCAAACGGCAAACGGGCTAGCCGCTCCGAAACGTGCGATGCCACATGGTGCCAAACCGGGTCAATAGGTTGCAGCAACCGGGGGGACAATCGCCCTTCCACCACCTCTCTTTCAAACTCCCACACCACCCAGACCACAGTTAATTGCCGCACAATAAAAGCGGCCAAAAAGTAACGGGCAAAGTCTACTGGTCTCAGGCCAAACTGCCCCCCTGCAGCCGCCTCAATCCATACCCCCATCAGAATTAAAGGTAAGGAGCCGGATAGCACCCAGAGGATCAGCTCCGCCCGGTATTCAACCATGTAGGCATAGTAGACCCAAAGAAACGTTCGAGTTTTTCGTAGAGTTTGGTTCATGCCACAACCCCCGCCCGGAAGACTTGGCCAATCACTTCTTCAACAGGTGGTTCAGTCACAGTGAGATCCACCACATCTAGCTGCGCTAGAATCCGCGCAACAGTTTGAGTAAGGGTTCCACGCCGTACCAAAAATCGGACTATCGTGCCATCTACCGCCTTCAGTTCTCCGAAGGGTCGCAGTTCGGCTTCAGTGCGTGGTTGAGCAAGCTCTACCTTAACTTCGCGGTAAGGAGCAAACTGCTCAATTAAGCCGTCTAGATTGCCGTCATAGATCAGCTGTCCTTCATGGATCAAAAGGACACGCTGGCAGAGGGCTGTAATGTCAGCCATGTAGTGACTGGTTAAGAGCACAGTGGCGTCGTAGCGCTGGTTGTACTCCTTTAAGAAATCCCGCACACTCACTTGAGCATTGACATCTAAACCTAGGGTCGGTTCATCCAGGAATAATACCTGGGGACGGTGCAACAGAGCTGCCAGGAGTTCTGCTTTCATCCGTTCCCCCAAAGAAAGCTTACGCACTGGTTGGGTTAACTTTTCCTTCAGGGAAAGCATTTCTACAAGTTCACTCACTCGCCAGTCGAATTCTTTGTCAGCAATACCGTAAACAGCGGCGTTGATTTTTAGGGAATCAAGGGCAGGAAGATCCCATAAAAGCTGCTGCTTTTGCCCCATAACCAGCGTGATTTTGTGCAAGAACTTGACATCACGGCGAAAGGGAACATGACCCGCAACTCTCACCCGGCCAGCAGAGGGGTGAATCAGCCCGGTCAGCATTTTCAGGGTAGTAGTTTTGCCGGCACCATTCGGGCCCAAAAAGCCCACGATCTCCCCCGGCTCGATTTGAAAGGAAACGTCTTGTACTGCCTGCACGGGTCTATAAGTACGGTGCAAAAGGTGACGCAATGTTCCCTTGAGACCTGGTTCTTTAACCGCCACAGGATAGACCTTGCTTAGGTTTTCGACTATGACAATTGGCATGCTATTACTCTAACTTGCGCGACCTAGCTCCAGCAGTTTTTAGAAGCGATATACCATATTCAGAAATGAAGCACCCAATAGGGGATGATCAGCAACCAAACTTAAGTTGTGCTGATACAGGGGCTCTCATTGGAGTACTGACAGTTTTGGCAAGCATTATTACTTTTAACAAAGCTTGGCTTTAGAGGTAGCTAGGAGCGAAAAGTTCATATCTTCTTGGATGTTAGCGGCCCAATCACATACCGCATGAGCATTACACCAAGTGTACCCAGTCCAAGTAAAACGACTCTGAGCTGGTTTGCTGGTGTCCACTCTAAACCACCTAAGTAGTGAGAGCCATTGAGCACAGCATGGACTACACAGAGCCATAATGCTGGCACACTTAGTAGGTGCACTTGTCGCCAGCGACGTTTACCCAAAACCTGCACGGCACGATCAAAACTGGTAAGCGCGGCTGGCAGCATCAATGCTAAGGCCAGGGTTCCGGCGATCAGGCCAATTTGTTGCAGCGGAACCATAAACGATACAGCTTCTAAGTTCCAACCCAGCATGTGATCCGACATATGCAGCAGATGGACAAGCGATAGCAAGAAAGCACCAACCCCCAAGACCCGGCGATAGCGCAGGGGTTGTGCCCAAAGATGGTTTAGGGGACGGGCAAGCAAAGCAAGCATTAATAACAGCAATGCCCCGTGACCTGTATAGTCTACCGCTGTGTCTCCCGTCCGCAGGAGTGTGATTATCCCAATGACCAGGGTGATCCAGCCTCCCAGCCGAAATAGCTGGCTGCGCTGATCAGCGCTGACTAGTGATGCTGATAGCCCTACACCCACCATGGTTGGCAGTGTTCCCAAGCCAAAAGCCAGCATTGTGGCACTGCCAGTCCATAGGTTGCCAGTTTCTGCTGCCTTAATCTGGGCAGTGTATAAAAAGCCACAGGGCATAAAACCCCAGGCAAGCCCTAGCAAGGCAGGCGTCCACCAATGGAAATAGGTAGATAGCTTCACCATCATGTTGCTGAGACGGTGGTGTAGGCCTCCTTGCAGCGGGTGAAAGAGGGGCAGGTGGGGCAGTAGACCGGGTTTGATCTGGATCAGACCAAACCAGACTAGTAGGCTACCGGTTAGGAGGGTAATCCCCTCACGCAAGGCGCTGCCAATGCCAGCCATCTGGCCTCCAGCAATCAGGACAGAGCCTAATGCTCCAATTCCAGCACCAGCCAGGGTATAGCTAACAATCCGTCCCAGGTTTAGCAAAGCGTGAAACCGCAATTGCTGCCACCAGGACAAACTTTTTGATTCGTGGGATAAAGCAAAAGCGACCGTCAGCGGGCCGCACATGCCAGCACAGTGCCCGAAACTCCCTAAAAACCCCAGGGCCATGATTAGCAACAAATCCAGCATGTTTTGCCTTGAGCGCCGTGGGCTGTGGCGATATTGCTTGCTCCTTTACTCTAATGCGCCTAGTCCCAGGTAAACTAGCTCGTCATTAGGAGACAGGGAAAAGCTGCGATCGCAGCTTTTTAGTCTGATTCACTAAACCTTGATAGGCCTCTATTTTGCCTTGGGTGAAGTAGAGGTTTATGGCAGCGCCTAAATCTACGCTCGCCCCTTGATGGTCGCCGAGTTGGTGGCGAATTATCCCCCGGCAGTGGCAAGCATCCGCATCCTGGGGATTAAGGCGCAGCACCTGGTCAAAGTCTGAGATCGCTGCTTCGTAGTCTTGGAGTTCGGAGCGCACGAACCCCCGGTTGTAGTAAGCCTCAGCAAATTTAGGACTAATTTGCAGCGCCCGGTTAAAGTCTCCAATTGCGCCCTTTTTGTCTCCCAGAATGGCGCGGGCCAAACCGTGATTCATATGAGCCTTAGCGTCATTAGGATGATTTTGAATTGCCTGGTCGAGATCGCTAATTGCTCCCCCGTAGTCTCCGGCGAGAACTTTGGTTGTTCCCCGTGCTAAAAAATCCTCACTTTGGGTTAGGCCAGCCGCCTGTAATGGTTGGGCCTGAATGGTCAAGAGAATCAAGGCAGTCAGACTGACAAGGATGACTTGATAAAGGAAATTCATCTTCAACTCCAGCCTTTTGTTGCTTGATTGAGGACATAGGTGGCAACATCTTCAATCTGAGTGGAATTCAATTTACCTTTAAAGGCAGGCATCGCATTCTTACCGTTTGTGACTTGATTCACAATTGCTGTTAAAGAGTTCATCTCGTACTTCTCTAAGGCATCCTGCTTCAGCGTTTTGTCCGCTATCACAACATTGCGGCCCCCCTGTGGCAGGCGGCACAATTAGCGCTAAAACCCTTGACCTCACTGGTTGGGTCTGCAGCTAGAACTGGACAACTGAAGGTAAGGGTCAACAAGGCGATCGCTAGTAGAACTAACCGTAGCCTTTTCAACAGGGTTCTCCTCTTAATTGCGGGCAACAAGTACTGATACTGTTCCTGATTCTGAGTGGTGTGACTGCCTACGTCAAAAGACAAGCGGTCAAACTTCGGTATCTCTAAATAGGTGGTGCATAAAATACCAGATTGCTCCCATAGGGTTTTCTAGTTTGTTGGAGAAAACGAGCAGTTTTCTGACTAATCGAGGCACCGGTTGGTGTAAAGTGCAACTGAAATGCTCAATGTAGCTTGTTTTGCCACTGTTTCACCCTACGGCAAAGTCCTAGCAATCAAGCATGGGGATCATCAAGTCTAGGAATCTGCAATTATTAATGGGTATCTGGAGGAGGTATTTCTGAACCACCATTAATGCCTCAAGATCCAGGCAGCGCGCCCTGGCTCGGATCTGGATTGTGATTTCGCCAATCCCAAATTTGTACCTGCCTGCGATGAATTGTTGCTAGCACAGGACCCCCAGAAACCGCGCTCTAGGAGAAGCCACCACGATCAGCTTCTATTTATGAAATGGGGAGGAATTGGTAAGGTATCTAAAGGACCGTACTGGCTGGGTTCAGCCCTCAGTTGCATGGATTTTACCTTCTACGACTGGCTTGAATGCTGGTCTGTTCTGGAGTACTGTTGGGACTTCAGGTTGCCCGCTGAATGTCCAGCTGTAAAAGTGGTGCGGAGCGAGGCAAACTCGTAGCTTCGGCTAGAGAATCGGTCTACTCCCCAAATTTTCACGTCGAAACAACATGGGTAAATTACTCGCGCGGGCAGTACCAGCGTAACGACAAATCTTAGTTAGAGAACAAAGCATCAAAACTTTGATTAACCCACGCTAATCAAAAATGGAGTGTCTATGAATCCCAAGGCTTTTATAGCGTTAGTCAAAGAAACCGTTGCTGAATGGAATGAAGATAAAGCTCCTCGTTTGGCTGCCGCGTTGGCCTACTACACGGTGTTTTCCCTAGCACCTGTATTGATTATTGTGATTGCGATCGCTGGCCTGGTATTTGGGCAAGATGCCGCTCAGGGCGAGGTTGTGAAGCAAATAGATGGATTGGTTGGCAAGGAGGGTGCAGAAGTTATTCAGTCAGCACTTCAAAGCGCCCATAAGTCTGAGTCATCCGGTCCTGCTTCGATCATTAATCTGGTTATCCTCTTGTTTGGGGCATCTGGGGTATTTGCTCAGCTTCAAGATGCCCTGAATACCGTGTGGGAAGTTGCACCGAAGCCGGGAGGTGCGCTATTGACTGTCCTGCGGCAGCGATTTTTATCCTTCGCAATGCTCCTGGTGATTGGCTTTTTGCTACTAACATCCTTGGTCTTAAGTGCGGGATTGGCAGCCTTGGGAAATTTTATGGGCGGTTTGCTGCCGGGAATTGACTTACTCTGGCAAATTCTTAACTTTCTTGTTTCCTTCGGGGTGATCACGGTGCTGTTTGCGGCAATCTACAAAATTCTACCCGATGCTAAAATTGCCTGGGATGATGTCTGGATCGGTGCTGCGATTACCGCATTGCTGTTTACAGTCGGTAAGCTTTTGATTGGGCTTTATTTAGGCAACGCCAGTTTCGGCTCTACCTACGGTGCGGCGGGTTCACTGGTGGTTATCTTGGCCTGGGTATTCTATTCAGCTTTAATTCTCTTCTTCGGTGCTGAGTTTACCCAGGTATACGCTAGACGATACGGCTCCCGGATTATCCCGTCTAGCCATGCGGTGAGGCTGACCAAAGAAGATCTGGCGACACAAGGGATACCGCGGAATGAAGATGTCAAAGCAGTATCTCAAAACCAGGATCTGGCAGCAGAGGAGCGCTCAGCAGCCTCAGCCCGTAGCAGACGCTCACGTCAGGGTGGGGGCCTGTTTGGCATCGTAGGCAGCCTAAAACAGCGCTTCCAAGGCTCAGGCCGCAAGAAAAGGCGGCGCTAATCAGGCTCCGCCGCAAAAATGCTGCGAATCAGGAAGCGTGAAACTACCCCCGGTGATATAGTTGACAACGGTGTAAATTTTGCCCCGGTTATCTCCGGGCGGGCAGCTCTGCGGTAAGGAATCCAAACACATCTTGACTTTGTGTCCCGGCTTTGCAGCCTCAGCGTCACGAACCGTGTCGTAGGAAACAAGATAGATGCCGTTAGTAAACTGGATTGAGGTGCCTGACGCAGGGGCAGGCTTACCCTTTTCATCCACCAACCGGGTTCCCACTTGAGAGACAAAGGTGTTAGAGCACCGTCCAACCTTTATCGGCGGCTTTGCTGATTGGGCAACAGGCATCAACATCAAGACACTCACCGCAGTTAGCGTTGCTGCTCGATTGAAAGAGCTGATTGCCATAGTTTTAATCGATTGCGGGGTTTACAACCAAAAGTATGCCCGTTAGTCGATCAGAAGACGCATCCCTATCGTAGTTGCCCACAGTAGTGACTAGACAACTAAAACTTTACAAGTAGCGTAGTCTATTTCGAACTAGTTCCCAGTGCCAATATTCCTTCACTGCTGATGCAAGCTAGAGTTTCTCTCCCTCAGGAAAGAGGAAAGCAACTGGGGGAAGCGGGAAGATGAGTGCGAAGCTCGATCTCTACCGCAGTAAACTACGTTTGCTCATTTTCAGGAGAACAGAACATGGCACCAGAACAATCCCAACCAGCCCAATCCCAATCACAGCAACCTGGACGCGAATCGGAAATGACGCCGCGCCCCCAAGCGGAAGATTCATCTTACCGCGGTAGTGATAAACTCTTAAACAAAGTAGCTTTAATTACAGGTGGAGATAGCGGAATTGGTCGTGCAGTGGCGATCGCTTTTGCCAAAGAAGGAGCTGATGTAGCGATCGCATACTTGAATGAGCACGAGGATGCCAAAGAGACAAAGCAGCATGTCGAAAAGCTAGGTCGCCGCTGTTTGGCAATCGCTGGAGATATTGGTGATGAACAGTTCTGCCAGCAAGCAGTAGAGCAAGTTGTGGCTGAAATGGGTCAGCTTGACATTTTGGTAAATAATGCGGCGGAGCAGCACCCGCAGGACAGTATCGAAAAGATCAGTGCAGAACAGTTAGAGCGCACTTTTCGCACCAATATTTTCTCGATGTTTTACCTGACCAAAGCAGCACTGCCTCACTTAAAAGCAGGGAGTGCAATCATCAATACTACCTCTGTGACTGCCTATAAAGGGAGCCCGCAGTTGTTGGACTATTCCTCGACTAAGGGAGCGATCGTTGCCTTTACCCGCTCTTTGTCTCAGTCCCTAGTCGAGAAGGGAATTCGTGTCAATGGCGTTGCTCCTGGCCCAATCTGGACACCGCTTATCCCGTCAACGTTCCCACCAGAGAAGGTAGAAAGCTTCGGTCAGGAAGCCCCAATGGCCCGGGCTGGCCAGCCGGAAGAAATTGCCCCCAGTTACGTGTTCCTGGCCTCGGATGATGCCTCATACATGGCAGGCCAGATCTTGCACCCCAATGGGGGTACCGTAGTCAACGGCTAGTTCTAATTTAGATAGATCACCGGAGGAGACCTAAGGTAAGTTATGACAGCCAATGGTTCCAGCCGACAGACAGGGTTTTACACAGCCCAGTTTTTGCAGAAACTGCGAGCCAGCAAACAGTTGGAGACAGAATGCGATGGTTTAACCTGGTTTCGCTTCCGTTACGTTTGGGATTGGTGATTGCGCCGTTGCTACCACAGGCCAAAATCATCGCCTAAACTGCTCCCAAGCTGCCCCAAGCGAAAACTGTTGGCAAAATTGAACCTATCGCTTACTTTACTGGCCCAATGCCTACAGGGGTGACACTATTTCGCAGTGAGTCGTAGTTGATCCCCGCGCTCGTCTTGCCCATTTTGTTCCGTTAAAGGTTAAAGCAAAACTGATTCAGCCTCTTACAGTAAAAGTACTTCAAGGAGATTATTATGACTGATACCAGCGTCACAAAAGTTAGTTCTACCGTTTCCCCTAAAGGCCAAATGGGACAGAAGTACCTGGCCTCCGGTAAGGCACTTTCGATGCGCCTTTGGGAGGACGAGCAACCGGATGAGCCTAAGCCATCGGCTCAACGAGATTATGAAACCGTTGGCTATGTGATCAAAGGTCGGGCAGAGTTGCACATTGAGGGTCAAATGGTGTTGCTGGAAACCGGTGATTCCTGGACAGTCCCCAAAGGTTCATCCCATACTTACAAAATTCTTGAGAGCTTTACAGCAGTTGAGGCAACTTCTCCCCCGGCGGAAGTGCACGCACGGGATGAATCCTGATCCGCAGATCAAACGTAGCTTTCTGATTAAATTAACTAATTCGGCCAGTCAAACGTTAGCTCTATCCTCACGCCGATTAGAGGTTGATCCGATAAACTGAGTCAATCCAGTTGGGGCTTGCTTCTTCCTGTGCCATGACTCAGTTTAAACCTCCGATTATTGGCATTACTACCTACGGTCGCCAACAAACTGGGCAGTTCTGTCTCATGGGGACTCATGTGGATGCTGTGCGGCTAGCTGGAGGCATAGCAATTCTATTACCACCGGGGGAGTCGAATCTAACAGCAATTTTAGAACTGGTCGATGGCCTTGTCTTTTCAGGTGGAGGTGACATCGATCCTGCTACTTATAAAGGTTCACCTCATCCCGAAATTTATCTGGTAGACCCAGAGCGGGATGCTTTTGAGCTAGGCTTGGCGAGAGCTGCCCTAAAGGCAGGTACTCCTATCTTAGGTATTTGTCGTGGCTTGGAAATTCTGGTAGTTGCCAGTGGTGGCACCCTGATTCCTCACCTACCGGATACATACGGCACCGCTGTGACGCATCGGGCAGATTTGTCACACCCCATAGAACATAGCGTGGACGTTGATCCTAAAACTAAGCTGGCAACAATTTTGGGGGAAACAAAGCCAATAGTTGTCTCCTGGCACCATCAAGCAGTAGGTACCATTACACCAGAGTGGAAAGTTACCGCCACTGCAGCCGACGGGGTGATTGAGGCTCTAGAACACCAGCATCATCCTTGGGCGATCGCGCTGCAGTGGCACCCAGAGCTGTCACTCAATCATCCGGTTCAGCAGTCTATTTTCCAAGCCCTAGTTGCAGTGGCCTGTAACCAGCGGACGGCGATGCTTTAAACTGTTGGAGAAGACGTAAGCCAACCCACAGAATGATTCCACTAATCAATATCCTCTGGAGATGAGCGCTCAGGTGGGAATTCTTTATGGAATTGGGGTAGGTCCAGGAGATCCAGAACTAGTTAGCCTCAAAGGTTTACGACTCCTGAAGAGCGCTCCTGTGGTTGCCTTCCCGGCAGGACTTCAGGGAACGGGCATTGCCCAGCAAATTGTCAGCCAATGGTTGCGTCCTGAACAACACCAACTTCCTCTAAAGTTCCCTTACGTGCAAGAGCAAGCAGTGCTAGAGCAAGCTTGGCAAGTAGCGGCAGCGGAAGTATGGCAGTATCTGCAACAGGGAGATGTAGTCTTTGTCTGCGAAGGGGATGTGAGTTTTTACAGTACCTTTACGTACCTGGCCCAAACGCTTCAACAGCACCATCCTGATGCTCAAATTCAGACCATACCAGGGATTTGTTCCCCTTTGGCTGCGGCCGCAGCCTTGGGTATACCACTAACGATTAGTAGCGATCGCCTAGCCATACTACCAGCCCTGTATACCGTGGCGGAGTTGGAATCTGTCCTGAAATGGGCGGATGTAGTAGTTCTATTGAAAGTAAGTTCCGTCTATGAGCAAGTTTGGGCCATCCTCAAAGCCCACCAGCTTTTAGAGCATAGCTATGTCGTGGAGCGGGCAACTTTACCCCAGCAGGTGATTTATCAAGATTTACACGATCGCCCCCAGTTAGAATTACCTTATTTTTCTTTGTTAATCATCCAAGTTCCTCGTTCTAAATCAGCTAATGCAAACTAGTTGTGCACCACAGAAGTTTTGCGCAATCGCAAGCATTGAAGTCTAAGAACACACACTAAGTGGAGGACCGCAGATGATTCAGTCGAGCTTGCATGGCAATCGGCTGTACGTTACCAACTCTTTATTTAGTAGCTGGGACAATCAGTATGCGTTATCCCGGGGGTGACTGCACTTCTGATATCTAGATTTAGTGCGGCACCCGCTTAACGAGAGGTTAATCGAATCTTTACCTGAGGTTGAGGAATGTTCATTAAGCTATGGACGCAGGTAAAAAGCTTAGGGCGAGAGATGCGCAGACGATATTGGCTTGTTGTATTGCTAGCGGCTATAGCTGTCAGCGTAAGCTCCCTGGTCCAGGCCCAACCTACTAAGCAAGAAAGGGTAGCAACTCCCAGGTTTGAATTTGGGTTGATTGGGGACTTACCCTACACCTCGGACCAGGAGACGCAGTTTCTTAACCTGAGAGACGAAATCAACCAATCTAAGCTAGCCTTTGTGGTTCATGATGGCGACTTTAAGAGTGGCTCAACCCTGTGTAACAATCAAGCCTTTACCCAGCGGCGGGAGCTGTTTCAAACCTTTGAGTCTCCCTTCATCTTTGTTCCTGGTGATAATGAATGGACAGACTGCCACCGGGCGAACAACGGCAACTATGATCCGTTAGAAAGATTGGCGAAGCTGCGGGAAGTCTTCTTTCAAGGCGATCAAAGTTTGGGGCAACGCACCTTGAGACTAACGCGTCAGAGCGAAGAACCCCAGTACCGTAAATTCCGGGAGAATGTACGGTGGACCTACGGTGATGCAATGTTCGCTGGCCTGCACATCGTTGGTAGTAACAATAATTTCGGCCGGACTCCAGAAGCTAACCAGGAATATGCTGAGCGCAATGCTGCTAACCTAGCTTGGATGAAGCAGACATTTGCCCTAGCTAAAACCAACAACAGGAAAGGGATTATGCTAGTTATTCAAGCAAATCCCAACTTTGAGTTGCCGCCTGACGCTGCAGAACGTACCGGTTTCAATGACTTTATCGCTGCTTTAGAAGCAGAAGTGATTGCCTTTCAAAAGCCAGTCGTTTTAGTCCACGGGGATAGCCACAACTTCCAAATCAACAAGCCGCTATTTGGCTCCGCAAGTAAGCGCCGGATTGAAAACTTCACACGTGTGGAAACCTTTGGCTCACCCGATGTCCATTGGCTGCGGGCAATTGTTGACCCTCAAAACCCCAACCTATTTAATTTTGAGCAAGAAATTGTTGCCAAAAATTTGGTCAAGCACTGAGCTGCTAAGGCTAGATGGCTTCGGCTGGAGCGGTGAATGGCTAAATCAGATCTTTGTCAGAAGTTAGGATTGCGTAGCCCCAGGATCATATTAGGTGTAAGTAACACTGGAGAATAGTGTGGTATCACGACGAAAATTTCTAGTTTTAGCGGGTGTAGGAGCAACAGGTGCAGTTCTAGCTCAGCCCTTAAAAGCGCTCTATGCCAGGGAAGCCCTTGGTCTATCCCTACGCGGCATCGGCTATGGACACTTAAAAAAAGACCCGCGAGGCTTATTAGACTTGCCAGTGGGATTTCAATACCGGGCCTTCTCCCGCAAAGGCGACAAAATGAGTGATGGTCATCCCGTCCCTGGTGATCACGATGGGATGGCTGCTTTCGCTGGACCAAAAGGGTCGACGATCTTGATCCGCAACCATGAACTGAGCCCCGATGAAGATCCACGGGTTGTTGCGCCAGCCGCAAAACAGTATGACCCAACCTGTCGCGGAGGAACTACAACTTTAATTGTGGGGCCAGATCGACAGCTGATTCGAGATTATGTCTCCCTAGCGGGTACCTACCGCAACTGTGCTGGGGGGGCAACCCCTTGGAACTCCTGGATTAGCTGCGAAGAAAATACCTCTACCCCCCAAACGAATCAGGCAGGCGACGTAACCAACGTCTCCAAGCGTCACGGCTACAACTTTGAAGTGCCCGTCCTTGCTGCCGGACCTGTGGCCCCAGAACCGCTAGTGGCAATGGGGCGGTTTAACCACGAAGCGATCGCTGTGGACCCCAGAACCGGCATTGTTTATCAAACGGAAGACCGAGGAGATAGCCTGTTTTATCGTTTTGTTCCCAAGCAGCCAGGTAACCTGAAAGCAGGGGGCCTGCTGGAAGCGCTGAAGATCAAGAACCGCCCTCAGGCAAATACCCGCACGAATTTCCCGATTGGTAAGCCGATGGCAGTGGAATGGATACCGATTGAAGATGTCGACCCAGCCAAAGATACGGTGCGGGTAGAAGGCTTTGCCAAAGGTGCCACCCAATTCTCGCGGGGCGAAGGAATTACCTATGGCCGGGGGGAGGTGTTCTTTACCTGTACCGATGGCGGTAGTGCTGGAATGGGCCAGGTTTGGCGCTACATCCCCGGTAGAACGGCTCAAGCAGGCGGTACGATTGAACTATTTGTGGAACCCAATCAGCAAAGCGCGCTCGATGGGCCTGATAACTTAGTGGTTGCGCCTGCCGGAGATCTGATGATCTGTGAAGATGGCGAAACTACACAACACCTGGTTGGTGTGACCCGTAAGGGGGAACTTTACCAGTTTGCCCGCAATGCCATTAACAATAAGGAATTTTGCGGCGCCTGCTTTTCTCCAGGGGGCAAGACTATGTTCGTCAACATCCAAGACCCCGGCATTACTTTTGCGATTTGGGGCCCGTGGCGGTGGGCTTAGTTTCTCTTTTGGTCAGAGGTAGCGCATACTAGCGATACGGTTAGTGGGTAGATTCGCAAAAAAAAGGAGCCTGAGCAGGCTCCACAGAATAGTGAGGTGAGGATTAAGGACTCTATTTAACCGATACTTTTGCACCAGCTTCTTCTAGTTGCTTCTTCGCATCTTCAGCATCGCCCTTCGCTACTGCTTCCTTAACAGACTTGGGTGCGGCTTCAACCATATCCTTAGCCTCTTTCAGACCTAAGCCAGTCAGGGAACGAACAACCTTAAGGATGGCAATCTTCTTGTCTGCTGGAACTTCTTCCAGGACAACATCAAATTCGGTTTGCTCTTCTTCGGCTTCCGCAGGGGCAGCAGCAGGAGCAGCCATCATCATTCCACCCACTGGGGCAGCAGCACTAACACCAAAAGTCTCTTCGATTTGTTTGACTAAATCAGCTGCCTCAAGCAGGGTGAGAGATTTCAGTTGGTCGATGATCTGGTCGGTAGTTGTAGACATAAATAAACTCCTAGGAAATGTTTAGTTGAAATAGATACAGATAGTCAGATCGCTATTCGCAGCCAGAAAGTCTAACTCAAGCTGATTCCTCTTGTTCAGAGATAGCTCTAACACCTCGGGCCAATGAAGTAGGAATTTCGTTGATCCCAACCGCGAGCTTGGTTGCCAAAGCATTGATCGCCCCAGCAACTTGCCCCAATAGTTGTTCTTTAGAGGGTAAGTCACCGATCGCTTTTACCTCAGCCTCACTGAGGGCGCGGCCTTCTAGCACACCACCGCGTAGTTCAGTCTTTTTGGTAACCTTTTGGAAGTCTTGGTAAGCCTTGATGGCACCGCTGAAATCTTCCTTGACCAACAAAAATGCCGAAGAACCGGCAAGATACTCAGTCAGGGGTTGCCAGTTTTGATCTCCATCAATGGCCCGCTCCATTAGAGTGTTTTTGCTGACTTTACAGATAGCTCCTACCGGACGCAGCCGGTTGCGGAGATCACTGATTTCGGCAATACTTAAGCCTTTAAAGTCAATCACAATCGCCATTTGCGTCTCACTCAAGTTTTCCTTGAGTTCACTGACCAGTGCTTTCTTTTCCGCTAAGGTTTTGCTCATACCAATTTCACCTCCTTAATGTGACCCAAACCATTTTTAATGGTTATGCTGATTGCCCAATCAAAAACCCCGGATTTTAGACCGGGGTTTTACAACAGTAGTCTTTTAAACTTCCTCCTCAAAAAGTGGGGCAGTTTTAGACGTGTAAACCTCGGCAGGATATTAAGCGATTAGCACCTACTGTCTCTGGCTTGATAATTCAGTTATAGAAGCATTAAGCTGCTTCACCTATCTTGAGATCTCTGAGAGCATTAACATCGACTTCAATCGCAGGACCCATCGTAGCAGAGACAAACACGCTTCGCCAGTAGCGACCTTTAGCGCCGGAGGGACGGTTACGGTCAATCGTTTCTTGCAAAGCCTTAAGATTAACCAGCAAATCCTCGGCAGAGAAGCTAGTTTTACCAAATAGCACATGCACAATTCCGGTGCGATCAGCCCGAAACTCCAACTTGCCTGCCTTGAACTCGGCAATCGCCTGGGGCAAGTCAAAGGTGACGGTGCCCGCTTTCGGTGAAGGCATCAGCCCTCGCGGTCCCAGAATACGGCCTACCTTCGCCACTTGCGGCATCATATCCGGGGTGGCAATCAGTAGGTCGAAATCCATCATGCCTTTTTGAATTTGATCAATTAGCTCTTCTGAGCCTGCTAGATCAGCACCAGCACTGGTTGCCTCTGTGACTTTCTCACCTCGTGCTACTACGGCAACACGCACAGCCTGACCTGTACCCTTGGGTAAAGCAACGGTAGTACGCAGTTGCTGGTCAGTATATTTGGGGTCAATGCCTAAGCGCATATGCGCTTCCGCAGATTCAGGAAATTTGGCTGTAGCCGTTTCCCTCAATAACTCTAGAGCTGCTAAAGGCTCGTAGGGACGATCTTCAACTTTTTGATGTAGGGCTTGCAGGCGACGAGATAATTTCTTCACTTCTCTTACTTCCTTCTGGGGTAATGAACGAAGCTATGCTTCTCCCCCAAATATGTTTACAGGTTGCTCACGGCCAGTTTGAAGACTTCCTCCTGAGAGGAAGCGAGTACTCCGTAGATAGCTAGTCGGCAACGGTAACGCCCATATTGCGGGCAGTGCCAGCAACAATCCGCATTGCAGCATCAATATCATTGGCATTCAAGTCGGGCATCTTCGTTTGAGCAATCTCTTCCAGCTGAGAGCGGGTAATTTGACCAACTTTTCGCCGGTTGGGTTCTCCAGAGCCCTTGTCAATTCCGGCAGCTTTTTGAATTAACACGGAAGCCGGGGGGGTTTTGAGGATAAAGGTGAAGCTGCGATCTTCAAAAACTGTGATTTCAGCAGGAACAACCATACCTACTTGATCAGCAGTTCTGGCATTGTATTCCTTACAAAACATCATAATGTTGACCCCGTGCTGACCCAAGGCTGGACCAATCGGCGGAGCGGGGTTAGCTTTTCCAGCAGTGATTGCCAACTTGATCACTGCCGCGATTTTCTTTGCCATTACTTAACTCTCTTTACGAACCTGATTAAACTCTAATTCCACGGGTGTGTCGCGACCAAAGATCGAAAGTAAAGCCTTGAGTTTACTACGCTCAGGACTGACCTCGATAACTTCACCCTCAAAATCCTTGAAGGGGCCAGTCAGGACTTGGATCTTATCTCCAGGCGCCATATCGATCTTGATCACAGGCTCCTGTTCTTCAGCTTGCTTAAAGATCCGCTCAACTTCTGAGGAACTTAACGGTAGAGGCTTTACATGCCCTCGACCCCGGCCATAGCGACGTCGCTGTTCTGCCCCAACAAAATTAATTACATTTGGGGTGTTCTTGACTACCTGCCAAGTCTCGTCGTCCATCAGCATTTGCACAATCACATAGCCGGGAAAAACTTTTTCTTCCCCCGGTTGCCGACTGCCATCCTTGCGAAGCTTCACAGTTGGTGTTTGGGGAATTTCGATCCGGGTAATCCGGTCAGCAACGTCCAAGGTGCCGAGTCGCTGCTCTAAGTTGTGCTTGACCTTCTTTTCGCATCCAGACGCTACTTGTACGGCATACCATTGTGCACTACCTACAACTGGCTGTGCCTGATCCTGGTCATTAAGCTGGGCTGGTTCTGTTGATTCGTATAACATAGGCGTTTACCTCAGAATACTTGTCCAGCTAACCAACGAAACAGTTTATCAACGAACGAAATCAAAGTTGCTGAAAGAACAACCATGAGGAGAACTGAAACCGATTCGCCGATTAGTTGCTGCCGATCCGGCCAAACAACTTTATCTAATTCCTGCTTTGTTCCCTGCAAGAACTCAGTAGGGCTAAAACCAGCAGCTGGTTTGAGATTTTCTGCTTCTTCTTTTTTAGTCACATCAGGGGCCCTGCCTTCTTGGTGAGCTGTACGGGATTTAATTAGCTATCAGCTTCTATCGCAGTTAAAAATAAAGCTGACTTAATCGGTCTACCAAACACCTCAAGTCTTGAAGCCGACCATGCAAAGAAAAGCGCAATCAGGACATAGCAAATCTAGAATTGCCTTGGTGTAGCACTTGGCAAAGATTGAATGAGAGCGCGCCCTGGAGGACTTGAACCCCCGACATCAGGTTTTGGAGACCTGCGTTCTACCAACTGAACTAAGAGCGCCCAATCTGAACTTGAACCCTTTAAAGGGCTCAACCCTCAAATTCTAAAGTAAAAACTGACTTTGTATCAACTTTAGTTGGCAAAGGATCCAGTTTAGCCTCGATCAAACCGCTGCTTGATCCGGGTTGCCTTACCCACGCGATCGCGAAGGAAATAAAGCTTAGCGCGACGGACTTTACCCCGACGCACAATCTTAATACTTTCAATTCGGGGAGAGTGAACAAGAAATACTCGCTCAACTCCTATCCCTTGAAAGACGCGTCGTACGGTAATCGTCTCGTTAATACTCCCATTGCGCTTGGCAATCACGACACCTTCGTAAGGCTGGGTTCGCTCTTTGTTGCCTTCTTGGATAATCACCCCTATTTTGACGGTATCGCCAACATAGATTACCGGGAGGTCCGATTTAAGTTGTTCCGCTTCAATAGAGCGGATGATGTCCTGGGCGTGCATAATTTGTTAAAAGCTCCACGGTTTTTCAGTCTAGCTCAATACCTAGACCCTAGTCTAGAGAAAGTTGACGCGTCCAAGCTATCATTGTTGCCTACTCTTCTTACACACTATTGCTTTAATACGCTTCAGGTCGGCAGCTTAGCCGCCGTTAGCCATGCGGCAAATTCTGTTGTAAAACGATCACCGATAATTGCGGCGCGAATGCGCTGGGTGAAAGCAATCAACTGCGTGATGTTATGAATTGATAGTAAGGTGTAGGCTAGCAACTCTTGCGATCTCAGCAAGTGGCTTAAATAGGCGCGACTAAAAACCTTGCAAGTATAACAATCACAGGTTGGATCAAGGGGAGTGAAATCTTCTTGAAAGCGAGCATTCTTGAGGTTCCAACGCTCTCCCTGCACTAGGGCGTTACCGTGGCGAGCTAAACGGGTCGGAATCACACAGTCAAATAAGTCAATCCCGGCAGCGATCGCCTGGGCCATCTCCCGATAAGTGCCTATCCCCATCAAATAGCGAGGTTTCTCCTCTGGTAGCAGTGGTGTTGTCACCTTTACAATCTGCTCAATCAGCTCTGCTGGCTCCCCCACACTAACGCCCCCAATTGCATAGCCAGGAAGGTCAAACGCCACCAGTGAGCGGGCGGAAGCCTGCCGCAGATCAGGATAGACACCACCTTGAACAATCCCAAACAGTGCTTGCTCTGGGCGTTGGTGAGTCACGACACAACGTTCTAGCCAGCGAGTCGTTCGCTCTGTTGCGGCAGCTACTAGCTCACGTGTAGCCGGATAGGGGGGACACTCATCAAATGCCATGATCACATCCGCCCCCAAGGTATTTTGGATCGCAATCGATTTCTCCGGTGTCAGATGAATGATTTGACCATCGCGAGGAGAGCGAAAGGTTACCCCCTCCTCGTTAACTGTGCGGATCTGGCTCAAGCTAAACACCTGGAAGCCACCGGAATCGGTCAAAGTTGGGCCTGACCAACCCATAAATTGATGCAGTCCGCCCGCTCCAGCCACAATTGCTTCCCCTGGTTGGAGGTGCAGGTGATAGGTGTTAGCTAGCACCATCTGTGCACCTGTAGCTTGCAGCTGAGCTGGAGTGATGGTTTTCACGTTTGCCAGGGTGCCAACTGGCATGAAGCGCGGTGTTTCTACAATTCCATGAGGCGTAGAAAAGGTGCCGGCCCGTGCTTGGGTGTGGCGACAACGGGCCTGACATTCGAAGGAAAATTGATTACCCAAGACAAATCCAATCTTTATGCTCTACCCATTCTAGAAACAAAGTTCTCAAACTTGGCGCGAAAAAAAATGAGTAAGCTGCTAATACAAGTTGGAACCTATTGCTAAAGATTACTTAGTTTACATGGGTAATACCCTATGGTTCTGGAAGTCGTAATACTGAATGTCGTCAACGGTACAGAGAGGAGTTTTGAAACTGCCTTTCAAGAGGCTTCTCCCCTAATCTCATCAATCACAGGTTATATAACTCATGAACTGCATCGCTGCTTAGAAGTTAAAGGCAAGTATTTGCTGCTCGTTAAATGGGATAAGCTAGAGAACCACACAGTTGGCTTTAGAGGCTCTCCAGAATATCAGAAGTGGCAGCAACTGCTTCACCATTTTTATGATCCATTTCCAGTAGTAGAGCATTTTGAAGAAGTCTAAATTTCTTGAGCTTCTTAGGAGCCTGTCAAGAGGTTTTGAGTAGTTCCGTAAGTCAAACCTGTCCTCCAATCCACCGACCGAAACCGGTATCCCTTTGTAACGCTATCTGGCCAGAATAGTCACTGGCTGATTCAACCTAGGGTGAAAGACAAAAGGCAATCGCTACCCTCCCAATGGGCTTGAACATTTACACTCCATGAAAGATTGGCAACTCTGGAAGCAAGCTCAATGGTTGATGCGGCAGTTTGGAGGGGCGATCGCGTTTTATACTGTTGTCCCATTTCCCGCCAATTGGGCCTTGGAACTGACTGGGATTGCTCGCTGGGCTCCCCTGATTGGGTTGCTGATTGGCGGCTGCTTAGGATTGGGAGATGAACTACTGCGGGTTGCCGGCGTACCAGCCTTGACTCGCAGTACTTTGATTGTCGTCCTGTGGATTGCCTTGACGGGTGGCTTGCACCTGGATGGGGCAATGGATACCGCTGATGGGCTGGCTGTGCCAGATCGGGAGCGGCGATTACTGGTGATGGTAGATAGTCACACAGGGGCTTTCGGAGTGATCAGTGCGATCGCATTATTCAGCTTAAAGATAACAGCCTTGAGTGATCTGGTAGCCTATCGCTGGCTGGCATTGATGGCTGCCGCTGGTTGGGGACGCTGGGGCCAACTCCTGGCGATCTCCCGCTATCCCTATCTCAAGCCAGCAGGTAAAGGAGCAATGCATAAAGCAACTATTCAGCCTGGGGATCTACTCCTAGGGCTAGGGGTGTTGCTTGGTTTTAGTAGCCTGACGCTATTGTGGAGCCCCTGGATTCAGGTACTTGGTATAATTGCAGGTGGTAGTGCGATCTCCTGGAGTACTGCTGCCTGGCTTAACCACAGGTTGGGGGGGCACACCGGAGATACCTACGGTGCTGTAGTTGAGTGGAGTGAAGCTCTAATCTTGTGTTTATTCACAGCTTTACTCAATCTCAAAGTCTAAGTAAAACTTGATCCTAATTTCGTAGTGGCAGAAGCAATTCTCCACGCTATAATGCTTCACAATAGAAGCGGATATATATGTACAGGCACCTACAGTTACTGTTGGGTCAACTGTTAGGGTGTAATACATAGATACAACCCAGCTTTTACTAGACTTTCTGCTAATCTACTCCAAAGATTTAGCATGGATACACGCTCAAGCGTTGATTATTAACCCTAACTGGCTGTTCGTTCAGTTATTTACGGGTAGGCTTTCGGTTTTTATTGCCCTGGGATGCTTGAGAACTCTGTGGACTTAATTCGCACCACGGAACTCTACCTAGGGAAAGCTTCATAGGTTGCTTGTATTTGGTTTTTTCTAAACCGTTACAGTAATTTTCAAAAAGGCGGAACGCTTCGTTACGCATCACCATAACTAGTTTCAGCAAAAGTAGCAGACGTCATCGGGCGCTCCTGGCTGAAAAATTTTGAGGAAATTGAATGCCAAAACAGATTATCATTGCCGAGCAGCATCGTATTGCTGCCGTATTTTCAGAAGATCAAATTCAAGAATTAATTGTTGCCACAGGCAGCCATCAAGTGGGTGACATTTACCTGGGAGTCGTTGAAAACGTACTTCCTGGTATTGATGCTGCATTTGTCAACATCGGTGATACCGAACGGAACGGTTTTATTCATGTTACTGACTTGGGGCCAGTACGACTAAAACGCTCAGCCGGTGCGATCACTGAACTACTGACACCGCAGCAAAAGGTCTTAATTCAGGTCATGAAAGAGCCTACCGGCAACAAGGGCCCCCGGTTGACCGGTAACATTACCCTGCCTGGCCGTTATCTTGTCCTAATGCCCTTTGGCCGAGGCGTAAATCTCTCCCGGCGGATTAAAAATGAAAATGAACGCAACCGCTTAAGAGCTTTGGCTGTCTTGATCAAGCCTGCAGGGATGGGCCTCCTCGTCCGCACAGAAGCAGAGGATGTTAGCGAGGAAGCAGTTATTGAGGATCTAGAAGCGCTGCAAAAGCAGTGGGAAGCGATTCAACAGAAAGTGAGCTCTACTAGAGCTCCGGCACTACTTAATCGGGATGATGACTTTGTGCAGCGGGTGCTGCGAGACGTTTACAGCGACGATGTGAATCGAATCGTCACTGACTCCCCCCACGGCCTAAGGCGAGTCAAGCAGCATTTGATGACTTGGAGTGGTGGCAAACCCCCGCAGGGTGTTTTGCTGGATTCTCATAGTGAGCCAACCCCAATTCTTACCTATTTTCGGATCAACGCCGCGATTCGAGAGGCCCTCAAGCCAAGAGTAGACCTGCCCTCAGGAGGCTACATTATCATTGAACGCACAGAAGCGCTAACTGTTGTTGATGTCAACTCTGGCTCGTTCACCCGCTCAGCCACGGCCCGCGAGACAGTGCTATGGACTAACAGTGAAGCAGCGACAGAGATCGCACGACAGTTGCGCCTGCGGAACATAGCGGGTGTGATTATTATTGACTTTATTGATATGGACGCGCGGCGCGACCAGCTTCAGGTTTTAGAGCACTTCAACAAAGCACTGAGGGCGGATAAATCTCGGCCCCAAATTGCTCAGCTTTCAGAATTAGGACTGGTTGAACTGACTCGAAAACGGCAGGGGCAAAACATCTACGAACTTTTTGGGCGGCCCTGCGCAACCTGTGGTGGGTTAGGACATCTGGTTCATCTTCCCGGCGAATCTTCAGATACAGAGGCCGAAAGTGTGGGGCGTCATGCAGCACCTAAAACTCAAGCCTATACCAATGGCTTAGAAGCACGAACAGTTGAACTGCGGGCGGCCCAGGCGGTAGTCTCAGAAGAATTTGAGCTTGATACTTCTGATGATCTGCAAGCCTTAGATTTATCTAATCATCCCAGCTATCAAAGTCGTGGTGATATCTCTTCCGGACGCCAGCGGCGAAGGCGGCATCTGCGTAGCGGTGACAGCTCACCCAAAAATTTGGTTAGTGCTAAACCGGCGGAAGAACCAACACTATCTGCTTTGCCTATCCCTTTGGGAAATTCCCGAATCCCAGTATTACAGAAAACAGCTCCGCTGCCTATAGAGGAAAAAATAACTCCCGAGCGCCGCACAAAACCTGTACAACGAGAAGTTCCTAAACCTAATCAAGAACCACCAGAAACCATCTCTTTAGAAATGACCCCTGAGGAGCAGGAAGTCTATGCCCTGATGGGAATTTCACCGCTTGTGTTGGTTAATCGAGAAGTGAAGGACCCGAAGTCTGTGGTTGTTGCCATCACAACCTCTAATGGCAGCAACTTATCCCGCTTACCTGCCGATGTTGAGCTTAAGCCTCTGCCCAGTCAGCCTTCAGAGGAAGCTGTTTCTATGACTCCAATCGCTGAATCTTCAGTAATGTCTCTGGAGGAGCTAACGCCAGTCAGCCAAGAGCCGGAACCGGGGCAGGAGCCAGCGCAGGAGCTGGAAGAGACTACACCAGTAGTGCGGCGGCGGCGGCGACGTTCTTCCGTAGCAGAAACCCCGTTACCTTAAGGGACTGATCCACAGGCAGTAGAACCATCACATCAATTTATTGTGAGGACTCAAATTGGTCTTTGGTTGCCCCGCAGACCGGACATACCCAATCGTCGGGAATGTCTGCAAAAGGGGTGCCTGGTTCAATGCCAGAGTCCGGATCGCCTTTCTCTGGATCATACAGGTAGGCACAAACTGTGCAGGTATACGCCATAGGTAGCTCACTTTTAATGACTTGGGTCAGACTACCGCAGTAGAAGTTTGACTGTTCGGATATTAAAGGTGAGATCAAACTTTGTTCTTGGGTGTAAATAACATTACATGAATTGGCGGTACTGTTCTAGTATTTGCGGGATGTGATCGTAACCATCGACACCAATGATCGGGATGATTTGCGATCGCTGCTGTGTTAGTAACTTCTGGAAGGAAATTTCACCCAGCTGTCCCTGCAAGATCGTCAGCAAACCCGCCGCTTGCCGCCACTCGCTAGCACCAATTTGTTCTAGCAAATACAAGCCCAGGCAGCCCCTAGAAAGTGCTTTCTCGTAGTTTTGCAGGCTGTAGTAAGCTGAGGCTAGGTAAGCCAGATTAAAGCCTTGTTGGTACAAGTCCCCAGAATACTGGGCTGCTTGCCAGCCAGATTCCAAATAGGCGATCGCGGCCTCGGGTTGGGTGAGAACGATGTGGGCAATGCCCAGACTGCTATAACATAAGGCTTGGCTCTGACCATCCCCCAATTGCTGCGCCAGTTGTAGCCCTTGCTGCAGATAGTGAATTGCCATCTCATAGGCCTCTGGGTCAGCTTCGTTTTGTTGAGCTGAGAATACCTCGCTGTAGCCCAAATTCGCCAGGGCATTCGCTTCTCCTAGACGCTCTCCTACTTGGCGGCTAAGAATGAGTGCTCGTTGGCTATTACGGATTGCCTCTGGATAGTTTTTTTGCGCTACGTAGGTGCGGCTTAAGTGGTTAAGATTGGCAATTTCACAGCGGCTATCCCCTGCCTGACGGGCGATAGCTAGAGCCTGCTCGTGATAAGCCAAAGCTTCAGGCAAGCGTCCTTGGGCTCGTAAAGAATAGCCTAACAAGGTCAGTACCCGTGCCTTTTCTTGGGTACCGGCAACTTGCCTGAGAGGAGCATCCAGGTAGTTGAGGGTATCCCGCAGGTAATTGCCGGTAAAAGAGGCAAAAACGCCGCCGTACAGCGGAAAGTACTCACGCTGGGTAAACGTACGCAAGAGCTGCTGAATGATCTGAAAGCAGCCCTGCGGCAAATGCCTTTGAGTAGGAGCCAAGTTAGAGTTGCGGCTGAAACCCTCAGCTAGCTGTGACCAGATGCCAGTAAACACTAAAAAGGTGGCAATCGAGAGCTTTGACCCCACCTCGGCGTTGTAGACCATCTTGTCAAACCAGCTCACCAAACCCCGTTGCAAGTACTGGAGAATCACAGCCAGCTCAACCCAGGACTGGAGATCTACCGCCGGCTGCTCGGCAGCTTTACTGAGCGGTTGATTCAAAGCTAGAGCCTGGAATAGCAGTTTGGGCAAAGGACGCTGCATTTGCGCCGCCCAAACTGCCCAAGGCCCCCGCTGGCTAGGTACATCGGCAAACCCCAACTGAGCTTGACCCTGGTTATAAATCCAACTTACCAAGTGATTTTCCAGGCGCTGCCAAGACTCCAGACCAGCACTGAGCCCGGCTGATAGTTGTTGCAACTCCGGCTCCGTTTCTTCTCCCTGCTGGAGGGCTGTTGCCAGTTGCTTCAACTGCTGAGCGCTGAGGGGTTGATTTGCATTTGGGTCAAGAGATTGTAACAATACCGTTAGCCGCTGGGAGGGTTCGGCAGTGGTAATGGCGTGTACTGAGGCTATCAGCGACTCTGAGGCCTGGTTTTCTGATTGCGCCCGCTGCCATTCAGTTTGGATAGTCTGGAGGGCTCTCAGGCTGCGCGTGGCCTTCGCCTGCTTTAATTCATCGGTTGCACTATTGACCTGAGCTTGGATTGTGCTCAGGCGATCGCCCAGGCATCGCTCAAATAGCTCTCCCGTTCCGGGGTTTACTCCTTGCCGCAGCATTTGATATACCTGCTCTTTGGCACGGATTTTGCCCTGTAGGGTCATTTGGATAATTTCATCAATTAACCCTGAGTAACGATCGGGCAGCGGCAAGTTGGTCATGAGCTTTAGGGATAACTGCTTCTAGGTTAGATCAGCCAGCTACTTAGGTGATTCAAAAAAGTCAATTGCGGCAATGGCTAGCATGAGCACTTATCTGCGCCCAAGCTCTGGTTGCTGAAATTTATATCTCAAGCCTTGTTCAAGCTTCTATCTGTTTAAACCAGATTGGTCTACGGGGTCCTGACAAGCTTGCTTGAGCTCTTTCTAGAACCCTCTACTAGACTGGAGAAAAAGGACAAAATGATGGGCAGCGAGATGGAACAAGAAAAGTCTGCCAAGTGGGATGCTAGAAGGTTTATTCGCACGCTGGCCTATTTTAGAGCAATTCCTTTTGTGGGCAGCATTGGTTGGTTACAGAAGTTCTTCAGCAAGCAGGATCTAGAAGCGCGCATGGAAAGGGAAATGGTACTGGTGGCTGGAGCAACGGGTGGCTTGGGTAAGCGGGTGGTTCGGCGGCTGCTGGAACACAATTACCGGGTGCGCGCCTTAGTTAGAGATATCGAAAAGGGCAGAGCTCTACTTGGTGACACTGTGGAACTAGTTGTAGGCGATATCATCAAACCTCAAACCCTCACATCAGAATTGATGGCTAACGTCAAAGCTGTGATTTGTTGTACCGCCGTACGGGTACAGCCTGTCGAAGGGGACACTCCGGATCGAGCTAAGTATTATCAGGGGATCAAGTTCTACCAGCCAGAGGTTGTGGGTGATACGCCAGAAGCGGTGGAATACCAAGGGGTCAAGAACTTAGCAGCTGCTGCAAATAGTTTTACTAACTCGGATGGCAGGATAATTTTTAACTTCCACAAACCGTCCGAAGACTTGAAAAGTACCTGGGGCGCAGTAGATGATGTTGTGATGGGTGGGGTCAGTGAAAGTAGTATCCGGCTAGCAAATAATAAAGCCCTGTTTACTGGCAATGTGTCTACGGAAAACTCTGGTGGTTTTGCTTCCGTTCGCACCCGGAATTTTGACTGCCCCCTAAATCTGTCTCAATATGAGGGGATCGAGTTGCGTGTCAAAGGGGATGGCAAGCGATACAAATTTATTCTTCGCACCGAGACAAAGTGGGATGGAATTGCCTACAGCTATTCCTTCGATACAGCTAACGGAGAGTGGACTACAGTCCGGATTCCATTCTCAGACTTGACGCCGGTGTTCCGTGCGAAGACCTTAGAAAATGCCGAGCCATTTGCTTCGAGCCACATCTACGCCTTGCAACTAATGTTGAGCAAGTTTGAGTACGACAAGGCCCTCAATCCCAAATTTGAACCAGGACCTTTCCAGCTACAGGTGGAGTCTATCAAGGCTTATGGGGGGCCGACTTTACCTCAGTTCATCCTTGTCAGTTCTGCCGGGGTGACGCGCCCAGGCCGTCCTGGAATTAACTTAGAAGAAGAACCCCCAGCCGTTCGTATGAATGACCAACTGGGAGGCATTCTCACCTGGAAGCTTAAGGGCGAGGATAGCGTACGGCACAGTGGTATTCCTTACACGATTATCCGGCCCTGTGCCCTGACCGAGGAGCCTGGTGGTCAAACCTTAATTGTTGATCAAGGGGATAATTTGAAGGGTAAGGTCAGCCGGGAAGACGTAGCTGAGCTTTGTGTACAAGCCCTGGCACAACCGAAAGCCTGTAATGTCACGTTTGAGGTCAAAGGCGAAGAGCGCAACACTCCCTTTGATTGGGAAGCCTTGCTGAACACCTTACAACCAGACCAATACACAGAGGATGGGCGATCGTTACTGTAAGGGTGCACCGAGAAATAGTTCAAAAAGTTATTCGATTAGGCCAATCGTATATACAGGTAGGGTCAGCGTAGCAGCACTTCCAGTAAGGAAGCAGGTGCTGGTTCCAAAAATCACTTATCCAATAAGACGGTCAATCAAGGTCTTATCAGCTCGCGACCCAGTGCAGCGGCAACTAGACAAAAATGCACTCTCTTTCCCGCCCAACAATTCCCCGCTGCCCTAATTACTTCGAGCTAGATTTACCAGATTGTAACGCCTTGCTTTGGCCCAACTTATAGAAGTAGGCGATCCCTATAACAGCAGCTCCAAGGGGATATACCTTCACGAAGCAGATGCACCTGAAGCCTTAAAAGCCTTGGAAAAGCACCTTTACTACCTGACCGCTTGCGAAACAGAGCAATACTGCTTCAAGAGCATTGCTGTTCCAAAAGTGCAAATAGGTTAGAAATTCTCATGCCGCTAGCAGGCTTGGGGCTGACTACTGTATTCTTTTTTTTACCGTTGCCTGGAATTATTTTCTAGTAATTTGATCAGGCTTCACTTTTACAACCCCACTAGGAATGAATATTTAAGTTGTTTCCACTGCCGTTTTGGGTAGTTGGCCTCGGTATCTTCTGAGTATTCTTATACCGTGTTCAGCTGTATCCGGCTCCGGCTGAACTAAAAAATTACTTTAACCTACTAAATATTGGGCTGCAAATTCAGGTGCCCGCCACCAGCATTATGGTAGGCGATGAGTGAACTGGAATGTACCCGTAGATCCTTTAGCAGAATATATAAAGTGCCAGTTCCCTTAAGCTAGGGACTGGCACTTTATGCAGATATAAAAGGTGTATTAACAGGAAGGGTCTTTATGAGAACTGACCCCTTTCAAACTAATATCTAGAATGCCAGAAATAATTACAGGTAATGGATTCCATAAGGTTTTCTTTATATTCTTCTATCTGAGAAAATAGGTTAACTTCTTTTGCAAAGCTCTAATGATGAGACTCCAGAGAGGCTCCTAGAAGCTGAGACAACCATACCTCAAAAGCCCTCACAGGAAAGCGTTGAGCTTCTATACTAGGGTCAACCATGGGGTCAACTAAAATCGTGAACATACCCAGGCGATTTCCGGCGATTACGTCTGTGAATAAGCGATCGCCCACCATCGCCACTTGCTCAAAGGGCAAATTCATTGCACTCACGGCTTGCCTGATCTTGCGCCGAGAGGGTTTTTGCGCTCCCGTTAAATAGGGTAAATCCAAAGTTTGGGCAA
Source organism: uncultured Synechococcales cyanobacterium (assembly GCA_902806435.1). GTDB lineage: Bacteria > Cyanobacteriota > Cyanobacteriia > Thermosynechococcales > Thermosynechococcaceae > CADCWO01. Next base: position 31,886 of record CADCWO010000103.1, on the reverse strand, counting down.
TGCGACTGATCCGGGTCTTACTAAGGTTGTTGCTGACCAGCCACAGAGAAACGGTATCTTTAATTTGCGCCAACCACTGTATCAACTCTGGGGATACCTCTCTAGCTCTGATAGGAATCAGGGTTTCATCAACATCAAGTACTAGTCCCTTCAATCCATTTTGTTCTAGAATTTCTGGTGTCAATTCCAGGATGGGGCCTTTTAGCACTAAATTTGGTTGTAACAGTGAAATGGGCGATCGCGCAGCCATGGCAGAAAATAAAACTTAAATTAGGTGGTTCCAGTTTTAATCTAACTGGTAAGACAATACGATTAAATCCAAGAGGAGCTCAGGAGGCAGCGGCCCCTTAGCTGGGATACCCAAGACCGACAAACATTCTGCCTCAGTGAAAAATTAAGAGGATAGCCCCTGCTGAGGCTTGACCTTGAAGCTTTGAGTAAGAATTAAGGTACATTCACCACTTTCAGCTGGCGGGTATGGATAAAACTCGTCAACCACTCTTTAACGTGGTAAGTGGCCCGGCAGTCGTCCTCGTTATAGCGGAGGATGGCTTCTAAAAAAGCGCGATCGCCGGTTTGTAACCACTGAGAGTACCAGTAAATTGATTGAGCACCATTGGCATCTGCGTCCCGCCATTCAAACCCCAGCCAACGGGCAATTAACTTCAGCGTATAACTTTCAATCGGCAGAGCAGCTGTTTCGGTCACCCAAAGGTGCAGGTCAAAAAACCGGGTTAGTAGAGGTTTTACCAGAGAGTAAGGCGTGTGGTAAAGTCTGGCAAGCCGTTCCACGGTTTGGACTTCATAGGCACAGAAATGAAAAATAGGCGCGGTTGGATACCTCTGAACAAGCTCTAAAAATTGTTGCCAGACCAGCCTTTCCCCGTCTGGTTGCTCAGCCATTAGGGGATAAAAGGTTTGACTGCCAGCTTGACGATCAACCACTAAAACGCCGTGTAGGTAGGCTAAATTCAACCCTGGCTCTGCCTCAATATCAAAGTAGAGTTCTACAGACGCTGTCGGTAAGTTAGCTAGTAACTGCCTGTTAGTGGCAGCTTGGATCATTCGGGCGATCGCTTGGTTTTGGTGCACTGCTTGCGCTTGCTGCACCAGCCTGATAGCAGCATCATTACTAAAGCCAGGCAGATGCTCTAGACGAGTTGGATCTGTTTTTGCCAGTGCGGCCACTGTCGTCAGCTCAAGTTGCTGTAGTGCCGGATAGCGGCTCGGTGTCACGCCCGGCAGTAGCGAAAGGTGTTGTTGAGATTGAGCAATTTCATAGCAATGCTGAAACCAGGGACAGAGGCTACAGCGGTTGCGGGCAATAAACACCTCCGGCTCTTGTTGCTGCTGAATCATCTCAGTTAGCGCTGCTAGTATTGACTGCATTTGAGGCAAGCTCTGCCACAAATCAACCGCGTAACGACCCTTTTCGCGCAGCACCAGCCACGCTGACTCTGGCCAGGCACCCTGAATTTCAGCCAGTAGCTGGACATGAAAAGCACTGATTACTTTGTATTCCAGCTTCGGGCGTTTACTCAGCCTGATGTCCGCAGGAGCGTACAGCCAATCTCCAAAATCAGACAACCCAGCCTGCTTAATTAACAAACTGGGTTTACTTAATAGTGATACTCCTGAAGATTCAACCAGAAGTACGCCTTGGTAAATCTGGTCTACCCCCTGCCGCATTAGCTCTACTGTGGCCTCAGCTGCCGCAACCCAGTTGTGCTCTGGATATTGAGGCCGTTGCCAGGTTTGAGTGGAAAGCACCTGTTGCTGATGCAGGGCGCTATCTTGTCTCAGTTTCAGTAGAAAATCACTTGGAGGCGCCTTATAAGCGCGATCGCCGTATGCCTCTAAAAAAGCGCGCCGATCACAGCGCTGGTAGTTTAGCAGCAGTTCAGCAGTAAGCAACATGCCTCCAAGCTAACAGGAAACTTAAAGAATTGATATATTGTTTTACTACCGAACTTTCCAACAAGCAAAAGTTCGGTAGCAAAGAGCAACTTTTCAAGGCCTTAAGGTGTGATAGGAGCAGTTCCCGGCTGACCTGGAGTGCCTGGCCCTCCTTCTGTTGTTCCAGTTGAGGGTCCAGGAGTTTCGTTCTGATCATCTGTTGATTCGGATGTTCCAGGTTCTCCTGCTCCTGGAGCAGGAGCGGCCGGCTCCTGGGCTGGTGGCTCACCCATTGACCCTGGTGCGGGGGCTTCCGCTGGAGCGGGTGCTGGGGCAAAACCTGGCCCCTGGGGCGCGGTTTCAGTTGACCCTGGTGCGGGGACTTCCGTTGGACCAGGAATTGGTGCTTCCGTTGGGGCGGGAGACTGCTCAATTCCTTGAGGATTAGGAGCATCATTTGGCCCTACTGTGGGTTCAGGAGAAGGCTCAGCCGCTTCTGGCGCAGACCCAATTTCTCGCTCAAAGCCTGCTGGATTGAGACGCACATTAGCGCAGACGGCACCTGGTGGAACATCAGTCGCTGTAGCTGCTTCAGGCGAAGGAGACTCCGTGGCTTCAGCCGCAGGTGATTCAGTCGGAGCCGGAGCTACCCCTGTCTCTGAAGGTGGCGCAGGAGCCGCGTTTGGACCACTCGTGGGTTGTTGGGGGCCTGTGGCGGCTGGCATCTCCTCGGTCTGAGGTGGCTCTGAGACTGAAGATTCAGCGCTGGGAGGGGTAACTCCGGTCGCGTGAATATTCAGGTAACCAATATCTTCTAAAGCAACTGGGGTAGGTAGCTGGATTGGGCTGCTAGCACTACCAACAGTTGCTACGCCAGAAGCACCGGCCTGTAGTGGCGCTATGTCGCTCAATGGAACCAGGACCTCTCCGCCGGTCTCATCTTCCACAATCTCTTTGTCGCCCTCACAGCTTGTGGGGGTACGCCCAGTCTTGGCAACGTGGAAGTGATAAGGCACTGCTTGGTTAGCTGGTAGCCCACTCACGGTGAAGTAGTAGCCGGTCACCTGGTTATCTGCATTGACCAATAAGCGACCACTGCCGACAATTTGGCTAAACCGGGCAGGATTTTCAGCAATCTCTGCTGTCGCAGCACCTTCAACGGTACTGACAAATACAATATTTTCTTGTTTTACCTCGGTTGAAGCTGGAGGCTCCGTAGCTTCAGGAGAGGGAGGCTCCGTAGCTTCAGGAGAGGGAGGCTCAGTAACTTCAGGAGAGGGAGGCTCAGTCGGGAGAGGGGCCTCAGGTGCGGCAGTAGGAGGTACATCCGTCGGAGCACCTGTCTCAGGTGCGGCAGTAGGAGGTACATCCGTCGGAGCACCTGTCTCAGTTGGCGCCGCCGGAGCTAGATCCCCTGAGCCAGCAGGGGCAGCGGGGGCAGCCTCAATTCCTTGTGGGTTAGGAGCAGCATTCGGCCCTGCGGTGGGAGTATCTGTAGGAACACCTGTAGGAGCATCAGTTGGTGCCGGAGCTAGATCCCCTGAGCCAGCGGGGGCGGCGGGGGCAGCCTCAATTCCTTGTGGGTTAGGAGCAGCATTCGGCCCTGCGGTGGGAGCGTCTGTTGGTACGGGAAGTCCAGTTTGAGCTATGGTCAGTGGCTTTGGTGCAACCTGCCCTTTAGACGCGGTTTGTGCGTTAGACTCAGCTCGGTTTATACCTTTCACAGGGGAGCCAATGGCAATCATGGCTTGACTACCAAATAAAACCATGGCTAAAGCTCCACTCGTGCTTAGCCAAGAGGCTAGCCTCACTTTTCGACCAGCTTTAACCTGAGATTTGGCGTTTTCAGTCATACTTCTCCTCATCATCTTTTAAATTCAAGGTCAGGCCAGAACTCGGACAACAATATATTGAAATTGAAACAAACCCCTCGGTACGATAGCACAAGGTAGAAAAAACCTTTTGGTAACCATACCATAAGCCAGCAACCTGCTAAAATGCCAAGGTTTTTTCCTGGTAACATCATCACTATGGTGAATGTTTCAACACAATTGTCCCTAGCACAGCACCGACAGAATTTTCCTGCTCTAGGTAATAAAGCTTATTTTAACTACGGAGGTCAAGGTCCTCTGCCTCAATCTGCCCAATCAGAGATCCGACGAGCTTATGAATACATCCAGCAGGAAGGACCTTTTTCGAGGTGTGTCAACGCTTGGGTGGCCCAGCAGGTAGAGCAAACCCGACAGGCGATTGCTAGCGAATTGGGGGCACCACCAGCAACAATTACACTCACAGATGCCGTATCTACAGGCTGTAACATCGCTCTCTGGGGGCTAAATTGGCAACCAGGTGATCATCTTTTACTTTCTGACTGTGAGCACCCTGGAATTATTGCCGCTGCGCAGCAAATTAGCCGCCGCTTTGGGGTCGAAATTTCCACCTGTCCCTTGCTAGCGACGCTGAATGGAGGCGACCCAGTAAAAATTGTGACTGAACACCTGCGACCGACAACTCGCTTGGTTGTTCTCAGCCATATTTTTTGGAACACCGGCCAGGTTTTACCACTGGCAGAAATCATTACAGCTTGTCGTAGTTACTCTCACGCTAGTAGCCTGATTGCCGTTTTAGTGGATGCAGCTCAATCTGTGGGCGTCCTACCGCTGAATCTTAGCGAATTAGATGCCGATTTCTATGCCTTTACTGGCCATAAGTGGTGGTGTGGTCCTGAAGGCGTGGGTGGTCTGTATGTTCGTCCCCAGGCTTTAGATCTGTTGCAACCAACCTTTATTGGTTGGCGCGGTATTACGACGAACAGTATTGGTGAACCTGTCAACTGGCAACCTGATGGACGCAGATTTGAAATTGCCACCGCCGCTTTTCCCCTCGGTGCTGGTTTAAGAGCTGCGATCGCGCTGCACCAGCAATGGGGCACCGCTGAAGAAAGATATCAAAATATCCTCCACCTTAGTCAGAAGTTATGGCAAAAATTAAGAGAACTGCCAGGAGTCAACTGCCTGCGCGATGCTCCGCCCCGGTCAGGGTTGGTCTCTTTTCAAATTGAAGGGGTAGTCAATGCTCAGCTCGTTGAATTTCTAGAAACCCAACGAATGATGACACGATTGATTCTTAAGCCAAATTGTGTCCGAGCTTGCGTTCACTACTTGACGCTTGAGTCTGAAGTCGATGAGCTAGCAGCAGCAATCGCAAAATTTCCTCAAGCATAACTTGTAGCAAAAATTTAGTCTTCAAATAATTTCTGCCTATTCAATTTGCTAGTAATTGGATAAATCAAAGTGCTACCAGAGAAGTTTTTAATAGACTAAAAATCAAAATGGCAAACTGAGCCGCACTGTTTTTTGCTTTAACATTTAAAGTAAGCGGGTTCAAGCTTGCAGATCAAACTAAAACCTTACTTTTGGCAGCCCCACCATGGCAAAAGGTCTACTCTGGTTACCGTTACTTGCGTTGTTTATAGGGCTTGCTTGGTCGGGCTGGAATGAATACCGCAAGGTTGAAGCTTATCAATTATGGGCAGCACAATTTGAGAAAGCCAAATATGATATCTATGCCGTCTTAGGTCAAGCTAATAACAATCTTACTTGGGGTAAACCGACTCGCAATGGACCTATAGAGTTAAAGACTTTTTCTTTAAAGCAGGTCCGTTCAATTACCTTACAAGTTGATGGTCAATCAGTTGATCTAACAGTCCTTCCCTCTAGAGGGAAAGTTGTGGCAATAGAGTTTCAACTTTACGGCTCTAATCCGATTCAAGTGCCCTTTACGGAAGTTGCGCTTGCTGCCAGTTGGGCAAAGCACTTACAACAGTATTTGGAGACACTCCAGTATGAAAAGATTGAGTAAGGATTACTTGAGCTGGTAGTCTACAAATAATTTCGCCATTGATGAGGTAAGCTTGAGGCTATCGGGATGGTTATTCATGCTTGCACTGCCCCGGTTCTAACGCTTGTCGAAGCTAACTTTTGCAGGAAAACCTTAAAGTTATGCAATGCCCCTTTTGCCAGCATACTGATAGCCGCGTTTTAGAGTCACGTTCAGCAGAGGTGGGCCGGAGTGTAAGGCGGCGGCGGGAATGCCTACAATGCGATCGCCGCTTTACGACCTATGAAAGAATTGAATTTGTACCAATCACCGTGATTAAGCGCAACGGCGATCGCGAGTCCTTTGATCAATCCAAGTTGTTACGAGGAATTGTCCGCGCCTGTGAAAAAACAGGTATTTCTGCTATCCGCCTAGAAGCCCTAGTGGATGATATTGAAGCCGAGTTCCAGCAACGAGCCGTACGAGAAGTCACAAGTAACGAAATTGGTGAAGCTGTTCTGCGCCACTTGCAGTCTTTGAGTGAAGTTGCTTACGTGCGATTTGCTTCTGTGTATCGGCAGTTTCAGGGTATTCGAGACTTTGTGGATGAACTCAACCATTTTCAACATCGGGTGAGCCAGGTAAAGCTAGCAGCTAACCTAGAACCGTCTAATTCAGAAAACTCTGCCCACGGGCTGAAAATGGATGAAGATCTATCCCGGTTAATGACTCACCTCAACTAGGGCAGTTTGTTCTCACGTTCTCACCCTCACTTTAAGGGGTCGTGACCCCAGTTCATTAGAGAATAGCGCCAACGGGTGTCAGTAACCTCACCAGCGGGCCGCTGGGCAGAATGACGATGAACATAGCTGGCTACCTTTTTCATATGCGCTAGGTCATCTTCAGAATAGTCAGAGTGCTGGAGCAGCTCACTGATTCGCCTACCGGACTTGTGCCCTATAGCTTCGTCATCATCTTTTTTTTGGCCTACTGACTGAGATTCCTCAGTCTCCAGCCAAGCTTGTAATTCTTTAGCCGTCATATTTACTGCATTTTGAAAGTCGGCAATGATCGTTTTGGAATCGTCGCTCATGGTACTGTACTTGAGTCACAACAGCAGGAAGGAAAGTTAGGAAAACCAACGGCGATGTTGCCATCCTTCACTATTTTCAGAAATAGCCTCTCGCTCAACTTCTACTTTGCGACTGATCTAATATTAGGCATCCTGGATGTAACCCAGAAGCCAGTTGGCCGCAGTCGCTCGGCGAGTAAGACGAGGGTTTAATTCATGCACTTTGTACCCCTTAAACCCTAATTTTTCCTTGAGCAGTTGCTTCTGAGCCGGAAGAATTGAACGCGTCAGTTTGATCGTCGCAGGGCGGCTGTCTATAAAGTTTGGCGGTTCTGGGTATTGTTCACGCCAATCCGGTGCTACCGCTGTTGTATCCCAATTGCCAGCCCCATCGTATCGATATCCTAGGCACTGCCAAACCAGCGCATTTACCGTAGTATCATCAACGGTGTCATTCAAAATCGCCCAAATTGTCTCGGTATTGAGAGTCGGTAAGCTAGCCATAGCATCTCAAAGCTTAACCAGGCAGAGGCGGGCAATCAACCGCAATAAACCTCAGCATTAAATTATAGGATACCTGATGTTTCAGCCGCTTGAACGTAATCACTCGGTGGGACAACACGTATAAATGATAGTGCTAATGAGCATTGAAACTATGAGCACCGCAGATTGTCCTACTTTGCATCGGCTTTGAGCAATTGAATGCTGGTAGCTTCTCAGCGTTAAACCCCAGTTATTGAGAAAAGGCAACTGATGAAAATTGAAATGAGCCGGCAACTTCTCAATCGCCCTTGCAGCTATATGCGGCTTGCTTTCCTACGATTTCGCCATTTGTTGCAGCCGAAGCGGCTTGCCATCCTGGAAGCTTGTCTGATTGGCTTGGTCGCAGGGCTTGCTGCCGTTCTCCTGAAACAAGGCATTGGCTGGCTGGGAACTTGGCGAGTCCAAACCGCTCAACTGCTCCCTGCTTGGGTAGTACTGCCTACTATTGGCCTAGGTGGAGGCCTCCTGGCTGGCTTCCTCGTTGAGCGGGTGGCACCAGAAACCTCTGGAAGTGGGATTCCGCAAGTCAAAGCAGTCCTGGCGCGAGTGCCCATGGCCCTGGATTTACGAGTTGCCTTAGTTAAATTAGTCAGCGGGGTACTAGCTCTGGGTTCAGGATTATTCCTAGGGCGGGAAGGCCCTACAGTGCAACTGGGGGCAGCACTGGCAGCACAACTAAGCCACTGGTTACCTACCTCACCCGATCACCGTCGCCAAATGATTGCTGCTGGAGCAGGAGCTGGGTTGGCAGCTGCCTTTAATGCCCCGCTCGCAGGTACCCTGTTTGTGGTTGAAGAACTTCTTCAAGATTTATCTGGCCTCACCTTGGGGACTGCGATTTTAGCCTCGTTTATTGGTGCTGTTGTTTCTCGGCTGTTAGGCGGCCACGGCTTAGACCTCAACCTTGATTTGGTTGCTCGCCAGACAAGTTTCTTCGTGCAAGAAATTCCCTTTTACTTAGTGCTGGGCGTACTGGCTGGGCTCCTGGGTGGGCTCTTCAATCGTGGGGTGCTGGTAAGCCTGAACCTGAACCGAAGGTTGCCCCTTGGTTTACCTGGAAAAGTGGGACTGGCTGGATTAATCTCTGGGTTAGTCGTCTCTTTACTACCGCTATCTTTCCGAAACAATGCTGGATTACAAGAAATATTGATTACGGGAGAAGCTGACTGGCAAACCACCGTGATCGCCTTTGTGGCCCAATTTGTCTTAACCCTGGTTGCCTATGGTTCTGGAGCGCCAGGCGGAATATTTGCTCCTACCTTGATTTTAGGAGCCGCTCTGGGATACCTAGTCGGGGTTTGCGAACATAATCTTCTCGAAATGAGTTTGCCGGTAACCTATGCCCTTGCCGGGATGGGGACATTTTTTAGTGCGGTAGCCAGAGTTCCGATCACTGCGATCGTGATCGTTTTTGAAATGACGGCTGACTTTAATCTTGTGCTGCCACTGATGATTGGCTGCGTGGTTGCCTACTTAGTCGCGGAACAAACCGCCAAAGGATCAATTTATGATCGTCTCTTAGAGCGGCAGGGTATTTATCTGGAGGCCCAAACCTCTGACAGTAGCCTTTTGGCAAAACTTACAGCAGCAGAAGTGATGCAGCGACGGGTGGAAACGCTATCGAGTCAATTGCCCCTGGAGGAAGTGGTTCAGGCTTTCTCTCGTTCCCAGCACCGGGGGTTCCCGGTGATTGATGGCGAAAAACTGGTAGGGATTATCACACAGAGTGATCTCGCAAGTGTGGGTCAACCTTTAGCAGGTGATCCACTGCTAAGCGAGATTATGACCCCCCAGCCTGTAACGGTGGGTCCCACAGACTCATTAGCCGATGTCCTCTACCTGATGAACCGATACAGTCTTAGCCGCTTACCCGTTACAGAGGGCCGCAAGCTGGTAGGTATTATTACGCGCAGCGACATTATCCGCGCCGAGTCTGACCGCTTAAGTGGTCAGACGATTCAAATCGGTCCCCGGCCCCAGCCGTCCTATGTGGTCTATCAAACTCGTGCCCCCGCCGTGGGAAAAGGCCGGTTACTGCTGCCCCTGAGCAACCCTCAAACGGCGACAGCCTTGCTACAAATAGCAGTAGCAATTGCCCGCGAACGTAACTATGAGTTGGAATGTCTGCAAGTCTTACTTGTACCCCGTGATGACTCACCAGCAGAAACTCCGGTAGATACGAAGGCTAGCCGTCACTTACTGCAGCAAGCCGTGCGGCTAGGGCAGCAAGCGCAAATACCTGTACACACGCAAGTACGGGTGGCCCATGATCCAGCACAGGCAATATTGGAGACGCTCAAAGAGCGGCACGTTGACCTGGTGCTAATCGGCTGGAAAGGAGGTACTACAACTCCTGGGCGGGTATTTGGCAGTGTGATGGACACAATCATCCGGCAGGCCGCCTGCGACGTTATTTTGGTCAAGCTTCATCAAGAAAAAAACCTAGACCGCTGGCTGGTCCCGATCGCTGGCGGCCCCAACTCACAGCGAGCCATCCAACTACTACCAGCACTGGCTTCCCTCAGCGAAGCACCTCAGATTAAACTTTGCCAGGTGTTCCAGCCCTCAGTTGCAACACCCGACACCACAGGCCTAGAGCAGGCAACCCAGTGGCTGAGCACGCAACTTAAAGATGTACAAGCAACCCCCATACAGGCGACCTCCGTCATTGATGCTGTGATAACTCTAGCCCACAGCGATCGCGTGGATGTGATTGTTTTGGGTGCCAGCCGAGAAGGACTGCTACAACAAGTGATCAGCGGCAACATCCCAGAAGCAATCGCCCGTAAAAGTGAGTGTACTGTTATGCTGGTCCGGGGCGCGATCGCTAAATAGCATCCATCACACTGGGAAGCTTTACTCCCAATCGTGGTGTCGCCATTAGAGCTTATCCTTGATCTAGTGGGCAGGCTCCACTGAAGTCCACACCCAGGTGATCTTAAAATGCCTTAGATTGCTCCAAGCTTTAATCCGATCGTCTAACAAGGATTGATCGCCACTACGCATCAACTGAAAGCATCCAAAAGTAGTTGAGGTCTACCCAACTATTTATCTGCTCCAGGCCACGGAGCAACTAGCAGCCCTGATCACTAGCACGACGTTAAATTTCAACCGTTGCGCCTGTGTTGAAGGACCCAACAACCATGCAAAGCAATTGCTAGAACCTCTCTGTTTAGATTGAGAGTTCTAGGGGTGAAAGCTCTACGAGAACTCTCCCTTGCTCTCATTACAGTGCCCTGCTTTGCTGATCAGGCGCTTGTAAAGCCTTTAGATTGATGGGGAGGAGGATGTCAAGCTAATTTTATCTGTCTTACTGAGCCCGCCCATCTTGAACCCTTGCTTGGGCTGTCTGATGCTCTTCTAGGGTACGACTAAAAATATGGGTGCCATCATAGCGAGCCATAAAATAGAGGTAGTCCGTCCGCTCAGGAGCCAGCGCAGCTTTGAGGCTTGCTATACCAGGGCTGGCAATTGGGGTTGGTGGCAACCCAGCATTAAGATAGGTATTGTAGACAGAAGGTGTGTTTACCTGCACCAGCGTCAGTGGCTTATCTGGCGTTTGCTGAATTCCCAGGCTGTACTCAACAGTTGGATCAGCGCCTAAGGGAATACCCTGTTGCAATCGTTGCGAGAATACACCGGCAATTCGGGGACGTTCTGCGGGTATTACCGCCTCCTTTTCCACAATACTGGCGAGGGTTACCCACTCTCGCAAGGTTAATTGGGTTTGGCTTTGGCGATTTTGATGGAGAGGGAGAACCGCTTGTTCAAAGCGATCTAGCATGTGACCGATCACTGCTTCTGGGGTAACGCCACCTGTAGGAAACTGGTAGGTATCAGGAAACAGAAAGCCTTCGAGATGGGGTAGGTTAGGTGGCAGCCAAGCGTAGCGATCATAAGGAATATCGCTAGCTGCCCGTAGAAAGTCCTCCGCCTTGAAGTAGCCTTTAGCTTCGAAGGATTTAGCCATCTGACGTAGATTCCAGCCTTCAGGAATGGTCAAACTTGCCTGAACCACATCGCCAGCCCAGATTGTCTGAGCGATCGCCCCCAGTGATTGATCAGGCGATAGGCGATAAACACCAGCTTGAAACCCCTCTCCTTGGCCTTGGAGCATCAACCAGCGGCTCCATAATTTCCAAGCAGTAGTGGAGCGAATTAAACCTGCCCGCTCTAGTTCGTGGCCAATTTGGTTGGCGGAAGTCCCAGAGCCAATTTGCACCTCGACTGGCTGCCGACTACCAGTGGGTTGGGGGGGGGCGCTAGCTTGGCTCCACCATATCCAGGCTCCCAGTGGCACTGCCACCACAGCTAGACCCAATCCTGCCAAATAAAGTCGAGCCGATTTCATCTAGTGCCTCCTTCTGACCTCCAAGCTGGTAATTCTTGTCGCAATAGCCCCTTACTCCAATTCACTAAAAAACTGCTCTTCTAAAATAGGCTGAATTTTTTGAAACTCTTCTGGCGAAAGTAATTCTGGTTGATTGTTAGCATTTAGCCGGGCCAGCAAGAGTAAAGGATCTAACGGGGTATAAATTGCATACTCCTGCTCTTCGTGGTAGAAGCTGGCGAGAAATTGGAATTCTTCTGCCTCTGTTTCCTGCTCATTCTCAACTTCCAAGGTTAAAATTTCTTCTTCGTTGACTTCGGGAACCTCTCCTTCCACTGTTAGAGCAATTGCGGTGTGCTTCAAAGTCAAATTTTGTTCGGCCAACACCGCTTGAGCAGTCGCAAAGATCTTGTCAATTTCTTCAGGTTCAACATCAACAAGGGTGTCTTCATCCTCTACCTCATCTGCTTGCCAGGCAAAAATTTCAACAGGAGAGTCTACGGGATGCAGTAGTACATAGTCCTTTGCTTCCACCTCAAAGGACAGCTCCAAGTAGCAAACCAGCGATCGCCCCATTTCATCCCTCAGGGTTACCGTGGGGTCATCCATCTCCATGTCTGATCCCTCCATGTCTAAATTCTTCTTACCCATGGTTGACTATTTATATTTAACTTGAGCACCTGTTCTTTGTAATCGCTATCGTGTAGCTTATCCCTTGGTTACAGATCGAGGGTCTGCTAGCCCATTCTCTGGTTGTTTGCCTCCGTTGGCAAGCTGACGACGCCGCTGATCTAACCATTGTTGCAGAATTATGGCCGCTGCCTTACGGTCAACTAAACCTTTGTGCTGCGAGAGTGGAATTTTCTGCGATCGCAGCATCTCCTCTGCTTCAAAGGAGGTCAGTCGCTCATCCACATACTCCAGCGGTAAGTTCAACGCTGCAGATAACCGCTGCGCAATTTTTTGGACCTGCTGGGCTTGAAATCCCAAGCTGCCGTTCATTGAGTAGGGCAAGCCCACAACTAGCAACTGAACTTGTCGCTCGTCAATTAGTTGTTGCAATTGCGCTAAATCCTGCTGGAAGGAACGGCGCTCAATGGTTGCTAAACCTGTAGCAATTAAGCCTGTGCGATCGCAACCCGCCACCCCTATCCGTTTTCTACCCACATCTAGCCCTAAAGCAGAAATCATGGATGCAGGTCCTCTCCAACCATAATTGGGTAATGATGCTCCAGGTCGGCTAAAGACTGAACAATAAGTTTTACCCGGTCTGCCCGATGAGCACTAGCAACAGGAACCATCGTGATCCAGGTAATCTTGATAGAACACACCTTGACGCGCTTCTTTGGGCGAAAACTCCCTTAACCCTCGCGCTACAGAATCAGAGCTAGGCTCAGGCATAAGCTCGCACTGCTGGGTCCGCAAGATAATCCTTCCCGGAACTGGCTTACGGTTGGGTTGAAACCCTTGCAGCACATCTGATAGTTGCAGCCCTTCTAAAAAGACTGGTTTAGCTTCCCGTAGCTTGTGCCAGACAGAGCGAGACATCATCAAGGTGTGCTGTACACGCTCGGCTCCAATTTGCTCTAGGTACTCCTCTCGCTCTGGTTGAAAGTCTGAAGAAACCAGTTGCAGAGCTTGGGCAGGAAAACTTTGGGTCAAGTGCGCCATCTGTGTCAGCAACTCTGGATAGAGCCAGGTATAAGCTGGATGCACTGTTAGCTGGGCAACATGAGGTTGAGCCCCATCCCGGCACAGCCGGACTTGAAAGTAGCCGATCGCAGCTTTGCGCTGAGGCTCAAACACGTAACCACTGGCAATTTCCGTATGGCTGAGCCGCTGCCTCATCCCGGCAATCAACCCACGCACTAGACCTGATTTAAAGTCGTGTTCACGCCGATCGAATACCTGGCGGACCAAGGGAGGCATAGCGGCAGTATCGAGTTGATAAAGCAAGAGAGAGTCCGCATTGCTCACCGGCAAGAGGTTAGGTAAGTCTGGCTGTCGCGCTGCTAATCCTTGCAACTGCTCAGGAGCAATTGCCCAGTAGGTCATCTGGGCTAAGGGCTGGAAGCCGTTTTGCCGGTAGAGGCTTAGGGCATCTGTGTGATTAACATTGACCTCCAGCAGCCAGGTGCGAGCTTCCAGAATTGTCTCAAAGCAGTAGCGTAGTAGCTGGGAACCAATCCCTTGAGCTTTGAGCGCCGTTTCTACAGCAACCTGATCGACCCGCCATGTTGTGCGGCTGCAATTAAAGGGTGAGACCTGAATTACCCCCCGGATCTGATTGGCTTGTTCCGCGACGTAGGTCCGAAACAGCTGTTGCAGCCGATTTGGAAAGAGGTGAAGCAGCTTCAAAGGGTTGTACCAATGGCGAATCCGCTGGGGCTGACGGCTGTCAATTGAACGACTACAGCAACCGGCACTCCATTCCTCAACTAGCAGTCGCTCAACTGCTTCTAAGTCGCGATACTGAACCGGGCGCGTCGTAATTGGAGTATCGGGTGGAAGGACTGGAGTCATGCTGTTAACGGGTAGGGATAAACCCGGAACCTTTGAGGGTCAATCTGAGGAGCAACCCTCAAAGTGTATCTGGTTCGTTCCAAGGAGAATGTTGATAGTCATCCTACATGGTATATCAATCCTACTGGAGGAGCACACTGTGCCAAGGGGGGTACTCCATGCCTATCATTTTGGTAAGTGTTGGCTCAGCGGCTCGGTGGGACGAATCAACACGACAGGGGTTTGTTCATTAGCATTACCCGCCGGGTTAGTGCGTAATGCTTGGTCCAATAAGGTCCCTGGTAAACCTGCTGTTGCGGCTAGAACCTTTACCGATTTGAGGTCATTGACATCAACGATCGCCGCCGCCAAGCCAGTTTCTGCTTGAATCTGGTCCACAACGCGCTGAGGGTTATCCGGCCCCAACACAATAAATTGATCGTAGGGGGGTAATGTACCCGTCACATCGTCAATTAAGCGGGCCTGTTCCCCAGCCAACTGGTAGAAAACCCCAGGTCGGCCAAGCACTTTCGCGATCGCCCCGGCAATAAAGGCAGCCACAACCCGTAGCGGGCCAACAATATCTACCAAAGCTTGAAGGCCGCAGGCAGTTGCCAAGCTAGAAGTAGGCAGAAAAAAGTAACACAACCGCTGCGCCACCCATCCAGGTTGCACGTCAGTGGGGTGCCGTAGCCGCCCTTGCATGATCGCCACTGGGGTTTCCCCAATCGTGACCACATCTCCGGGTTTTGCTTGGGGAATTACATAACGGCGCACAATGTCTACCGGATTATCTAGGGGAGTCAACAGGTGGGTGTAAATCGGTAGTACATCGGCTTGGGGCACAGGTCGCCAGCGGTTTGGCTCCTCAGCACTCGGAAATTGGAGCGGCACGATTTCATGATGGACCTTAGGAATTCGGCCTTGGGGACCATAAGTCACGTAGTGAATCTGGACCCATGCCGCTTGGAGCTGGCTCAGATCAGACCCCTGAATATCAATACGAATATCTAGACGAGTTTTCTTACCAACTTTAACGATATAGCCAAACCAGTAGCCATCAAGCCGGTGTTCACTGTCGGGGTGGCGGGGAATCACCTTAATTGTTTGGGAAACACCATCCAGGCTGCCCTTAGATAGTAGTGTTGCCTCTGCTCGCACCTCTGGCACCATGATTTCTAAGTGTTGGGTGCGGTTTTGCAACTCTAGTTCCCCGCTCAAACAATAGTGCTGCGGCTTGTCAAACTCTAAATTCCAGTCACCCTGGTTCATCACCAAATCATTGCCGGGGCGACGACGGTACTGGAGTTCCACTGCCAATATCGCTAAGCCCAACAACCCAGCAATCACCCCCAAACCAATCCCAATATCTGCCATCATCACAGTCCTTGCCTTATATTCCTTGGAAATATGCGGTGAACTCCTTATTTATCAGGGATGAGTAGGGCAGATGGCAATTATTTCAATCACAAATCTCGCAGTATCCCTCAGGACAGCTATTGGCAGTGAAGGTTGATCAATTTAGATTTAGAGGTTGGATAGATTTTTAAGCGCAACCTCTGTCAAACTATAAAGGTTTGTGAAGTTATGAGTATCCCTGTGCGGTGCATCCTGTTGTCCTAGGAGTTGTATGAAGCGATTGGTTACTTTTGAGCGCTTTTGCCTTGTTGCCCACTTTGTCACCATGGTTTTTGGATTGGCGGGAATACTGCTAGTCTTACCCAACCTGGGAGCTGTTCTCAGCTTGATCTCTACGATTCAACCGGGATTAACAACACCTGTGCAACAACTATTCCAATGGAGCATGTCTGGGGGTGGTGTTGCCAATATCCTTTTGGGAACAGCAGCAGTAGCAATCCACGCCTATCGGACCCTAGGGTTATGGCATCTTTTAGGTTTCATGATTCCAGCGGTTTCCCTTTCCTTGGGTAGTGAGTTGCTAGGCACCAGCACTGGCTTTCCCTTTGGGCATTACGCCTACCTGAATGGTCTTGGTTATAAAGTTGCAGGGTTGGTACCCTTTACCATTCCTCTGTCTTGGTTTTACATTGGATTGTCTGCTTACTTGCTGGCAAGTGCTGGCCTGCATACCCGCTTATCCTCCCATTCAGGCATCCGCTGGAGTGTCAGGGTTAGTGCAATCTTACTAGGCGCCTTGCTTCTAACATCTTGGGATTTTGTCTTAGACCCGGCGATGAGTCAGACTGCAGCGCCTTTTTGGGAATGGCACCAACCGGGAGCTTTCTTTGGTATGCCCTACCAAAACTTTGTCGGTTGGCTAGGAACGGGCACTTTATTTATGAGCATTGCTGCCCTGCTGTGGAGAAGCCCAAAAGTGTTGAGCCGCTCCCAGTTAAAGTTACCGCTAGCAGTTTATGCTGGCAACTTTGTCTATGCCGCTGTGATCAGTTTAGCTGGGGGAATCACTATCCCTGTGCTGCTAGGTATTGCGCTGGGACTTGCCCCAGCTTACATAATGTGGCAGTTAGCACCAGCTAGCGTGGCTTCAAATAAACTTGCGGTTGAGCCAAAAACAATGAATATAGCAACACTTCCCCTTGAGGCAATCGGCAAGTGATCCTGTTCCTATCGATGGATCATTGGACCATTCCTGATCAGGTTGGTAGTGTAGTTGCCTGTATTCTTCTAGCAATTCAAGTTCCAGCGATCGCGATTCTCCTGTCGCGGCTACTCAAAGGGCCAAGCCGCCATCCGCCCTTAGAACCCCAACCTTCGGACCCGGAGCATTGGGGGAGTGTAAGTGTTGTCGTGCCGACACTGAATGAAGCCCAGCGAATTCCTCCTTGCTTGGCAGGATTAAGTCAACAAGGCTCTGAAATTCGGGAAATTTTGGTGGTAGATAGTTACTCCCAAGATGGAACGGGAGAGCTGGTGAAAGCAGCTGCCATCCAAGATCCCCGGTTTCACCTGCTGCACGATCCCCCGCTTCCTACAGGCTGGGTAGGGCGGCCCTGGGCATTGCACACTGGTTTTTTGCACAGCTCGGAGCATAGTCAGTGGCTACTCGGTATTGACGCTGACACACGTCCTGCCCCCGGCCTGGTTGCCAGCCTAGTCGCAACAGCTAAGGAGGGCGGCTACGACCTCATTTCTCTCTCTCCCCAATTCATCCTGGAATATCCAGGAGAGCTGTGGTTGCAACCGGCTCTATTACTTACATTGATCTATCGCTTTGGTCCTAGCGGGGAGACAACAGCCCAGCCAGACCGGGTGATGGCAAACGGCCAGTGCTTTTTGATCCGGCGATCCCTACTGGCCCAATTGGGGGGCTACACTAGTGCCCGTAGTTCCTTTTGTGATGATGTCACCCTAGCGCGTTACGCTGCGGTGAAAGGCGCAAAAGTCGCCTTTCTGGATGGAGCAAAACTACTTCAGGTACGAATGTACGAAGGTGCAGCGGAGACTTGGCGGGAGTGGGGGCGTTCTCTTGACTTGAAAGATGCAACTTCTTCCAGCCAGAAGTGGAGTGACTGGTTGTTCTTGTTGGCGGTGCAAGGATTGCCAATTCCTATCATCTTGCTGCTTCTAGGCTTAGGAAATTTCCCCATGCCAGTGCTGACGGTTTTGGGATTGAATAGTACCTTAATCTTGATCCGGATCGGGATGCTGTGGGCGATCGCTCCCTCCTATAACCTGAAGGAGGCTAAAGCAGCCTGGGCATTCTGGCTCTCTCCTCTGGCGGATCCCTTGGCGGTATTACGGATTTTTCTATCTTCGGTTCGTAGACCAACTCAATGGCGTGGGCGAAGCTATAGCAACCATGGCGACCCTTTACTTAGCTACGGTGAGTCCAACGAGTAGGAAATCAAAGCCCATTCCAATATCTAAACTTTTTTGAAAGCAAAAACTATGGTGGAACAGCTTGAGTCAGGTGCTATAGTATAGGCTGAGAAGAAGTATCGGTTGTAGCGTTTGTTCCTAGCATTGACGAGTTCCTCGCATTTTGTACTGGCAGGCTTCTCTCCGAAATCTCACTCTCTACCCAACATTGATTTTGGAGACAATATATGTCGATTTATGTAGGCAATCTATCCTACGAAGTTACAGAAGCAGATTTGACGTCTGCCTTCACAGAATACGGCTCAGTTAAGCGTGTTCAGCTTCCTACCGACCGTGAAACAGGGCGCTTACGCGGCTTTGGCTTTGTAGAAATGGGCACGGAAGCAGAAGAAGCCGCTGCTATTGAAGCACTTGATGGTGCTGAGTGGATGGGCCGTGACCTGAAGGTGAATAAGGCTAAGCCTCGTGAAGATAGACGATCTTCCGGCGGGGGAAGTTGGGGAAATAATAATCGCTCTTCCCAACGCTACTAGGCTCTAAGGATTGAACTTTAAGGCTCTAAGGGTAGATGGAAATCTGCCTTTTTTATGTTGACCTTTGTATGGTTAGCTTACCCCTAGCTATACACAGGCAATCAAGCCCTATGAGCCGTATGAACTCCCTGGCAGGACAATATAAAAAGTGTCACCTAGCTTTACTCCTAGTCAGCGAGAAAGTACTAAATTTAATTTAGTGGGGAGTGAAAATTTAAACTAAAAAGCTCTTGGGATCGAAACATGGCAAGTTTCCCAAGAGCTTTTTGTATGGTGTGGGGCTACTTAGATGGGTACTTTCTTTTGAGCAGTACTCACGTACCATCAAAATCCTCTCAAGCGAACATGACTTGATCAGCTGCCAAAGCAGCAGGCCAGCCTACTACTTTTCATGGGTTGGTCAATAAACAGTTTCGGAATTTCCAAGCCGTAACCAGTAGCAAGTCTATATCCACCCCCAAGGGGGCTATGACTGAGGGCTTCGTTACCAATTTCAGACTTAACTTAAAAAATAAGTATAAATCTCCTTGACAAGCAAGATTAGTTTTGGTAGATGAAGTGCTTTTGTGCTACTATAAATGGACACTTCAATCACTGCAATAAAGGGCGATGAAAGCCTAAAGAAAAAGTGCTTTATTTAGCGATCGCGTTCCATCACTAGATCGAGCCGAATGTGCTTCCACGGTTGGTTTTCTTGAATGAGGTTAGGTAGTAGTGAACATTCAGGCGTTAAACATTGAGGCTGGTGAGCGCATCTTTGCCTATTGCAATAATAAGATGCAGATCTGTACAGTCAGACGTGTCCTAGATTCCACTTCCCAAAATGTCACCCTACTAGTCTCAACATCCGAGCGCTCACGCAGCCTTGTTTCCCGTATAGTCCAGTTCCGAGCAGATGCCCTAGTTAAGCTGGTAAGTTGAAGCTTGATTCAGCGCCTACCGATCGCCAGTTATCACAGCGGCACACCACAGTTCAATGCTGATGCAGGCTACCTCATCCATTGTGAGGTAAGGCCTAAGATCTATCAGAAGCTAGGTGCAAATCACCTAAATAACCATTATCACAAAAGAGTAAGTCCTGAGTTGCCTCTGGCGCGGCACCAAGCAGTCAAGCTACCTAGCCATCTTTCGGAGGCGGACTTGCTCTCGCAGCTTTAGGCTGGCTAGGGTTAGGATTTTTGCCATGAATAACTTGATTCAAGCTGTGTTCAACAGTGATGGGAAGAGCGACCTGCGACAGTTGCTCGAAGCTTTAAGATCTTTGAACAAGCACTATCTTCTGAGAAATGAGATTCTGCAGGCTTTTACAGATTACTGTCACAAATTTCAAAAGCCAGCTTATTTCTACCGCTCCTCGGCTGTTGGCAAGCTCATTCACTATACCCATGAACTGATCCTGGAAAGCAAGAATATTTGGCTTCTGCTACGACCCTGGGTTGGGAGCCAACAAATCTGGCGGTTGTCAGTAGACTTATCTGATTGGGAACTGATGACGCCACAAGCCCTTTTAGAGGTTCGAGATCGCCAAGCCAACCGCTACCAACCCCGAATCCTGGAAATCGATTTTGGCCCTTTTTATGAAAGTTCCCCTACGATTAGTGATCCTAGAAATATCGGTCAAGGTCTGACGTTCCTCAACCATTTGCTTTGCAACCAAGTATTGACTGACCCTGATTATTGGTTAGAGATGTTGTTCAATGTCTTGCACCGGCACCAGTATGATGGTATCCCCCTGCTGATCAATGATCGGATTCACTCTGGAGGTGAGCTATCCCGACAGGTGAAGCAAGCACTCAAGTTCGTGAACCAGCACTCTCCAGAAGAACCCTATGCAAAGTTCCGAGTTGACTTTCAAGAACTGGGTTTTGAACCGGGTTGGGGCAATACTGCATCCCGTGTAGGCGAAACCTTGGAACTCCTTGATCGCCTGTTTGACACGCCGGAACCTGCCATACTTGAGGCTTTTGTGGCCCGCATTCCTGCCATGTTTCGGATTGTGCTTGTCTCGATCCATGGCTGGGTCGCGCAAGAAACGGCTCCCGGACGACCCGAAACCATGGGGCAAGTTGTCTACGTACTAGAGCAAGCTCGTAGCTTGGAGAAAAAACTATTTGCAGATATAAAACTGACGGGTCTCGACCTCCTGGGCATTCAGCCGCAAGTGATTATTCTGACGCGCCTGATTCCTAATTGTGAGGGAACGCTGTGCAACCAACGCCTGGAAAAAGTTGAGAATACAACAAACACCTGGATTCTGCGTGTTCCTTTCCAGGAAGGTAATCCTCTCACCCAAAACTGGTTGCCCAAATTCGAGATTTGGCCTTACTTGGAGAGTTTTGCGATTGATGCCGAAAAGGAGTTGCTAGGCCGGTTGGGAGGGCGCCCCAATTTAATTATTGGTAACTACAGTGATGGCAATCTCGTCGCCTTTCTGCTTGCCCGCCGTCTCAACGCAATTCAGTGTAACATTGCCCATTCCCTAGAAAAGTCCAAATACCTATTTAGTGACCTCTACTGGCACGACTTTGAGGAACAGTATCACTTCTCAGCTCAATTTACAGCTGATCTGATTAGCATGAATGCTGCCGACTTCATCATCACTTCCTCCTATGAAGAAATCGTGGGCACACCCGAAACAATGGGGCAGTACGAGTCGTACAAGTGTTTTACGCTGCCGCAGCTCTACCATGTGGTTGATGGCATTGATCTGTTTAATCCAAAATTTAATCGAGTGCCGCCGGGGGTTGATGAACAGATCTTCTTCCCGTACACCCAGACAGAAAACCGAAATGCCAGCGATCGCGCTCAGGTTGAAAACTTGCTCTTTGATCGCCAAGACCCACAGATCTTGGGGCACCTAGAGCAGCCAGGCAAGCGACCGATCTTTGCGATCGCCCCCATCAATTCGATCAAGAACCTAACGGGTCTAGCGGAGTGTTTTGCTAAAAGCCCAGACTTGCAGACACGCTGCAACCTGATCCTGCTCACTAGCAAATTGCATCTGAGTGAAGCCATCAATGCGGAAGAAGCAGGAGAAATTGAAAAGCTCTATAGGATTATTAACGAACACAACCTCCATGGACATGTCCGGTGGATAGGAATGCGTCTTCCTAGTTCTCAACTTGGCGAAGCCTACCGTGTGATTGCAGATTGTCGAGGAATTTTCGTCCACTTTGCCCGCTTTGAAGCCTTTGGACGGGTTATTCTGGAAGCAATGGTCTCTGGTCTGCCTACTTTTGCCACTCAATTTGGTGGCGCTTTAGAAATTATTGAGGCTGGTCAAGGGTTTTTGATCAATCCCACTGATCTAGAAGGGACTGCTGAGAAGATTAGCAACTTTATTGACCAGTGTGATACCCAGCCTCAATATTGGACAGAAATCTCTGAGCGGGCCATTCAGCGCGTTCATGATCAATACAACTGGTCGTTGCATACCAATCAGCTACTATCCCTCGCTAAAATATATAGCTTCTGGAACTATGTGCATCGAGATAATCGTGAAGTGTTGCGTCGTTACCTAGATGCCTTATTCTATTTGATCTATAAACCTAGAGCTGAAACCATCCTGGAACAGCATCAGCATCGCTAGCAGTCGTAGTGCGTACAACATGCAAACCTTTAGCCCAACTTAGCTAGATTGGCGATGGATAAAACAGTTCACCCCCAGTCCTTGAGCTATGCTGACTGGACGTTGACCGAAACTCAGTTTGACCCTGACCAGTTGCACGCTAGAGAGACCGTCTTTACAATCGGCAATGGCTACCTGGGTACACGGGGCAGCTTTGAGGAAGGCTATCCACGGGCTTGGCCAGCAACTCTAATTCATGGCGTCTACGACGATGTGCCGATTGTCTACACCGAGCTTGCTAATTGCCCAGACTGGCTGCCACTAGTGGTCATTATTGATGGCGATCGCTTCCGCCTAGATCAAGGCGAGATTCTTAGTTATCAGCGGCAGCTTAACCTCTGCCGGGGTATCCTCAGCCGCTACGTGCGGTGGCGGAGCCCAAGCGGCAAAACCGTAGACCTTCAGTTTGAGCGCTTTGCCAGCTTGGCTGACCAACATGTGTTGGGCTTGCGAGCTCAGATTACACCGATAGATTTTGATGGTTTGATTGAAGTTCAAGCCAGCATCAATGGCTACGCCGAAAATCAAGGTTTCAGCCATTGGGAAACACTCAACCAGGGGAAGACCGATCAAGGGGTTTGGTTGCAGGTCCGCACTCGTACTTCCCATATTGAACTGGCTATGGCCTCCGGGATGAGAATTTCAGGGGCAGAGGCAGCGCTACAAGTGGCCAGTGCTCCTGGCTATCCCACCTTGACCACAGCGTTTCTGGCTGCCTCAAACCGGACAGTGACCGTGGAAAATATCGTCACCGTTTTTACCTCTCGCGAAGTGGCGGCTCCCGTTGAAGCGGCGCAAGCAAAACTGGCGCAATCGTCAACCTATGGTGTGCTGCGTCAGGCCCACGAGCAGTCTTGGGAGCAAACTTGGCAGCAAAGTGACATTGTGATTGAGGGTGATTGTCAGGCCCAACTGGCTGTTCGCTACAATCTCTTTCAGCTGCTGATCAGTGCCCCACGCCATGACGATCGCGTGAGTATTCCAGCAAAAACTCTTTCAGGATTGGGCTATCGCGGCCACATCTTTTGGGATACGGAAATTTTTCTGCTACCTTTTTTTACCCTCACCCACCCTAACCTAGCCCGCAATTTGCTTACCTACCGCTACCACACTCTGGCAGGGGCGCGGCGTAAGGCTGCTCATGCTGGGTACAAGGGCGCGATGTATGCTTGGGAAAGTGCAAACAGTGGTGATGAGGTCACACCCCGCTGGTCGCTACCGGGTGATCCTTACGCAGAGGACGTCAGGATTTGGTGCCGCGATCGCGAAATTCACATCAGCGCAGATATTGCCTATGCTGCCTGGTATTACTGGTATGCAACGGGTGATGACGCCTGGATGCGGGACTATGGGGCTGAGATCATCCTGGATACAGCCATCTTCTGGGGTAGCCGAGTCGAGTGGGATACCCGGCAAGAGCGCTATGAAATCCGCGCGGTGATTGGTGCGGATGAATACCATGAGTACGTTGACAATAATGCGTTCACTAATCGCCTGGTGCAATGGCATTTAGAAAAGGCGATCGCAGTTTGTGACTGGTTAGGCCACAGCTTTCCAGAGCGGTTTGCCGAACTGAAACAAACTCTAAAGCTCACCCCAGAGCGACGAGCGCGATGGCAGGACATGGCGACCAATCTCTGGGTTCCCTATGACCCAGCAACCGGATTAATCGAGCAGTGCGAGGATTTTTTCAACTTAGAAGATATTAATCTACAGGACTATGAACCTCGTAAGCGGTCCATGCAAGCGGTCCTAGGAATTGAAGCAACTAACCGCCGCCAGGTGCTGAAGCAACCCGATGTCTTGATGCTTCTTTATCTGATGCGGCAAGCCGAGAATTTTCCCTACAGCCCGACCGTGTTGCAGAAAAATTGGGAATACTATGCGCCGCGCACAGACATTACCTATGGGTCGTCGCTCGGTCCAGCGATTCACGCTATCCTGGCGGCGGATTTAGGCAAATCCATTGAGGCCTACCAGCACTTTATTCAGACAGCAATGGTAGATCTGGAAGATACACGTGGAAATGCGGCTGATGGAATTCATGGCGCTGCCGCTGGGGGCGTCTGGCAAGCTGTAGTTTTGGGCTTTGGGGGGGTTAAGTTGACGGAGCAAGGACCCGTAGCAACCCCCCACCTACCCCTTGGGTGGAAACGTCTCAAGTTCAAGCTTCATTGGCGTGGTAAATGGCAAGAGTTTGATTTGCAAGCTGGAGAGAGGGAGAAAATGCAGAAATTTGGTCAAAGCGAGTTTAGAGCCGGCACCACACATCCCGTAGCCCCTATCTCCAAAACCTCAGAGATCAAAGGAGTCATCTTTGACCTGGATGGGGTTTTGACAGATACCGCAGAATTTCATTACCTGGCCTGGCAGAGGCTAGCGGATGAATCAGGTTTGCCCTTTAACCGGCAGGCCAATGAGGCGCTACGGGGAGTATCTCGGCGAGAGTCTTTACTGCGTATTGTGGGGGACAGACCATTCTCAGAAGCAAAACTCCAGGAAATGATGGAGCTCAAGAACCGCTACTATGTGGAATCGATTCAAAACATTACGCCAGCGGCTTTATTGCCCGGTGCCGCGAACCTATTAGCTGAACTGCAGCAAGCCGGCATTCAGACGGCAATCGCTTCAGCCAGTAAAAATGCCCAGCCGGTTGTGAAAAAACTGGGGATTGGCGACCTCATCGATGCGATCGCTGACGGATATAGTGTCGAGCACCCTAAGCCAGCCCCCGACCTATTTTTATATGCAGCCCGTCAACTTGGCTTAGAACCGACGCAGTGTGTTGTCGTTGAAGATGCCACTGTTGGAATTGAAGCTGCCCTTGCTGCTGGCATGTGGACCGTAGGGCTTGGGCCGGCTGAGCGCGTGGGGAAGGCTCACATTGTCTTACCAGACTTGGCAAATATTCATTGGGTGCAGCTAGAAACTGAACTAAGTCAGATTGCTGCCAGCTATAGGTGCGAGTCTGCTATCTGAGGCAAAGCGCCACCCGGCATTTGTTAGCCAGTCCATTAGGATGGGACATAATTGAGCGTGGAGATCCGGGTCATGGGCCTGAAATAATAGTGTCATGGAAGCAGACTTGGAAATCACCCTGCTGATTATCGTGACAGTAGTTGCCGGGATTAGTGCTCAGGTACTCGCCGACTGGCTCAAAGTTCCCAGTATTGTTTTTTTGTTGTTGTTTGGGGTGCTACTGGGACCTAGTGGTTCTGGCTTTTTACATCCCAGCCTCTTGGGAAACGGCTTAGAGGTCATTGTTTCCCTATCAGTGGCCTTGATTTTGTTCGAGGGTGGGTTAAATCTACAGCTACGCGAGTTGGGTGCCGTCTCTAGCAGTATTCGCAACTTAGTCACCCTGGGAACCCTAGTTACTTTGCTCGGTGGCGGAATGGCGGCTCACTGGCTGAGTGAGTTCCCTTGGCCGATCGCTTTTCTTTATGCCTCCTTAGTAGTGGTCACCGGGCCAACGGTGATCAATCCTCTGCTGAAGCAAGTGGGTGTGCAACGACAGGTGGCAACGGTTTTAGAAAGTGAAGGTGTATTAATTGATCCGGTTGGCGCTATCCTGGCTGTGGTCGTGTTGAACATTGTGTTGCGTGAGGATGCAGGGCCGCTGAACATTTTCAGTGGTCTCACTCTGCGGTTGGGGATTGGCGCGACAATTGGAATCGGGGGTGGTTGGTTACTGGCTGTGCTGCTCAGACAAGGCCGCTTCCTCTCAGAAGGCCTAAAGAACCTTGTCGTCCTAGCTGGACTGTGGGGCTTATTTGGGGCAGCACAGGTGCTGCGGAATGAATCAGGGCTGATGAGTGCCGTGATTGCGGGTATCGTCTTACGCGCCGCTGCTTTGCCCCAGGAGCGGTTGCTACGCCGGTTTAAAGAGCAGTTAAGTCTGTTGGCCGTTTCAGTTTTGTTTATTTTGTTGTCCGCAGACCTCTCAATCGCTAGCATTTTTGCCTTGGGATGGGGTGGGGTGCTAACGGTCTTAACCCTGATGGTTGTCGTGCGCCCAATCAATGTCTTGATCTCGACCTGGAATAGTGGCCTGAACTGGCGACAGAAATTATTTTTAGCTTGGGTCTCCCCTCGCGGTATTGTTGCAGCTTCTGTTGCTTCCTTGTTCTCAATCACGTTGACCAATCAAGGGATTAATGGCGGTGACTCAATTAAAGCTTTGGTCTTCCTCACAATTATCTTGACAGTCCTGTTCCAGGGGCTAACGGCCCGCTGGGTGGCAACTATGCTTAAAATCCGTTCTCAAGCAGCAGTTGGAGCTGTGATTGTCGGTTGCAATCCTTTAGGACGGTTACTAGGCCAGTTGATCCAAACCAAGGGGGAACCCGTAGTGATGATTGACACTGATCCTGATTATTGCCAGCAAGCCCGCCAAGAACACCTGCAAGTGTTTCTCAGCAGCGCTTTAGATACAGAAGTTCTAGAAGCAGCCGGGTTGTCCTCCCTGGGCACTTTTATTGCGGTAACAAATAACGCCGAGGTTAACTGTGTCTTGGCCCAACGCGCCCTGGAAGAATTTCGTCCCCCACGGGTGCTTGCAGTATTTTCCCAAAATTCTCAAGGAGCTGTGAGCTCCCTAATCTTAGAGAAAACAACGGCATCAAAAATCCAGCAAGCTTTTGCGCCTCAAGTATCGATTAAAGCTTGGAGCCACTACCTGAGTGAGAATGAAGTGAGACTCGGTGAGACGGTTTTGGAAGCTGAGAAATTTGAATTCCAGCAAGCGCAGTTGCAAGCACTGATTCATGCCGATGAGTTGATACCCTTGGTCGTGGAACGAGAGGAATGCCTGCGAGTCGTGCTACGCAATGAAGTATGGCAACCAGGTGATCACCTAACTTATTTGCTTTATACACCTAAGCACGAACTCCCAGTGCCCAACGCCCCATTAGGTCAACCTCTGATTCCCGAAAAAATACCGCAAGTGGAAGTATCGCTGTCAGAGCAGGTAGAGAGGGTTTCAACCCGCAGGATCATTCCAGATGTGGAACCCTCTCCCCTTGATCCCTTGCCGGCGGCTCCTCCAACCTGAGGCCAATTCTGGCAGCAATCCTAAGCTAAGTATGCACTCCAGATCCTAAGGGGTTCTGGAGAACCATACCAAACCGAAGGGATAAGGTTCATGCGGCCGCGAGTCGCTTTTGGTGAATGAATGATGCCTTCTAGAACAAGATTTTCTGCGCCTGCTAAATGAGCTGCCTCAACTGGCGTGATTCCATCTCCCCACCGCGCACCTTGACCGCAGGTTAGTTCATAACTTTTATAGGAAAACCACTTTGCCCACTGACGACTACGCTCACCATAGATGGATTTACCTGCCACACAGACGTAGCGCACTTGCCGGTAAAACGCTCCTGGATAGGTTGTATTAACAAAATCTAAATTCCGGCGGGTCCAGCGCTCTTGGCTGAGGTGCGGTGTCCCCAACGTTACTAGGGTGTTGACATGGGGCCAAGCCTGCCAAACGCGATCGCAGTAGGGTTTTTCACCCAAGTAAATGCGGGAAATCCATCCCCCTGCAGAATGGCCAATTAAATTGATTTGAGACGTTTGATACTGTCGCAATACCCCTGTGACTGTCCGGTGCAACAAGTCTAAAATCGGTGTAACTGGCCTACCACCAATTGTGATCAACCAATCTCGACGCTGTAAGGGAACCGTGACGGCTGGAAACCCAAGCTGCTTAAGCTCATGTTCTAGTAAGCGATACTCTGTTGCGCCTGCTAGATAGCCGGGAAGAATTACAGTGGGAAACATGCAAAAGCAGCCTCAATGTTATATTCGCTTACAGATCAAGCACTTTACGGATATTACTCAGCCAAGGATAGTTGCGCTGGTCAAGTGCTGAGCGGCATCACTTGAAGCAAACGCATCTTAGATGAACGCATGTTAGATGGACGTAGATAATCATTATCCCATCCTGTCTTGAGTTGACTGGCCTTGATACCACTCTTAGTGGGTTGATCGTGATTGAGCAAGTTCAAGACAACAATGACGTACAACAGTTAAGTTTTTAGGATATAGCCTTTGCAGATGCGGCTATCATCTTTGTCGGAGGTAAGATTCAATCACAGTGAAGACAATTTTCCATACCTGAACGCCTTCATACTCCCTCTGTTAGTTTTTGGCCATTTTTGAAAAGATAAAAAGCCTAGAGCTTGGAGCAAGGCTGGATCTTTTTGTGCATTATTCTGCCACTGCTTCAAAGCTTTCCTTTTCTAATTTAAGCTGCTTGACTTTATTCTGTAAACTTGTGATTACCTGTAAACTGGTTTGTGCGTAAGCTTTGGCTTCTGTTTTCAGCTTTTCAACTTCGGCATCCAGGGTATCGACTTCTTCCTGTAAAGCCTCATTTTCTTGCTGTAGGTTAGAGCTCATGTCACGGTAATGACTTAACTCCTGTTCGTAAAGCTCCAGGCGTTTCTCGAACCAGCTTTCGAGATCCTGTCTAGACTTACTAATATAGTCAAGCTCTACTGCGTGTAGTTGCATTTTTCGCTCTTGTTCACCCTTGTGGTAATCAAGCTGATTTTTCTGACGCTCGTTACCTTGCTGCCTAAAACGCAAGTACCAAGTCCCAAAGGCTCCCCCTGCTGTGGCAAGTCCCCCAACATAAGGAAGCAAGTTCTCCAAAGTCTTAGTTAACTCCATTACTGTTTTTCCCTAACCTAGCTCTGATGGTTTACGCTCTTTGGTAACTGGCAGCTAAGGGCAAATAAGGGATCATATTGTCAGTTGGTGAAGCTTCCTGCAACGACAGCTAATGAACTGCAAAACAAATCCCATTGCCCTAATTGTTCTGTCGTAGAAACCTAAAACATATCGGCAAAGTACCTCCTCTAGTTACCAACGGTAGCTACTAAATTTATAGAAATTTGCTTAATCTTTATCAAAATCAAGCATTATCGATAAAAAGCTTTGCTATTAGTTTCAGAGCTTGATTTAGCTCCAATCTGCCTAAATATCACCTCATATCTCTCATTTTACGCAAGTTACATTCCGATCAACTCCGTATTTTTGCGGAGCTATACTTTCGGAATCTAGATTCTTCAAATTTATAGAAGGCTAGATTAACCACTTAACTACTGGAAATTGATAGCCATGCCCCTCAACCCGTTGATTGCCTCTTCTAGTTGTTGAAACTCCTCTTTATCAACCTTGGCTTTGAGGTGCTGTATCTGTTTCTGCAGTTCCGCTGCTTTTTTATAGTTGTTGATGGCATAGCGAATGGATCGTTCCAGCATATTGCTGGTGATTTGAGACTTGACCAAGTAGTCTGCTGCTCCTGCCTCACTAGCAGATATATCAACTTCGTAGCCTCCTTGGCCAGTCAACAGAATAATTGGGGAACGGCATCCTAGTTCAAGGGCCTCTCTTAAAAGCTCCAGACCACTATGCCCTCCAAGGCGGTAGTCTGACAAAACAACATCATGACGATTTTGTCTGATCGCATACAGGGCATCCTTATAGTTTGTGATCCATTCCACTTCAAACCGGGTTGTTGTGATTTCAGACAATAGCTCCTGAGTGAGGATGTAGTCATCCTCATCATCTTCAACTAGCATCACTTTCAGATGTTGTCGTGGCCTGTCAAAACTTGGTTGCATATTATTTCTCCCAGAGCATACTGTTTCTCCTCCATAGGGAAAGGTCGCTAGATATCCTAAGCACGAAGGACTAAAACTTAAAGGTTCAAGAAGCTGAGTTATTAGTCCCTTGGATTGAGCCACTATATAGATGCCTCTCAAGACCCTGATCGCGGCTTCCAAAAGCTGAAATCCTCCCCGGTTTTGGACAGGCTTAGTTTAAGCTTTTCAAGTTCTTACTCCAATTCATTTACGTTTTGGTTAATGGCCCTCAAAATTTGCAGTTCTTGAGTGAAGCTGGTTTTTTTCTGATGCTTCAGCGCGTAAGTAACGGCGTAGCGAAGTGAGCGCTCTAGGACGCGACTGGATACTTGATCTTTGTCTAGATAGCCAGCAGCCCCTAGCTCTGAGGCCATGCAATCAGTTTCATAGCTGCCCGAGCCCACCAGAATAATGGTTGGTGTTGGGTATCCGGCTGCCGCACTTTTGCGTAAAATATCTAAGCCGGTGTAGGCACCAAGCCTGTAGTCGAGCAAAATTACATCGTGCCGATTTTGGCTAAGCGCCTCCAGGGCACTTTCGCAGGTCTTCACCCACTCCAGCTCGAACTGCGGAGCTACACTTGCGGACTGTCCAGCCTCAATAATTTCTTGAATGAGTTCCTGGGTGATCAGGTAATCATCCTCGTCGTCTTCAACAAGCAAAATTTTGAGTGGCACTGATAGTGTCATAGTCATGTTGGTAATTCAGCGGTTTCAAACCAGTAAGTGTTTATAGAACCCATTTGAGATCTCAGGAAGCGGCTTGTAGCCGCTTCAGCATTAGCCTGACAAAGCAGAGATTGATCT
>CADCWO010000103.1:0-1297 GCA_902806435.1 uncultured Synechococcales cyanobacterium | reverse complement strand
CATTCTGCGTTAGTGAGACTGCTGGCATACGCCATAGCGACTAGATTAGAGGGTTGTAGGGCCTTATTTCACCATGATACATAGATGTCAAATGGGTTCTATAGAGCGCAAGATCTGAGTCATGTGCTTGAAGTTCATTGGTTTGACAATAAATGAGTTAACCCTAGGTCGTAGGTGCGCCAGATTTCCTCCTCTGAGTGAGAACTAGACATCACAATCACCGGAATACGACGTAACTTAGGATCAGACTTAATTTCTTTAAGAGCTTCGCGACCATCTTTCCGGGGCATATCCAGATCCAGCAGAATTAGGCTCGGAGGCGGTGAAGATTCGGAATTGTGGTACTTGCCGCGTTGGTGCAAGTAGTCGAGAAGTTCCTCACCGTCGCTCACACAATGCAAGGCAAAGGTTGAGATGTAGCCTTCCTCTTCAAGGGCCTCACGGGTGAGCTGGCATTCATCTGGATCATCATCAGCTATTAAAAGAGTTGTCAGGTGCATAGCTAGGGACCTTTAGGGGGTTGTTTTTTCTAGTTGGCAGCGTGATTGTAAAGGTAGAGCCCTGCTCTGGTGTACTCTCAGCGACAATTGTCCCACCATGTTGTTCGAAAATTTTGCGGCAGATCGCTAAGCCCACGCCAGTTCCTTGATAGTCATTACGCCCGTGCAGTCGCTCAAATACGTTGAAAATTCGCTCTTTGTACTTCTGATCAAGCCCTATTCCGTTGTCGACAACGACAAACTGGCACTGCTCAGGAGTGCATTGTCCCCAGGCCCGCACGAAGGGTGGTACACCTGTTCACTGAAACTTGATTGCATTACCAATTAAATTCTGGAATAACTGCCTCATTTGCAGCGGAGCGGTGTCGAACCCGT
This sequence comes from uncultured Synechococcales cyanobacterium, assembly GCA_902806435.1. Classification (GTDB taxonomy): domain Bacteria; phylum Cyanobacteriota; class Cyanobacteriia; order Thermosynechococcales; family Thermosynechococcaceae; genus CADCWO01. The sequence continues at coordinate 422 of CADCWO010000103.1, read as the reverse complement.
TCATGTCTGGCATCTGAACATCCAGTAAAATAACAGCAAAGTTTTGGTGCATTAAGCACCTCAAAGCTTCTTCACCGGAATGAGCTGTGACCAGATTCTCCCCCAAACTATCCAGAATGCTCTCTAAGGCCAGTAGGTTTTCTGGGCGATCATCAACCATGAGGATGTTTGCTTTAGCTGTCAATTCCATGTTCTGACCTCAAGGCAGGTTGATATAAAGTGGCAGTGAATAGCGGAGTCCTTTATTGACTCAGGTAGACGCGCAGCAGCGACATTAGCTGATCAGGATCGACGGTTTGGCAATAGAGCTGCGAAGTTGTTCCAAAATTTGTTGCTGAGGTTCTGCCAAGCTCGCTTGATTGCGATGCAGGAATAAACAGGTCTCATCCATAGGAGCCTATCTTCCAAAATCTGTGTTTTTC
>CADCWO010000102.1 GCA_902806435.1 uncultured Synechococcales cyanobacterium | reverse complement strand
TTGCGGCCAGAAATCACTTTGCTAGTTCTGCGTCATCAGTCACTTATTGTCCTACGGATAACCCTAGTTTTTCTAAATGTTTAGGGTTTAGGGTTTAGGGTTTAGGGTTTAGTTTCAAGGGCTAGTTTTGAGATGATATGCAGCTGCAGCCACAGGAGTCAATCTAGCAAGCCCAAAACTTTCACATGTGAGGACTGAGGGCAGCACAGCAGCATGCAACAAACAGTCAGACAGCAGGGCCTTTGGGACTTCACTGAGCAAGCTATCATGAATGCAAAAAGCAGTAGCCATATTGGCAGGAACATGACAGGCCATAACTTAGCTTGCATGTGGACAATCAGGCTGCTGTTTGTTTTGAAACTTGTCCAAGGGGGTAGGCAAGCACTGTGTGCAGTTACAGGGCATGCTAAGCCAGTACCAAGCAACATACCTCAGTCAGAAGCAAGAAAAAGCTCCAGCCAGGAAAGTTCAAACTTCAATAGCTCTCCAACCACTCAGTCTTAAGCCCTGCTGTAAGTTCTGATGTACTCCTATAGACAGCAGCAAGCTTCAGTGAGACTGGCTAGGCTTCAAAAGCATCTGGTGGAGAAGCTGTAACAGTTCAGCATATTTGAAAGATGGGCCGACAGGTCAGAAAACGGTCTGGCAAGCACGGAGCTGTAGGACTCCAGCAGCTCATATGAGCATTGTATGGCTCATACAGAGCTTATGACGAGGTTACAGTGTGTCAACACGCGCGTTGCGCGAGCTTGTAACGGGTAGTCATGCACTGATCGCCTGGTACTGTTGCAACGGTCGAGGACAACTGACCTGCCAAAACCGGTCTACATAGCTCCGCAATGGAAAGCCTGATGCTGCCCGAGCACCTGCTGTGTTGCAGTTCAGCGCGGCTTGCGCCTGATCTTGAACATTCAAACTGCCTGCAACACACAGTCAAGGTCAGCACTTGCGGATGGTACTGGATATCGCACAGCAAACTACAACCCAAGTAGCCTGAGGCAAAGATGAAGCCATGTTTCCAAGCCTGCTAGAAAAGAAAACGCGCCCACGAAGAGCAGCTGAAGGTTACCTGAGCTGATGTTGCAGGTCCAAGCGGTCTTTGCTGCTTGACCAGATCTCCAGATCAGTCGTGACAGCCTCCATGACAAGAGACCGGGACAGGCGCGGCGCTGCTCAGTGCATTCGGCTGCCAGGTGACAAAGCTGATCGCAATGCGTTGACCTGGTAACAGTTGACTGACAGCCAAGGGGCTACTATTCGGCTACACATCTTCTTCATCACGTGCTCCTCTTACAGTAAGTACCGCTCTTACTCATACCTCAACGTCTCTGTTCTGCGCTCCTTTGCGCAGCGCTATGGTCCTCAAACGGGCAGCGGTCTTCGACGTCGTGACGAAGAAACCCTCAGGATGTTGATAAGGTAGGTCACAACCAGCAACTCGTCACTTGATTGGCTACTGCAAATGTCAGGATGTCGCAACGTGGTGTCTTTCCGATCATGCTTTCACGCGTGACGGGTCGGGCGTATTGCGAGTAGCACTGAAGCCGAACCCGAGCTCCGCTCTTGAACATATCAGGTGGTTGTTCGTATAGTTTGTTAGTGTCCAGGCACATCTGCACCGAGCTCAGGCGCAGTTCCGAGGCATGGCACTGCCACAGGAGCTTGCAAAGCCTGTTACGAGTCTGTCACGCGGTTTTCTCGGCTGCACCTCGACTTCCAGACTCGTCACTGGCAAAGGGCCCTGCTGTAGATCTGCTGATGTGTTTGCGTGTTACTTGCTGAGTGAGAGTGGCTGCAGTCTCTTGCTCTATGGTGGGCATGGCCTCACATATGACCCACAGAACGTCCCTTGATCCATTGCACAGTGTTGCTGCCCCTAGCCCCCCAGCAACCAGTCAGGCCAGATTGTATGAGGAGGTGCTCACTCGAGCGGTTTAGGCTGGACTTTGCATGGGAGCCAGTGGCAAGCACATAACAGTAACACCTCTCACATGGTATGCTCACCAGCCTCTCTGCAGCAGTCTGGCTGTGTCAACAATGGCAGGGGTCAATCCTTATAAAAGTTAAAAGTTTGTATTTTGCTCACCGGTCATCACCGCACCATGAGATGTCCTGAGTTGGTGCTCACCTATTGTCTTTGCAGACAAGCTGCCATGTAGTCCTATATAAAAGACGAAAGTATTCGACTGCATCATGGCTGTTGAAACGCATTTCAGAATGTAGGTGACTGGAATGTGAGAAATCTGCCTGCAGGGTGTATATTACCTATAACGACATTTATGCTGAACCGACTTTTGTTGCAAACCTGTTCGAACTTGCATGCAGCCTTGCAGCAACCACGTTTCTGACATTGCAGTGACTCCAAACAAGGGCTGACAATAACAAGCAAGCTTGACAGCTCAAGTCTTGGGTGATTCATGCAGATCTTGATGCATTGTATGCTTTTTATGCCACTGCACCATGGCTTTTTGCTCAGGTTTGCACCTTTCAAAGCTGTTGCAGCCTTGTGCACTGCCACAGTAGGAAAGGTATAACCTTGTGATGCAAGGTCTGATGAGCACCAGCCAGGAAACTCAGTGACGGTGAAAAGCGCAAAAGTTTTGATGGAAAGCAACTATGGAGATGTTGTAGGTCCCTGCAGCACTTCCTGCCCTGACAATGCTTTTCATAGACTACTAAGGTCTGTCAGGTGTGATGACTGGCTCTGATCAGGCTGCCTACCACTCCATGCCACTGATCTGCAACACATCCACTGACCCTAAAGTGCACTCTTGTGGACAACTGTGTGACTTTCTGGTCAGGTAGCTAGCTGCTCGTGAAGGCACTGCATGTCAGAATGCTGTCCCAGTGTTGTCTGCTTGCAAAAACAGGTCTGCCTTGACAGCAGCCATCGGCAACTAGGCCAAGGCAAACTGCACAGCCACCTCGAGCAAAGCTCGACTGCGTGGTGTAAACACACACAGCACGACCAGCAAACACTTTTGGCACTGAAAGGCACCAGCAGCACCCACAGGTTTCGTCGCAAGGCGTGACAGTCAGCAACGATCAGCAACGGGAACCTGCCACCGATCAAGCACAGACAGACTTGTCTGCCTGCCAAGCGCCAAGGTCAGCAGGGCCTCGAGCCCACACTGGTTGCCGTGCTCGTCCCGGAAGTGTGCACGGTAGCATCGATCACCAGTTCCGCAAACCCCTGCAGCCACCTGCAGTTACTAACAAGGCATAACGCATAACGCTTATACACATCAAATGCTGCATGGTGGGCTGGGATCGCGATTAACTCCGTCAATACTGCGTCAAATGATGCAAGACAAAAAGCACCAGAACCCCCTTGGCCACATGCACCTGCAGCTACCTGCACCAGCAGCATGTAGGCATTCCACCACAAACCATGACCAGCCATGCTTCGTGCTTTGACCGAGCACAACCAGCGGCAGACTGCGAGTCTGATCCCAGCAAGCACACTCCCGGAATCCTCTCGACATTTGCCATGTGTTACAACAAAAATGCAACCGATTCCTCAAACCCCATGTGCCCAATCTGCTCAAAGCTGCACATGGCCATAACTTTGGCCACAGCTGGTCTCCACCGTGACGCCTTGTTGCTGCATCTGAGCCTGAGATTGTTGCTCAGCCTTGTCGATGAGGTGGACAACTT
>CADCWO010000101.1 GCA_902806435.1 uncultured Synechococcales cyanobacterium | reverse complement strand
GCAGCTTTAAGCTTCCTAAAGCAGCGCTCAGATAGTTACGTTGCCTATCTTCAAGGATAGGTGACCTAGCAATTAGCATTATGTACTTTTAGTACAGGCGATCGTTTGCAATTGAAGACGCTTGTTATGTTGCTCAACTTGAGCTGGACACGCTTCTGGTATTGCAGCCACAGAGCATCAATACAGTATTGGAGTATCAGGATGAAACGCCATCGTTCTTCAGTCGATCACCACACTCACAATACAGTGAAGTATTCCCAGTTAGGGCACTGGCAGCGATTCTTTAGTAGAGCAACAACCCGCATTCTCGCTTGGTACTTTATATTAACTGCCTGCTCTGGAGTAGTGGCAATTTTGATGACTCGTCAGCTTCTCTATCACAGCATAGAACAGCAGGCAAAGCAGCATGTTCTGCGAAAAGTAGCAGTGTTTCGCGGCATCACTCAAAATGTAACAGCTCAAGCACCCTTTAAAGACGATCTTGCCGTTGTTCTGGATGCGTACTTTCAGCGTTATATCTATATTCCTGGAAATATTGAGATCAGTGACTCAGCGGTTGCCTTAATCGATGGTAAGGTTGCTTATCACTCGCCTCACGCGCCTCTAGACTCGCTGACCCAACGCCCCGATCTGATCAGAGATTGGTCACAACTGACGCAACCGCGTTACGGTGAAGTCACGACCGCTGGTAGATCATGGCTTTACGGAGTAGAACCCATTCAAGTGGGAGATGAAGTTCAAGGTGTACTGGTGATTTTCTACAGCACAGCAATCACCATCAGGCAAGTCAATAGTTCAGTATTAATCGTTGTTCAGGTCGGCGTGATCGTTTTTATTGTCGCAACCGTGATCGCCTGGAGAACGGCTGGACAAGTGCTGGCTCCGCTGCGGCTGCTCACCCAAACGGCTCGTTCCATCACTGAGTCAGATATGACTCAACGCATTTCCGTCAAAGGGTCAGATGAAATTGCCGAAATGACTGTTACATTCAACGAAATGCTCGATCGACTTCAGCTTGCCTTTAACAGCCAGCAAGAGTTTATCAGAGATGCCGGTCACGAGCTGCGAACACCGATCACGGTAATCCTGGGGCAGCTAGAGATGCTGAGTTACCGACCGGAGCAGCAACCGCAGACCCTCAAGCTGGTGATGGACGAACTCGATCGCATGGGGCGACTTGTGAATGATTTACTGCTTCTAGCGAAAGCAGAACGTCCTGATTTTCTCAAGCCTAAGCCAGAGGAACTGGACTGGCTGACTGAAGAGCTTTACCTCAAAGCTAGACTGCTGGCGGATCGAGACTGGCAGCTAGAATCTAAGGGACTCAGCCCCGTGACGCTAGACCGTCAGCGATTTACTCAGGCAGTAATGAATCTGGTGCAAAATGCGGTGCGTCATACCCAACCTGGGGATACAATCGCCATTGGCTCGACTAGTAAGGACGGGTATCTGCATTTCTGGGTGAAAGACACTGGAGAAGGGATTGCCCCCGCAGACCAGGAGCGGATTTTCCAGCGCTTTGCTCGTGCTACCGATTTTGATCAAGACGATCGTTTTGAGGGCGCAGGTCTGGGACTGGCGATCGTGGAAGCTATTGTTAACGCCCATGGAGGCTGGGTTGAGCTATCTAGTCAACTGGGACACGGCTCTACCTTCACCCTGGTCATGCCCTTAATCGCTAAGGAGACTGCTACCGATGAATCGGATTCTCATCGCCGAGGACAATCCTCACATCACCGACTTTCTGGAAACCGGATTGCGAGCGCACGGGTTCACAACCCTGGTGGCTAAAAGTGGTCGTGAGGCGGCCAGTTTGGCGTGCAGCGAGGATTTTGATTTGATGATTCTCGATCTGGGGTTGCCTGGCAAAGATGGCTTGGTGGTCCTGAAAGAGTTACGCGGTCAAGGCGAATCATTGCCCGTCATTGTGCTAACTGCTCGTGATGGCGTCGAGGATACGGTAGCTGGATTAGAGGGCGGTGCCGATGATTATGTCACCAAGCCCTTCCGCTTTGAGGAGTTGCTAGCTCGGATTCGAGTGCGGTTACGGACTCGACAATTCTCTAAAGGGCAGGAAGAAACGGTATTGCGAGTTGAGACGGTGGCTTTAGATCTAAAAACTCGACAGGTTTGGGTAGACGGCCGCTTGGTTGATCTTTCAGCTCGCGAGTGTTTCTTAACCGAAGTATTTCTGCGCCACCCGATGCATGTCTTGAGCAAAGAGCAATTGCTGAACCGCGTCTGGGGGTATGACTATGCTCCGGACTCTAACATTGTCAATGTGTACATCGGACATTTGCGCAAGAAGTTGGGCAGCGATCGGATTGAAACGGTGAAAGGAATGGGGTTTCGTTTCCGTCCCTAGAGGAAATTTTCTGCACAAATCTGTCAGACAGGTGTCAGCAAGCAGCAGCTAAATGGCTGCGCTGAGCGTTTGAGGCTTTGTAAAACGCCACAATAGCGTTTGCGAAATGCCTGGGAAGAGATCGTCAATACAGATTTTTTAGTGACTTACAGAGGTATTATGAGCGCATCTGAATCGCAGTTCTCGTCTCCGGATTCCTCGTCTTCGGATTCACAGTCAGATTCGCAGTCTGATTTGCAATTGATTTCACAAACTGATTCATCGTTCGGTTCTCAACTTCAGTCTAACCCTAATCCGTTACGCTCTAAGAAACCTTGGGTATGGACACTGTTGGCGCTATCTCTGATGACGGGTGGCGTTACAGTTGCGCGTTGGATTGCTCCCACTAATGGAGTTGCCCAACCTGCTCAGCCTCTTCAAACACCGCCTCGTGCTGTAGAGGTAACGGAACTTTCACCAGGAAGCGGAGTAAGGCTGATCGAACTGCTAGGGCAGGTTGAGTCTACGGCACAGGCAACGGTACGCGCTCAGACCAATGGTGTAATTCGACAAGTGCTGGTGCAACCAGGCGATCGGGTTACGGTTGGCATGCCGATCGCCATCCTAGATGACAGTGATCAACAATTGGCGCTGGCTGAAGCTCAAGCACAGCTTGGTCAGGAACGCAGTAATTTGGCACGACTGGAAGTTGGCACTCGCCCGGAAATTATTGCTCAACGTCGGGCTGCGCTGCGATCGGCTCAAGCACGAGAACAAGCAGCCGCAGACAACCTAAATCGAATAGAAAGTCTGGTGCAAGAAGGGGCAGAATCTCAACGGTTGCTGGTGGAAACGCAGGCTGCTCTGAACGATGCCCAGGGTGAACGATTGGCCGCAGCCGCCGAGTTAGCCGAAGCCGAAGCAGGTCCGATTCTCGAAGAAATCGCAGCGCAACGGGCTGGGGTGGGGGCGGCTGAAGCAGCAGTTAATCAGGCTGAATTAGCCCTGCAACGGACCCAAATTAGGGCAGCAACAGCAGGAGTGGTGCAATCTCGTCTGGCTAGCCCTGGAGATTACCTAGAAAGCTCAGGGGAAGTGGTGACCCTGGTTGCAGGCGATCGGCTGGATGTATTTCTGGAGTTGGCGGAGGACGTGAGCGGCAGAATTAGCGCTGGAATGCCGATCGAGCTGAGGGCCCGTGCTTTACCGCAGTGGCAAGGAAGCGCCACGATTACAGGCGTAGTGCCATCGGCTGATCCAGCATCCAGACGACAGCGCATTCGGGTGCAGCTCAGCAATCCACCGCAGGGGTTGTTATCCGGTATGGCGATTACAGGTCGTTTAGAATTGCCATCCAACACGCCTGGTTTTGTAATCTCGCGGGATGCCCTGACGCAGCGGCAGGATCAGTGGCTTGTCTTCACTGTCACCGATGGCACTGCCACTCAAGTTGAAGTGGAACTCGTGTCCGATATGGGCGAGCAGGTTGCCATTGCCAGTGAACAACTGCAAGCCGGTCAGCCGATCGTGATTCGCGGCGGTGATGGATTGCAGAACGGTGCAGCCGTTCAGGTGAGTAAAGCAGTGGGAGGTTAAGCAATTATGAATCTGATTGAAACGGCCGTACGTTGGCGGCATGGAACATTCGTACTGTTTGTTTTGCTAGCGCTATTAGGAATTCTGGCACTGCTGAATTTGCCGTTAGAGTTGCAGCCCGGAGGCGATCGCCCTGAAATTACCATCAGAACCCCTTATTTAGGAGCGGCTCCGGTTGAAGTCGAAGACTTGGTGACGCGCCAGATCGAAGAGCAAATGGAGCAAGTTCAGGGTGTTCAGGAAGTCAGCAGCATCTCTCTCACTGGGTTAAGCGTGATTACCTTGGAATTCGAGGAGGGCAATAACCTTAACGACCGCCTAGTTGATGTGATCAATCGCTTACAGCAGGCAGATAGTCTGCCGGAAGAAGCCGATGAATCGAATGTGGAATTGGTTGGGGGCAACACCTCCCCCATGATGTGGATACCAATGCAGCCGAAAGAGGGATTTGAAAGTGACCCTGACCATTACCGCGACTTAGTGGATGAAGTGATTGTGCCGCGATTGCGACAAGTGAGTGGAGTGGGGCAATTTATCACAGCCGGTGGACGACAGCGTGAAGTGGAAGTGTTGGTGAATCCGCAGGCATTAACCGATCGCAACCTGACGATTGGGGATGTGGTACGGGCTTTGCAGGAAAACAACCGCGATATCCGGGGTGGTCCGCTGGAACTGGGTCGACGGGAATATCGAGTGCGGACGTTGAGTCGATCGCAAGAGTTAGAGCAAATTGAAACCTTTATTCTCCGGCGCGATGCGTCGGGCACGGTCTATTTACGGGATGTGGCAACCGTTCAGATGGGACGCAGATCCAGAGACAGTGCGCTCGTCTTTAACGACAGGGAGACTGTCGTACTCGGCATTGTTCGACAAGTGGGTGCGAATGTACCTAACGTTGCCAGAGGTGTGCGCTCGGCAATTGCGGAACTGGAAGCCCAGTTTGACCAAGAAGGAGAAGGAATTCAGTTTATCTACAACTACGATGAGAGCGAATATATTAACCAGGCGATCGCGTTTGTGCAAGGCAATCTAGTGAGCGGAGCGTTGCTGGCAACGGCTGTTTTGCTGTTGTTTTTGGGTTCTATGCGAACGGTTGCTGTGATTGCCTTAACCATTCCTACATCGCTAATCATGACGTTCACTGTGATGCATTTGTTTGATCGCACATTGAATATCATCAGTTTGGCAGGTTTATCCTTTGCAATTGGGATGATGGTAGACAATGCCATTGTAGTGGTAGAGAACATCTTCACCCATATGCAGCAGGGTAAGCAGCCATTGCAAGCTGCGGTTGATGGCACTCAAGAGGTGTGGGCAGCCATGCTCGGCTCAACGCTCACAAACGTGGTGGTTTTCGTTCCCTTAATTATGGTAACGGGAGAGGTGGGGCAGTTGTATATAGATATGGCAATCACCCTATCTTTCTCTACATTGTTCTCACTCTTTGCAGCCTTTACGCTGGTTCCGATGCTCTCTGGCTTATTTCTCAAGCAATCGGAGGCACTGCAGATGATGACAGGTGGAACCTATCACGGAGGCAATTGGCTAGAGCGATCGGTGGCAAAAACTTCAGCCGTCTTTCGAGGATTTCAGGGCAGACTAGAAGCCGTCCTATCTGCAACGGTACGTTGGTCACTCGGACACGGACGAGTCAAGCGACGGTTATTGGTTCTGGCGATTCCAATCGTGCTCTTGGCAACGAGTTTCTTGCTATTGCCACCCGCCGATTATTTACCCGAAGGCAATCGCAATAACCTGCTTTGGCGCAATGAGCCAATGCCTGGAACCAGTATGCCAGAAGCCATTCGCCAGTCACAACCTGTTCGAGACTGGCTGAAATCGCAGCCGGAGGTTGAGCGGGTACTGCATGTTGATCGTCCTGGCGGAACGCGATCGATTAACACGGTTCTTAAACCAGAGTTTGCGACCACCCGTGGCTTATCGGACATGATCGAGCGAATGCGAAGCGTCAGTCAGCAGTTTGCAGGCTACCGCTTTTTGGTGCCATCGCGAACTTCAATCTTTCGTGATCCGGGGAAAGAATTTGAGGTGGATATCATTGGCACCGATTTAGAGCAGTTGAGTCAGCTTGATCAGCAGGTGAACGGGCAACTGCGATCGTTAAGTGGTATCCAAAACGTGCGTTCGAACTATGCGTTTGGGGCAGGTGAACTTCAGGTGATTCCCAATCGCGAACGCTTAGCCGAAGTGGGAGTTGCTGAAGCAGACGTGGGAACTATTGTGGAAGCCGCACTGGGTGGACGGTTAGCATCTGAGTTTATTGACGGTAACGAAGAGCTAGATGTCTCGGTTGAACTCCAGGATATCTTTGTGGAAACCCCCGAACAGTTGCGACAATTACCGCTATATACCAGTAGAGGACAGCGCATTCAACTTTCAGATGTAGCTGAGGTGCGGGAGACGACCGGCTCAGACGTCGTAAACCATGTGAATTTAGATCGATCGGTGACATTAATTGCTTCACTGACTGCGGATGCACCCTTAGGTCGATTGGTAGAGCAAGCAGAAACGCAGGTACTCGCCCCCCTACGGGCAAATCTTCTTCCTGGTTATCGAATTCAGCTAGCAGGTTCCGCAGACCGTTTAGCCACCGCCGTATCTCAGTTAGCTTCTGCCTTTACGTTGTCTCTGTTTATTACCTATTTGCTGTTGGTTGCTCTCTACCGTTCGTTTCTCTATCCCTGGGTAATCATGGCAACCGTTCCAATGGGAATGACGGGCGCGTTGCTTTGCTTAGTCCTTGCTAACTACATTCCAGGCGTGATTGTGCCGCTGGATATGATCACAGCACTGGGATTTGTGATTTTAACAGGTGTAGTAGTCAACAATGCGATTTTACTGGTCGATCGTGCCCTTCAGCTTCAAGGGGAAGGAATGAACTATGATGAATCGCTTTATGAAGCCACTCGCGATCGACTGCGGGCTATTTTTATGGCGGCTGGAACCAGTGTGTTAGGAATGTTACCGCTAGCTGTTTTGCCAGGTCAGGGAACCGAACTATATCAAGGATTGGGGATCGTCTTAACTGGAGGATTAGCGTTCTCCACGATCCTTACCCCAACTGTTGTTCCTGCCCTGATGGGGTTGTTGTATGACATTTCGGGTCGTAAGTCAACGCGAACCAGTCAGCGCCAAGCATCCACTGAAACGGCTACAACGACCCGTTAATGTGATTTGTCGAGATGCCAAATTAGATGCACTACATTGGCATCTCGACAAATAGAAAGTCACTGCACACTTATATTCTCAACAGGTTTTTGCAACACAACCGTTAATGCTAACTCTAGGAGGCCATTGTGAACATGAATCGTCGTAAATTCTTGAGGATGGGAGGCACCAGCGTCGTCGTCAGTCTCATTACTGTCTTGGCGCATGGCATTCAATCCCGATCGCAGCAACTGACAGGTGCTCTCGCCGAGCGCTTCCGGCGCAGGTCGCAAGAGGCAGAAGCTCGTGGGCTGGCCAAGCCGTTTAAGGGCGTGACCACAGACGGAGAAGCTATCTCAGGTTTGTTCCCCATCCGCTCGACCGGAGTTTCCACCGTGCCCGTCCGCAGGGCCGCCGAAGCTTTCCTCACCACTTTAACCCCGAAGCAGCGTGCCAAGACGGTGTTTTCGGTTGACGACCCGGAATGGCGCAAGTGGATGAACCAGCACTTTTATATCCGTCAGGGCATAGGCTTCAATGAGATGACCGAAGCTCAGCGCGAGGTGTCCTTCGACCTACTGCGTGCCTCCCTGAGCGCTAAGGGATTGAAGCAGTCGCGTGACATCATGCGGCTTAACCACACGCTGGGCGAGTTGAATAACAACTTCGCAGAATACGGCGAGTGGCTCTACTGGATCACGGTGATGGGCACGCCTTCAAACAAGGAGCCGTGGGGCTGGCAGCTCGACGGTCACCACCTAGTCATCAACTACTTTGTGTTGGGCGACCAGGTAGTGATGACACCCACTTTCATGGGCTCCGAGCCGGTGACGGCCTCCTCCGGCAGGTACAAAGGCACGACAGTGCTGCAAGCCGAGCAGAACAAAGGCCTGGGGCTGATCAACGCGCTCAATGACGCGCAGCGTGAGAAGGCGATCATCGAGGTCTCCAAGACCCGCAACAATAGCGTGGGTGAAGCGTTCCAGGATAACGTCGTCCTCGACTACGCAGGCATCCGCGCCGCAGAGTTCACAGCCAAACAGAAGAAGCAATTGCTCGATTTGATTGGCGAGTATGTGAGGAATATGCGCGACGGGCACGCGAAGGTCAAGTTGGACGAGGTGCGGCAACATCTAGATGAGACCCGATTCGCTTGGATCGGCGGAACGGAACAAAACAGCGTCTTTTATTACCGCATCCACAGCCCGGTGATTTTGATCGAGTTCGATCATCAGACGCCGATCGCGCTTCGGTATTTGGAACGGGGCCAGCCTACGCGCGAACACATCCACACTGTGGTGCGGACGCCGAATGGGAACGACTACGGTAAGGACCTCCTCCGGCAGCACTACCAGCAGCACCTACACCCGCACATGCACTAAATGATGGCTGTGTTGCAAAACTTGTTGAGAACGATTTAGAGAGGAAGTATTGAAAGTGTCAGAGCTGGATACTTAAATTCATTGTAGAAGAGGTGCTTAGTAAACTAGCTATTGTCCTCCATCTCTTGTTCAGCAAACTCTCCGTGAAATGTCCTCATTGCCGCTCCACCTGCACAACCCATCTGCAACGCAGGCATTATCAAATTAACTAGCTTGGCTGGGAAGTCGGTAATGTGAGAACCTTGGCAGATGAGTAGCACTTACCATCGCCACCGTTTCCCCGCCCAAAGTATTCGATACTGCGTGTGGCTGTATTTTACCTTTCCTTTAAGCTACCGTGACGTTGAGAAGATGATGCTCTATCGGGACATCTTTGTTACCTATGAAGCAATTCGGTATTGGTGCCGGAAGTTTGGCCCAGCCTATGCCAATCAGATTCGTCGCTGTCGCCCTCAACTTGGTGACAAATGGCATCTAGATGAAGTTGTGGTCATCATTAAAGGCAAGCAGTATTACCTGTGGCGAGCAGTGGATCAAGCAGGCAACGTTTTAGACATCCTGATGCAGGGCCGACGAGATAAAGGTGCTGCTAAGAAGTTCTTCCGTAAATTGCTCAAGAGACAAGGCTTTGCGCCACGGGTGATCATTACCGATAAGCTCAAGAGCTATGGAGCGGCGAAGAAAGAGATACTCAAAGGGGTAGAACACAGACAGCACAAGGGATTGAATAACCGGGCCGAGAACTCTCACCAGCCAACTCGCCTTAGGGAGAGGCGAATGGGCAGGTTCAAATCCCCAGGACACGCCCAACGGTTTCTCTCAGCGTTTGAACTGATTCGGCAACACTTCCACCCCAAGCAAAATCAACTCACTGCCAAAGAATATCGAGAACAGATGCACCAGCGATTTCAGGACTTACGCAAAAGCAATCTTAAACTAGGAGGATGAGCTTCACTAAACTCGACTACTGCCAGTATCTGCTGAGCACTCCAATCAACTACACCGTTACGAACTTGGCTGAGCATCTGGAGGGCATCAGCCATGACCGCATCAACCGTTACCTGCGCGGCGAGAAACTGACACCTCGTTTGCTGTGGGACAACGTGAAAGCGCTGTTGCAACCATGCCAAAACGCTTATGTTCTATTCGATGATACGGTCTTGGACAAACGGTACTCGACTTCAATTGACCTGAGCAGACGGCAGTACAGTGGCAACGAGCATCGAGTCATTCGCGGCATCGGCTTGATTAGCTGTGTGTATGTCAATGGTAGAACTGGACAATTTTGGGTAATTGACTACCGCCTGTATGACCCTGCTGGGGATGGACAAAGCAAGCTGGATCATGTTGCAGCGATGCTTGATGGTGTAGCTTACAGCAAGCAGCTACCCTTCACAACAGTCCTGATGGATAGCTGGTACGCCACACAAAAGCTGATGGCACAAATTGACCAACTAAAGAAGCTGTACTACTGCCCGCTCAAAGTGAATCGCAAAGTCGATGATAGTGGTGGCAGTGCGCCGTATGTCCGTGTAGACGAACTGGTTTGGAATGCCCAAGACTTGCAGCAAGGCAAGCAGATTAAGATTCGCGGCTTTCCCAAAGATAAGAAAGTAAAACTCTTCCGAGCCACTGTGTCCACCCACAGGACGGAATTTGTCGCCACCAACGACTTAACCCAAGCTGACACGGATGCCGCACAAGATGTGTGCGATGTGCGTTGGAAGCCAATCGGAGTTTCACCGTGAACTTAAGCAGTTGACTGGAGTCGAAGCTTGCCAGTGTCGCAAAGCCCGCATTCAACGTAACCACATTGCTTGTGCCTTACTTGTTTGGACTCGGCTTAAGTCGAGTGCGTATAAGGCTAGTAAAACCGTCTATCAGATCAAGCATGGGATGCTCTCAAGCTACCTTATTGAGCAACTGAAGCATCCCTCGGTTCAAATGGCCCTTGCGTAAGTCCTGGATTTGAAAGCTGGAGGGAGTTGACGGGTCTTCAAGCTGCTGCATAACCAGAGTCAGTTCCTTCATGAAGAAGAGGAAAGTGCTTGATTTTGCAAAATCTGGGTTAAGTTGACAATGCCCAGGTGGTGTGGGAGGGGAGAGTTAAATACTCTCCTCGACCCGATTAGCCGTCTTTTTCTCAAACTTTTTGACTGCTTCGTGATGTGCTTCCTCAATTAGAGGAAAAACACCCTCAAACTTGTCTCGGCTAGGGGAAAGTATTTGTACCCAGAACATCCAAGCGTAAATTGGATGCGGCATCAGCTCATTTAACTTTGTGAAGTCGTGACCCGTTGCAACAATACCACCCTTGCCAGGGCGTGCTGGTTTCTGACCAAATAAGCGAGCGTAGGTCTTGGGATGAAGACCTATAGCAATTCTAAACACCTCTTCTCGATCAAGATTTGAGGCTTGGTCGTTTTCGCCATTATGTTGTTTGATGGTGCAAAAATAAACACCGTTTGGCAACACGCGACCAGGATTATAAAACAGTGACGTTTCGCCCCAACTAGCTTTTGGGACTACATCTGGGAGATTACTGCATATGTATTGGATAATTTCTTCTGGTGTCACAGTTTCTCCTGACTGCTAACGGCAAAATCAGCGGCGGCAAGTAACCTTGAACTCAGCACCAACATCTCCCTACCGTCCGCTGCACCAGTTCTCTATTGACTCCGTCTACCTCAGGGACTATGTTAGCTGGCTGGTGCTACCAATCAGCCACTAATTTTTGAATTTTAGATTGTGCTTCATCCAACCCCCTTTTCTGTGCGTCGTCTCCCATGTCTAAACTATTGGCATGGATAAACTGAATATCAGCCACTCCCATAAATTGAAAAATATTACGCAAAGCTGGCTCTTGAGCATCCAATCCCTCATAGGGTGAATCGGAACTATATTCAACACCTCGTGATGTAATGAATACAACTTTCTTCCCGCTGACCAGCCCCTTACCTTGACCATTCTCAAACGTAAACGTTCGACCTACACGCACAATTTGATCGATGTAGGCTTTGAAATTTGAGGGCACGCTAAAGTTATACATCGGCACACTGAATAGACATCGATCGGCAGCTAGAAACTCGTCAACCAACTCATCAGATAACTTGAGATGCTCTCGCAGTGCTGGGCTAAGTGCTTCTGGTGGCGTAAAGTCAGCTTCAATCCAATCCTCAGTAATGTGAGGAATTGGAGTTTGGCGCAAGTCACGATACGTAACCGTTGCGTCCGGATGGAGAGCCCGCCATGCTGCCATAAAGTTGCTAGCAAGTTGGCGAGATCTAGAGCGCTCACCACGAGGACTCGAATCAAGATGCAAGATACTGCTCATAAGGGTGCAATCAGAAATTTTATCTGTCCCCTCGACAATAAAACAGTAGATACTAAAGTAAAGTAGGAACCAAATGGTAACTACCCATCACTTATGAACTCCCTACCATGACTGAAACTCAATGCTGCCCGTTGGAGATATTGCTCAAACAAATTTCAGGACAGTGGACACTTTATATCCTCTGGGTTCTGGATACCAATGGTTCACAACGATTTGGAGAACTCAAACGAAAGGTAGAAGGTATCTCGACCAAAGTACTGACGGAACGGCTAAGGCTCTTAGAGTCTCTTGAACTGGTTCATCGTCACCACGAACCCACAATTCCACCGCAGGTCACTTACACGCTCACTGAACGCGGTAAAGAGTTATCGGGAACACTCGATCATCTTTATGAACTAGCTGTGAGATGGTATGGCACTGACCCAAAAGCTGTTGTCTGACCAAAACTTGGACATCAACAGATGATTTGCAAACAGCGCCACCATCTGTAACCGAAGCCAGCTAATGACCCCAATCACCCGCTGCAGATAACCTCCAATGGGTATTGTCAACTTAATGGGATAAATCCGAAAATCGGCACGATGATTCCTGAGTAGCCAGCTTGGCTCATTTTAAGCAGCAGGTTTCAGACAAGCGACTTCTCGCCAATCCTCAAATCGTTGGCGCAGCTGTTCACGATAGCGGTCAGCGGTCAGTTGGTGTTGTTTCGGGTGGAAGTGTCCTCGAATTGGTCCAAAAGCGGAAAGAAATCGTTGGGCTTGCCCTGGTGATTTGAATTTTCGCATTCGTCGCTCTCGCACTCTTGTGGGTTGATGGGAGTTCTCGGCTCGATTGTTCAATCCCTTATGCGCTCGATGCTCCACGTTCTTCATCACTTGCTTCTTCGCCGCTTCATAGCTCTTTAACTTATCGGTGACAATCACCCGTGGCACGAAGCCTTGTTTCTTCAGCAGTTTACGAAAAAAACGCTCTGCCGCCAACGTGTCCCGATGTCGTTGCAGCAGGACATCCAACACGTTCCCCCCCGCATCCACTGCTCGCCACAAATAATATTGCTGTCCCTTGATTGTGACCACGACTTCATCGAGATGCCATTTATCGGCAATGTAAGGGCGTTTGCGCCGCAGCTGATTAGCATGTTGCTGTCCGAACTTCTGGCACCATTCCCGGATGGACTCATAAGTCACTTCAATGCCCCGATAGAGCATCATTTTTTCAATATCTCGGTAGCTCAGCGGGAAGGTGTAATAGAGCCAGATGCAGTGGCTGATAATCTCGGCGGGGAATCGGTAGCCTTTGTAGGGATTGGGAGAGCTGGTCGTCATGAGAGTAGTATCTCAAAACCCGCTACCTGTTGTCAGCCCTCCTCAAGTTGACAATACCCTCTTTAGGGCTCTTCTTGAGACTTTGGCGGTGATTCGGCAGCTGGCCACAGTAGGCACAAACCCATAAATGCGAAACCAATTGCCGCGATCGCCTTTAAAAAGTAGGTTGGTAATAATTGGGCAACCCCTTCCCCGGCCAGCACACCCAACAAACTGGTAAAAATCAACGCAGCTGCTGTTCCCAGAAATACAATCCGAGGAGATTTAGAGCGGCTACTGAGAGTGATAGCTGCCAGTTGACTTTTGTCTCCCAGCTCCGAGAGGAAGACCATCATAAAACTGATTCCCAGAAGATGCCAGTTCATACTACAGGTGGGCGGTATCCCATAACAGCAACACGGCAATTAGAAGTAGACTAGCTCCGGCGGCTGTCTTGAGG
>CADCWO010000100.1 GCA_902806435.1 uncultured Synechococcales cyanobacterium | reverse complement strand
GCTCGAGAAGGGCGTAATCGTAGGAGCGGGGAAACAATGACCATCCCAGCCACCAGGGTGCCCGCTTTTGCACCCGGCAAGCTGTTTAAGGAAAAGGTTGCCTCGGTTTAACTAGCTATAGATAGCGTTTCGCTTGTATGTATAGAAGCAGGTTGGCGATCATCCAAGGACAGTTGCCAAAACTCCTAACCTTTTGTGACCTTTCCCCACCGACGATGCTGAGCAGACAGCCTATTCTGTGTACATGGGCAAATGCATTCCCCCACATTTGCTCTTCAGATCCTCGAAAAGGCAACTTGCACCGAAAGGGTAAGGCGCAAACTAGTAAACCTAAGCCGCAAAGGTATGGAAGCTGCTAGTCCCGAAAGGATTTTAGTCTTTCTACACCTGAATAGAATTGGCTGTATAGCTTGAGCATCATAATTTGTCTTACTTTTCCTGGTCTAGCTTAAGCCTCCATAAGGAATCATTATCTAGCTGTTTGTTAGCTAGTAGTCAAACTTCCCTATTAGCTAGCTGATAGCTTTTGAAGCATGGTATCTAAGATTTTAAGGACAAAGGGCCCCAAAATACAGTCTCGCTAGCCCGGGGTCTACTTGAGTAGAGTCAAATTCTTAATTTATAAAAAGCTAAATATATAAAAAACTAAATTATACTTTTTATTAAAACTATAATTTAGTGAAGCACGCCGAATCGAGTAAGACCTCTAAGATATGGAGTTTTAGTAAATCAGGACTTACGCAAGGGACATTTGAACGGAAGGATGTTTGAGTTGTTCAATCAAGTAGTCCGACAACATGCCATGCTTGAGCTGATAAATCGTTTGCCCTGTGCTGTAAGAGATCGTTTTGAGACGACTCCAAACTAGCAAGGCACAAGCAATGTGATTGCGCTGAATTCTTGCTTTGCGGCATTGACAGGCTTCTGCTCCAGTTAGCTGCTTTAACTCACGGTGAAACTCCTCAATCTTCCAACGGATACCGCACACGTCTTGTACAGCATCGGTTGAAGCTTGAGATAAGTCGTTGGTGACGACAAACTCCGTCCTATTGGTAGAAACAGTGACCCGGAACAGTTTCACCTTCTTATCTTTCGGAAACCCTCGAACTTTGATGAGTTTACCTTGCTGCAAGTCTTCGGCACTCCAGACCAGTTCATCAATGCGCTGGTAAGGCGCGGCGCCACCGCTATCATCGACTCGCCGATTCGCTTTGAGGGGGCAGTAATACACCTTTTCTAGCCGATCAATTTGTGCCATCAATGATTGAGTCGCGTACCAGCTATCCATCAATACGGTTGCAAACGGTAACTGCTTGCTGTAAACCACACCATTGAGCATGGCTGCAACATGGTCTAGCTTGCTCTGTCCATCCCCATCTGGGTCATAGAGGCGATAATCATAGGGCTTTGCCCCGCCGAAGGCGTACACCCAAAACTGTCCCGTTTCGCCATTGACGTACACACAGCTAATCAAGCCGATGCCGCGAATGACTCGGTGTTCATTACCACTGTATTGCCGTCGCGTCAGCTCAATTGATGCCGAATGACGTTTGTCTAATACAGTATCGTCAAACAAAAGATAAGCGGTTGCGGACGGTTGCACCAGGAGTTTCACGTTGTCCCACAATAAGTGAGGGGTCAATTTCTCACCCTGTAAATAGCGGTTAATCCGGTCATGGCTGATACCGTCGAGATGGTTAGCCAAGTTCGTCACCGTGTAGTTAATCGGACTGCTCAACAGATATTGGCAGTAGTCAAGTTTGCTGAAGCTCATCCTTTTAGTTTAAGGGCTGCCCACTTTGCCTTATCCTGCCTCTGCGTAAGTCCTGGTTAATAATGTCGAGGTGAGCTTGGGTCAATTTGTAGGCCATCGGAAATCTCCCAGTAAAATTAATGGCATAAAGTGCAACGGATAGAACCAGTAAAACCAACGAGCCTTAGGGCCGCGTTCATGAACTGTGTTGAGCATCGGCATCAAGACGATAAAGGGTAGGGCAAACACCTGTATCGGGTGGCTCAAGCCATAGAGAAAGTGCAGCACTGCAAACCCGGCAATCCATAGCATTGAATTTAAGCTTGAGTTGACTCGATTAGAACAATTGGGCAACAGAAACGGGTAGCTGGCAATCAGATACACAAGCCCAATGCCGTAGTAGTGGTAGGCCAGAAAGAGAGTCGCTACACCCATGAAGGAAATCCACAACAACAGAGTCATTCGATGCTGCTGTACCAACCGAACTAGAATCAGACCCAACCATAGCTGAAACACAGGATTCAGAGGCAATAGGGACTTGATGAACAGAGCATAGACTGGCTGAGAAGCGATCGCCAGCACCAACAAGCGCTTCTGGTAGCGGTGCCAGACACAGGTATGCTTGGCCCCTTGAGCGAGCAACCAAGCAAACAAAGGGAAGGAAAATCGCCCCACAATCCGCGGCCACTCCACCTCCAAGACCAGGCCGATGTGGTCAGCCACCATCAGCAACGCTGCCAGCACTTTGAGGTCAAAGGCAGTGATGGTAAAACGAGGCTTGAGAGCAAGTTGGGCCATCAGCGTTCCAGCGCCGGGGTCTTCTGGGATTGGCGACGGAGCTGCTCGGAGGAGCTCTCTGCTTGCGTCTTACGAACCGCAGCTTGGCTAACCGTCTTGATGAACTGCTCTGACTTATCACCAAACTGTTGCGCTTTCGGGTCATGACTGAGAATCTGCACAATCGTCTCCATCGGCTGACCATCGCGGGCAGCATTGCGGGCAATCTCTAAGGTTTTATTGACAGGTGAGGAAGCTTCTACCCCTTGGGCATAGTGGGAGTAAAGGTTTTGGTGCTTTGCTCCCTCTGAGATACTTACTTTGATCTCCTCAGCAGCTCTTGCTTGAGGCGGCCCTGAGCGACCCTGGTTAGGGTAAGGCCGTCGAATCCGCCCCAGCGCCTCCAGGGGACGGTTAGTCGCATCATTCATCATTTCCGCGTGGTCACGATCTCCCTGCATTGAGAACCTCCTCTGCCTGTGGTGGTGGTTGCTTAGTTTGCTGCTGTGCCAGTTGTGCTGCTTTAACCTCATCGGGTTCCGGCAGAATCATATCGGCATAGGCCATCCGGTCGATGAGGGCGGTTCTGAGCGCTTCATCCTCCAGACGGAGCCCGCTATGCTGGGCATTGTGGATCATCCGAGGACGAATCGTTGTCTCAAACTTCTGCAAGCAGCGCTGCTCTAACTCAAACGTCTGGGGCTTAATCTTGACCTTGGGTATATGCAAGGGCAGAGAAGCTTGATGGCGGGACTTGTAGCCAGAATTAATCAGGATCATCTCCCCCTGGTCCAGCTGGGCAAACTTATGGGCCGGGAACAGAGGGATCTTGTGGATGTTTTCTGAGCGGCTGCGGCTGGAGGAGCCATAGGAGCGCGATTCAATCTTGGCCTCCTTCTCCCCCAAAGACCTGCTCAGGGCTTGCTGATGTTCCTCATCGGTAGTCTTGAAAATCAACTTCTGCACCGTCCCTGTCTCGATGCTTCTGGCCTTTTCCGGGCCATAGCGGTCCCGGAGCTGGGAGCGCCCCTGATACCCCAGCACAGCAACCAAGCCATAAGAGCGCCTCAAGTTGAGGTCAACGTCAAGGTCAGGAAAATAGGCACTGGTACACTCATCGAGGAAAACGCACAGCGGAGTTTTGCGCTTGAACTGGTTATTGAGGTTCGCCAGCATAAACATCCGCAGCATCAAGGCGCACAGGGGAGCACAGACAGCCGAGCGCTCCTCATCCACCTGGAAAAAGACAATGTGCTTGCCGTCCATCTGGAGTGGGATTGTCGAGGTGCCGACAATCGACGGCAGCAGGTCACGGGCAATGAAAGAGCGAAAGGCATTAACCGCGCCTCCGACAATCCCGGCTACCGTCTTTTCTGCTTCTGCTACTGAGACGGTTGTGGTAGCAGCTACCTGTGCCCACAGGTCTAGAGATTGGCTGCCTTGAGCACTGGCAAGGCGACGAGCAAGATTAGGAAGTGACAGGATTGCCCAGGCCATCAGGAAGTCCGGGTAAGCAGAACCCTTTGCCAACAGCAGCACAGTTTCCATCAAAGAGTCTGCGGCGGGGCCAAAGAAATCATCTCTCTTGCTGCTGCCCATCATGTTGCGGTTGATGGTGGCGGCTATCTGGCGAGCCATCGTGGCATCATATTCATCCCGCAGGAAGCCGATAGGGTCGAAGCATCCTGACCAGGGCATGCCTGGGGCAAGGCAGTGCAGCTGATACCCCAGTGAAAGCGCATAGGCGGCATGTTTAGCAAGCTGTTCGGCTTTGACATCGTAGACGAAGCAAGTAAACCCCTGCTCCAGCCCAGAGCGAATCAGTTGGTCAATCGCACTGGTCGTTTTGCCACTGTCAAGTACTCCCACTACTGATATTCCCTGCTGAGCATCTGGAATCGGGTATTGCTTGGGGTCTCCCAGGTAGAGGCTTGTCTTGGCTAGTTGGCGATGCTTGATTTGCGCTTTGGCTTTTCGGCGGGCATGTCGAATTGCTGCTTTGTCTGCCCAGCGTGCATCAGCCAGCTTGTCAGTTTTTCGAAAGAGGCGGGCGATGAACAGGACCAGGAGCAAACCACCTAGCATCTGCACTTCCGGCCACATGAACATGCCTCGGAATTGGGCAAAGATGTCGCTGGAGGGGCTAGTTGTTTGAGTAGTTGTTTGGGTCTGGGTCATGGTGTGGACTATTAGGGGGGACATGGCGCTCAAACTGGTCTTTGAGTTGATCTAGACCAAACTCGATGCGAGGGTCGATGAAATGAGAAGGCAGTTCCACAGCAAGCTTGGATGTCTCTATTTGGATGCAGATAGAACGAATTGCCGCCTCGTATTGTTCAATCGCGCGATCGCACAACTTCAAGTAGTCCTCCGTGCAACTGAGGGCACGCTGGTAGAGATCAACCTGGGTCGAGTAGTGCTCTGGAGTCTGCATCATGTTCCTTAGAACAGCTTTCTGACGCTTGAGCAGCTCCTGATAGCTACGTCTGGCCTCGCATATTTTGTCTAGGGTGTGCTGAAACTCGTAGCACTGCTTCAACAGGTGCTGTTCCTCCTCCAAGCGTTTTCGAGTTGCGCCCTTCACTTTCGGTAGGGCGGTAAAGCGGTAGAAGCATCCTGTGGCAACCACAGTTCCGATGGCAACAGGAACTAGCGACAGGCCCACAGCCAAGAGCAATAAACCCCCAGCCATTGATAGTGAGACTGTAAACAACAGGCGGTTAAGGGGCTGAACCAGGTGATAATCATCTTCAAAATAGACGGC
Source organism: uncultured Synechococcales cyanobacterium (assembly GCA_902806435.1). Classification (GTDB taxonomy): domain Bacteria; phylum Cyanobacteriota; class Cyanobacteriia; order Thermosynechococcales; family Thermosynechococcaceae; genus CADCWO01. The sequence goes on along the minus strand of CADCWO010000100.1, from coordinate 8,345 downwards.
AAGGGGAAAGGCTGAGCGGTTTTGGGATAGGAGAAAAACAATTGCGTTGAAGTTAGTTGGTTGAGCAAAGCGAATCGCTGGGCTGATAGTAGCGAGGTAGCTAAATATCCTCATGGAGCAATCTGGCTTCTGCATCAATGGAGCAGTGCGACGAGCATGGAGCAAGCTACCCAGATATTCATCATCCACCTCTACTTTTTTGAGGCTATACCTGACATGGCAGTGGGGACAAACAACCCAAAACTGCTCCCCTGGATACTCAAGCGGGAAGTAGAATAACTCCGAGCAATTAGGGCAATGGTCTTGATGGACTTGCATGGTTGTGTTCTGGCTTGACAAGACTCTCAGCCGCGTCATTTGCGTGGAGTAAGCGAAGCGCTGTATCGGGAAAAGCTGGAAAGCGAGTCGCTAGCCATAACAACAGATGGGGAGTGACCAAATAGAAGATCACAACCCCTGTTAACCCTTGCCAGACACGCCGATCATCCCACCTGATCCGAAGCCGCCTAGCATATTGAGCGAATTCTGATTCCAGTTTTGGTGCCATTGAAAACTCCTCAATTTTGTCACGGTTGCTCCAAGGATTTTAGAAGCTCTACTCGATTCGTCACCTACCCCCCAGAACGTGAACCGGCACGGGCTGCACCCCTAGCACCTGATGAGGCAGCACCCACAACCGCTCCCCCAATCGGGCCACCCAAGGCCATGGCGCCGAGGGCACCGACAGTACTGATGGAGGTGATACCCGCATTGGTCAAAGAACGAACAGCCATCACTGCCCCACCTGCTGCAAGCCCTGCCGCGATTACCCATGCCCCTAGTCCTAATACAAAGGGAAACAGGATATCACTCAACATTGAAGTCTGCGATGACTGAATCAGGGACGTGAAGATGGCAATGATAATCAGGTAGTACGCTTGGGACAGGATAATGGAAACATAAGTGACACCCCACTGAATCAAGCCACTGATATTCGAGAAGGGAAAGATACTGTAGGCCGCCATCACCGGAGCAGTTAGCGCCCAGAGAAACAAAATCAGCTCCTGCAAATTGGCAAAGAAATATTGCAGGGAATACATGATTCCTTGAAACAAGGCAATTGCCGAGTTGCCCAGCACATAGTCGCGGAAAATAGCCAGGGGTACGAGGTGATCTAGGGTTGGTAATTTGCCATTTTGTAATTTCTCAAACTCTCTGGTGTAAGTGTCCTTGAGGTCATCGTAGAATCCGCTAAGAAACCGAGCGGCAGCAGCACAGACATAGTTGACACCAGGAATGCTAAAACATTGTTGCTGAGCCGCCTGTTCTCTCAACTTGTTGGCATATTCTCCCACCCGGTAATAGCAGTTGAGTCGCCGGACGGCGGTTTGCTGGTCCGGATCTAGGTTTGGGGATGCCTCATCAAGGGGAAAAGTGCCAGAAAGTGCCTGGGGCAAAATCACCGCAGGATTAGGCATAGCATCACAAATCTTGATTTCGCGCTCCAAGTCGGACTTTGCCTTAGTCGAAACAATTTGGTCCGTCACGGCATTTTTGATGCTGACCCCCTGAATATTGGCATTCAACATCGCCGCCGTCACGCGATTAAACAACATCTTCCCGGCATAAGCAATGGAGCCAAAGTTTGAGCCATTGCCTAAAAAGAGGTAGGAGATCAAGGCAATGACCAATATCCCCCGGAACATAAACTGCAAAGCAGCCATGCCATCGCGGGCCAGAATCGAAAACATCGTGACGATATAGATAGTCAGTACGAGTGCAGATAAAATTCTCACGAGCTGCATCATCACGCCAAACACCTGTGCAACCCCATCTGTGGAGGGAGCGCCCAATCCCAGGAAGGTGGAGCGCCAGGTTTTTTCCCACCATTGGGATGTGCTCTGAGCCTGAGCGTAAAAGCCGTCAATATTGAGTTGAGCCTGGGCATAGACGGGGCCAGCCAGGGTTAATACGGCCAAAAACAAGACGATACAACCCAGGAGAGTGCGCCGTCGTCTTGAAAGCTTAATTGGACAAAGCTGGCTGGCAAGGGAAGCTGGAGAGATAAATTGCATCGGTAGAGCCTAGTGTGAGAGAAGGGTTGAGCCTCAGTGGTAGTTCTTACAACTGGGATACATCACGAGTTTGAGAAACGAGTCCGTCGATAATAATTGAGGTGTGGGTGGAGATAGCTATAGCTAGGGCTGGCCCTATTAAAAAGCAAGGAGTAGCAGTAAAGTTGCGTTGTCTCGGAAGCTTAATTAGGCGAAGGCTGTGTAGAGAATAAGCCTGGAATATAAATTGCATTGGTAGACCCGACAGAGAGTTGGGCGTCTTTTTGCCCCTCAACGACTTTCATGTGATTGGCTTGGCGTTGAGCGTTATAGATGTCGTGGAGCTGGAGATTACCCATAGATTGCCCTACTCTTAATTCACTTAGGTGCTCATTAGACACCTGAGACTGAGCAGAAAGTGCAGCAGTTTGAGCCGCAGCGATCGCACTTTGGTTGCTTAAGGTCGCCAGCTGATTAGACATTGCAGCGTTGGACTTCACCACCTCTGAGTGTTGAGCAGCCATGTCCTTAAGTACATCCTGGGTAGCTGTGCGCCTTTGCGCCTGCTGGGAAAGCTGTTCTGCCGTTTGGGATGCCCCTTGAGCAAGTTCCGCGTTCTTCAGGGATTGTTCACTGCTACTGGCAGAACTTTCATACCCCTTAGCTGTAGCTTGCGAGCTAGCGAAACTGCTTTGTTTCATTGCCGCCAGGATGTCTTGCCCCTCCTCTTGATGCTTGCCCAGCACAGAATCTGTATGAACCCAAAACTGATCTGAGTTAGCTGTATCCGTGATCATTTGCTGCTGCTGATAGATTCCCTCTGGTGTGGTCGGCCAGCCAGCCGGAACAACTCCTGAAGTAGTATCTGGCCCATTAACCGCACCTCCAATCTTTCCTGGGTAGTCACGCGGGCTAAGAATGCCGAGCTGACCCAAGACCGATTCAAGTTGGCCCAAAATCCCAGAAATGTTTTTGTTAGCGATGTTTCGCTTGAGCTGCTGGGCCTGACGCAGATAGTCTTCCATCTCCTCAGTTCGGGTTTGAGCACCACTACTAATGCTGTCTAAGGCTTGATCCACATCCACAGGATTAGCATCTTGCTTGCCCCTGGCGCTGCCCAACAGGTCAGAAATCTCTTGGACAGGGCTACGGTCGTTGACAAAGGCGGCAAAAGTAACTGTGGTTGTAGATAAGCCTAGAGCTACTGCCAACAGAGCAATTGCTGGACGGTTAAACCCTTTACGCTTTTTGGACCATTTTTTGAACTTGTGAGGATTGTGGGAAGTGATACTTAGCAACATATAGGACACCTGTAATGAAAGAGCTATTCTTATTGGCTGAAGGTGAAACGATCTTGATTGAACGAGGGATACGAATCCCAAGCTGATGGAGCGCCCAAGCTTCATAAGGCATCATTACTAGCCGATTTCCAACTTGTTGAGCCAAAGAAATTATCTGCGCCTGGTACTTTTGCGGTCCCCCTGCACGATAAATCCTAGCTTTTAGAGTAGTTAGCGCTAAGCCACGCGCCACGGCCAGAGGCATTGGAGCAGCCGCATCCACTGGCTCACCCGTCTGACTTATGGCACGAACCTGGCAGCCTGTTGGAGTAGAAGAGACAACTGCATCCCGTACAACATCAAGGTTGGCTGGATAAAGGCTGAGTAGATAGTAGCTTTTTGCTCCCTCACGATACATCCCTTGAGTAAATACTTGGCTAACCGGAGTGCGTCTCGTATTGAGCTGCCGCAGACAGGGTTTAACCGCTGCTGGAATCACCTCTTGTGCCTGGGTGATCGAGTGCATCGAGAGCAGGAGTGATGCGGTCATGATAGCAGTGCAATAACGCAAAATCATGATAGTTGCCTCCTAAATATAGGGTGGTGGAGCAGCCACGGCTTTTGCGAGCTTCAAAAAGCCAGGGACCATAGAACGTCTGAATGAGCGTTTGCAGTTTGTGGCTGCCCACAACTGGGTTTAGATTGCTTTAGTGCTTGCTTTGCGTATAGGAACTCCAGAGTTTTTGAGCAAGTTGAGGAGGAACTCCAAATGCTTTTAATCCTGACTCACCCAGAGAGCCACCCCCAAAGGTCATGATTTTCCATGTGCCGCTCTTGTTTGAGAGCAGAGCTTGACCTCCTGTATCCCCTTGATTCCAGGACACTAAAGCATAAGGAGAGACAATCACCATCTTCCTAATTCTGGCATTGCTCCTACCACCAGTGCCTCCCGTCATGTAGTTGAGCACGACCTGACTAACTTGCTGTTTAGCCTGGCTACTGCTTGCTGCCGCAGATACTGGCGCAGCTGTCAGCAAAGCCATGGGCACACTCTGACATAAGAGGCCTGTGAGCAATGCAACGGGCAGGAAGCTAGCCCACCAGAGCTGATTTTGATACCCTTTTTCGGATGATTTCGCCTGAGTTGTCATACGTTTGCCTCACTTGATGATGCGATAGATTTTGCTTGTGCCACCATAACGGTCATAGGATCCCTGGAAGTTAACGTCTGATTGCCACTTAAAAGTTGCCGTAGAGGATGAATTAGATAAAACAGTGTTACAGCCAGTATCCATACAGATGCCAATGTGGGCTTGGCCTTTAGCAATCACAATATCCCCTGCCTTGGCAAATCGTTGTCCTATTTCTTTGCCTCTACCTGCCGCCAGTGCAGCTTCGGCAAAAGGGACATAAACATAATTGTTCGCTGCTGCTGAGCCCAGTGGGGCAACCCCCGCTTTGGCCAGCACTTTATTGACCGACCACAGGCAGGCATTATTGCCTCCGTCTGGCCCGGCACTTGTGTCCATCCGGTAGCTACGAGCTGCCGCTTGGCGAATCCGCTGGTTGATTGGTCCGGCTTTCACAACTTGAGCGCTACTACTGGGAACTCCCACACACTGTGGTTGGGCAGCAGCTAACAGGGGGGCACCTTTGCCTACTGGCCCATACCGCTCATGGTTAGCTGGATGACTCCACAGGACATGCTGCTCTGCTCCTCCTGGCAAAGAGGTAAATTGATTGCGCCCCAGCATCCTGTCTGCCAACTGGAAGTTGCCCTGCTGGATTGCTCCCAGGATATCCACCCCTCTTTCTCTTGAATACAACCCGATCCAGGCAACTGCTGCTTTGTCCCTCATCTGTTTATTTTGGCTCCAGGGGTCGAGGTGAGGATACCGATTCATGATGCTTTGTCGGGATTCAAGGGTGAATTGATACTCTCCATATGCCCCAGTCTCAGGATTTGGCCCTAAATTACGACCGCCACCACTTTCCCCAACCGCAATCCGCGCCAAGTAGCGCTGGGTATTTTGCTGAGCAACGTTACCAGTGGGTAGCTTGCCTCTTGAAGCCACCAAGGGCGGTGTCGATGTGGCAAGAACTGCTGCTCCGGGGTCACACTCAGGTCCCCCGCCATATTGTGATTCATACTCAGATTGAATACGATCTCGTTCTCGGCGCAAGAAGGCAGGGGGCTGGCCTGTCGAAGCAACCAGCATCAACCCACCTTCTTGCACTTGCCACGGGGTGGGGATCGGGATGAAATGAGGGCTACACTGCTTCCCGGCTATCGGCACCTCAATACAGAACTGGAAGTTAGCCTGAACCCTAGCCGTAGCAGGTTTGCCATTGCCACCCTCTTGGATGTCCTCCAGGCTCAGCGTGATAGGCTCATCAGTTCCCCACACCGGAATGCCTGTAGGTTCCTTCCCGCCATTGATGGCCCGCAGCATCCCTTTACCACCCTCAACTTTCTGCGCTTTCCCCTCTACCCAAGCCTTACCGCTGAGGCTACCCGGTGGCCCACCTCCATCAGCATTATCCAGCTCAAAATGAGCACAGCGTTTCTCGTGGCAGGGTTCTGGCTTAAACTTCTGGTCTTTGGTCCCACCCGTGGCAACGTTGACCACAGGAGTCTCAACAGCCCCCGCGTAAGCAACATCTAAGCGACCAAACAAATCGCCCATCAAGGCACTCAGGGCGAAGTTAATCGGCAGTTTATTGACCGGAGTCTGCGACAGGCCGGGAAGTTCAGAAACATACTTACCTGCAATATTGGGTAGCGTTTGCAGGGGGCGATCCACAATTCCAGGCAGGGATGCGATGCTCAAGTCTTTGATCGGCAGCGCTCCTAGCGGCATCTTCCGCAATTCGGGAACAGCCTTGAATAGCTCCTCTCCCGTCAGGTCGAGGCCCTTTCGTAGAGCTTGACGAGAAACGGTCTGCCAATCTCCGGCAATCACCCCATTGATGATTGGGAATGCTTTATCGATTGGTAGCTGAGAGATTTCAGGATAGTCCCTGACTATTCTCTGCAATTGGCTCTGCTGCAACTGACTAAAGTTGTCGCCCCAGTCTCCCTGTGCTAGCTGGAGAACAGGAATGCCCGCAAGTGCTGAATTCTGTCCTAGCTCCTGAAGCACTGCCTTTTGGGAAACTTCTAATACCTTTTGCCGCAGCCGCTGGGGGTTCTGCACAGCTTCAGCCATGGTGCGAACCAGGAATGGGATCTCTTTGAGGGGCACGTTCCGCATCTGAGGGTAGGCTCGGAACAACTCCTCAACTGTCATGTTGCGGATCAAGGCAACTTGATCTAGGGGCACTTGTTCAATCGGCGTTCCCGACTTGGCAGCAATCCCGCGCAGCGTCATCTGCCCAATGTTGAAGTATTTGCTCTGCTGGAGATCGCCAATCTTGAGCATCTTATCGGGAGTTGACCCCTTAGCCCAGGCGCGTGAAGGGTCATAACCCATCGCCCGCCTGGTCCTTGATTGGTATTGAGCGGGCACCCGAAAGGAGCCAGATTGTTCTGCGGGTTGGAGCTGGGACAAGCTAGGAGACAATTCACCGCTGGGGTCATAGTAGAGGCCCGGTACAGTCCCCCTTGTAGCTATCCCCTGTGCCCCCGCTTGCCGTTGCAGCTTGCCCTGCTGAGGTTGAGGACCAATCATCTGGGCCATTACGGGGCCGTAGCTATAGAACAAGCTCAGCCCCGTTGTGAGTAAGCAAAGCGTTTGCGATCCCATGGCAGCTAGCGAGTGATAGGAGCAGCAAATCCAGCCGGAAACTCAGACTGGATCAAGACTTGTGTGTACTTGGGAGAGCCGCTCAGGGGCTTGAGCCGAAATCGATATACCCCCGCTTTAGTCGAGACAAACAACATCCGGGTGCCGTCAGTGCTCGGTAGTTGGTCCTTGAACTGGATGGGTGGGATTTTGCGCACCAGCAGCTTGGTTGGCCGGGGAGCATCAGGGCATGCTGTCTTGGCATCACATAGAACACCATCTAGGCCTGTGAACACCACATTGCTCAGGTGACTCAGGTTGACCGAATCGATGGGGCTGCCCACATCAAGGACAAGCCCCAGCTGAGTCACATCAACTTTAATCACCCGCTGCAGCGCAAACGCTTGCGGCACGTTGAGGGTATCAGCAGCCATTGCGGGAGCAGCAGCCATGCAGGCAATCGAAGCAGCACAAGCCGCTATCGTCGAAGGAAACTTCATGATGAGTTTAGATATTGGGCAGGGTGAAGTTGTTGAGAAAAACTTTTCTACTCAGGTTGAGGGCGGGTTAAAGTTGAACGTCTTCATTTACGAACACCCGAACAGCTTTGCCGCCCGGAAACTTGAAGTACGGTACAGAGGTATCTGTTGTCGAACGATCAAGCCGCTCACCAACCACGCGTGAAGCGCCATTAGCTAGTCCAGAGATGCCAGAGGCTAGCGGGTTGGAGCTGCCGCTGCTCCGAATGAGCGAGCGGTCACCATCATCCAGGATTAAGCTATCAGCCGAATTAGCAACCGAGTCCATCGCCCGTTCAATTCCCGGAACCAGGATTGATGCTGCGTTAGCGAAGAAACGCCGTCCTCCTTTTTTCTCAAGGTCTGCCTTGAGGGGAGAGCCATCCTCTGCAAGCACTTGTAGTGCTCCATTCGGAACGGGTACCTTCTGGCGGTTTGGGCCTCGAATAATATCGGTCACTTCCAGGGAGAAGAGTCCCGAATCTGACTTGGCTGTCATCTGAGCAATCAGGCTGGTGCCTTTAGGTAAGACCTCAATCCCCAGTTGGTTCTTGAACCCTGATTCCAGACGCAGTAGATACTTAAAATTTCGGGTTTGCTCAGGACCGTCTGATGTCCAGGCAATGCCATTGAGTAAAATAGCCTCAGCCGATGAGCCAATATCCAGGAGCCGGTTGGGAGCAGTGGGAAGGGACTCTACAGGGTATCCCCTTTGGTTCTGGGACGGTAAGGAGGCAGTTGTCTGAGTAGCATTCCCTTGCGGATTCAGCAGCTCATAGGTGGGGATGT
>CADCWO010000099.1 GCA_902806435.1 uncultured Synechococcales cyanobacterium | reverse complement strand
ATCGAGAGGAGGGGACCCTAGCCCCAAAACCTCAGGGGGGTGGATTTGCAGCAAAACTGGCTGAGCATCTCCACGTCGTAGAACAATTGGTAGAGCAGGACAATGATGCCACCTTAGCCGAGTTATGTGAGCACCTCTACCAACGCACTGGAGTACGCGTGTCTCAGAGCACCTTGTGCCGGCAGCTGCAACAGCTGAAGCTAACACGAAAAAAAAGTCTCTCCATGCCACTCAAGCTGAAACGCAGCGGGTGCAAATCCTGAGACAGCAATACTGGCAGAGCATCCGGCAGGTGCGCCCCGAGGATCTTATCTTTATTGATGAAACAGGGATAAATCTGGCACTCGTGCGGCTGTATGCCAGGGCACTCGAAGGCAGGCGAGCTTATGGTGGGCGTCCCTGTTCTCGAGGAAAAAATGTCACCTTGATTGGAGCCATGGCCTTAGTCGGGGTTGTTGGAGCCATGACGGTTACCGGAGGCACTAACGGCGATGTCTTCATCACCTTTGTCGAGCAGATCTTGGTCCCCAACCTCTGGCCAGGGGCTTGTGTCGTTCTAGACAATCTCCCTGCTCACAAAGTCGCAGGAGTCCGAGCTGCCATTGAAGCTGCAGGTGCCCGGCTTGTGTATTTATCTCCCTATTCGCCAGACTTCAACCCTATCGAAAACGCCTGGTCTAAGCTAAAGGCCTATCTGCGTTCTGTAGCGGCCCGAACCCGAGATGCTCTAGACCAGGCTATCGGTGAGGCGCTGGACTTGATGACCCTCAAAGACATCAGCAACTGGTTTGCCCATTGCTGCTACTGTACCTCATCTAATTGAAAACTGCTATATTTTAGGGCTCAACCTCTCGCTCGACTCGCTCAAACCCGAAGATTAAAAATAAACAAAAAGCTCCTCCCACGTAGAAATAGGAGAAGCCTTATTGTTAGCAACGCTCGTACTTAACTTGGCTGGACAACCAGCATTTCCACCGGTACTCGCTTGAAGGTCAAACGCTCATTTTCCACATCCACAAAGATAGTGTCACCTTCATTGAACTCACCACGCAAAATCTGTTTTGCGATTTGGGTTTCCAGTTCTCGTTGAATTGCACGCTTCAGGGGACGAGCACCGAAGACTGGGTCGAAGCCCACCTCGGCCAGGAAGCCCAACGCAGCATCAGAGAGCCTGAGGGACATCTTGCGATCAGCTAAACGTTTCTTTAGGCGTTGCACTTGCAGTTTGACAATCTGCCGCAGCTCATCTTTGCGGAGGCTGTGGAAGATAATTACCTCATCAATCCGATTCAGAAACTCTGGCCGGAAGCTGTTGCGCATGGCGCCCATCACACGATCACGCATTTCGGGATAGCGAGAGTCATCGCCAGCCACATCCAGGATGTACTGGGAACCAATATTACTTGTCATGATAATCACGCTGTTTTTGAAGTCCACCGTGCGGCCTTGGGAGTCAGTGACGCGGCCATCATCGAGAATTTGCAGCATGACGTTGAACACATCTGGATGCGCCTTCTCAATTTCATCAAACAAGATCACCGCATAGGGACGCCGTCGAATCGCTTCTGTAAGTTGACCGCCTTCGTCATAGCCCACATAGCCAGGTGGTGCTCCAATCAGGCGTGAAACAGAGTGCTTCTCCATGTACTCAGACATGTCAATCCGCACCATTGCTTCTTCCGTGTCGAACATATAGGCAGCTAGCGCTTTCCCCAGCTCGGTTTTACCTACACCTGTTGGTCCAAGGAAGATAAAGCTGGCAATCGGACGGTTGGGGTCAGCAAGCCCAGCTCGCGAGCGTTGAATTGCATCTGCTACTGCTGTTACGGCTTCATCCTGACCAATCACCCGGTGATGTAGCTCATCTTCCAAATGCAAGAGCTTTTCCATTTCCGACTGCACCAATTTGGTGATCGGGATGCCCGTCCACTTGGAGATGATTTCCGCAATGTCGGCTTCTGTAACTTCTTCCCGTAGTAGAGATCGCCCGCTAGTTTGGGTTTCTGCCAGCTTTGCTTCCGCCTGTTGCAGTTGGCGCTGCAAATCGGTGAGCTTGCCGTACTTTAGTTCGGCAGCGCGATTCAGGTCGTAGTTGCGCTCTGCCTCTTGAATTTCAATATTGACCCGGTCAATTTCTTCCTTGATCGATTGAATTTGATCGATCATCTGCTTCTCAGACTGCCAGCGAGCGTTAAGGTTGGCTTGCTCTTCTTTGAAATCTGCCAATTCTTTTTCCAGCCGCTCTAGGCGCTCTTTAGAAGCAGGAGAAGTTTCCTTCTGTAAGGATAAGCGCTCCATTTCCAGTTGCAGAATCCTGCGGTCAATCTCGTCAAGTTCCTCCGGCTTGGAGGTAATCTCCATCTTTAACTTGGCAGCGGCTTCATCCACTAGATCAATCGCTTTATCCGGTAAGAAGCGATCGCTGATGTAACGCGTAGAAAGAGTTGCTGCTGCAACCAAGGCACTGTCAGAAATCTTTACCCCGTGGTGTACCTCGTAGCGTTCCTTTAAGCCCCGCAGAATTGAAATTGTGTCTTCAATGCTGGGTTGATCGATGAAAACTTGCTGGAAGCGCCGCTCTAAAGCCGCGTCTTTTTCAATGTACTTCCGGTACTCATCCAGGGTAGTAGCCCCAATACAGCGTAGTTCACCCCGCGCTAGCATCGGCTTGAGAAGGTTCCCAGCATCCATTGCGCCCTGGGTCGCCCCGGCACCAACAACCGTGTGAATTTCATCGATAAACAGAATGATCTGCCCTTGGGAATCAGTGACTTCCTTGAGGACCGCTTTTAAGCGTTCTTCAAACTCACCCCGGTACTTGGCCCCGGCAATCAAAGCGCCCATGTCCAAAGCAATCAGTTTGCGATCGCGCAGGGATTCTGGCACGTCACGGGCAACAATTCGCTGGGCTAAACCTTCTGCGATCGCCGTTTTGCCAACGCCTGGTTCCCCAATCAGTACTGGGTTATTCTTAGTACGGCGGGAGAGAATTTGAATCGTGCGACGAATCTCATCATCCCGCCCAATCACTGGGTCGAGCTTGCCTTGACGGGCTAACAGTGTCAGGTCACGGCCATACTTTTCTAAAGATTCGTACTTACCTTCCGGGTTTTGATCCGTCACTTTCTGGCTGCCGCGAATTTGATCGATCACTGCTTTTAGTTTAGGTTCGTCTAATCCAAATTCCTGCAATAGCGCCTTACCAAAGCGGTCGTCCTTGGCATAGGCTAAAACTAAATGCTCAATAGAGATAAACTCATCTTCGTACTGCTTCCGATAGCCCTCCGCTCGGTCTAGAAGGGCATCCAAGCTACGGCCTAAGTAAACAGAAGCACTAGGACTTGAAAGCTTGGGTTGGCGCTGAATAAACTCGTCAGTGCGGTCCCGTAGCCGTTGAACTGGAATATTTGCTTTTGTAAAAACACTGCTAGCTAGCCCTTCTTGCTCTAGAAGGGCTTTCATTAGGTGCTCGCTTTCAATCTGCTGTTGCTGGCCCTGTTTAACGATCTCAGGAATTCGAACGATCGCTTCCCAGGCTTTTTCTGTAAATTGGTTGGGGTTGGTAGGTTGCATCGGTCACTTCCCCTTTTGTTCATCGCTGATATTACTGCCATTGTAAGTAGCCTACTGCGATTGTCTGGGTCGGGGTCTACTCCTTTATAGATAGGTATTACCGCACCGCTGATGAACAT
>CADCWO010000098.1 GCA_902806435.1 uncultured Synechococcales cyanobacterium | reverse complement strand
GAAATTGCAGCTTCGCCTCAGTTGGCACAAAGTCTTTTGCCGCGAATTAATCAGCGGCTGCAACAAACGGAATCCCTCTTAGCGATCGCTGGCCAGCGCCACGTCACAAAGCGCCTTTCCCAGTTATTGCTGTTACTCAAGCAGGAGTTTGGTCAACCTGTAGCCGAAGGCACCCGGCTCACTGTTCGCCTCACCCACCAAGAGCTTGCCAATGCTTGCTGCACGACGCGAGTCACTGTTACCCGGCAACTGCAAGAGTTCCAGCAACAAGGAAAAATTACCCTCTGCCCTCAGCGTCACCTCATCCTCAAAGAGCATGCCTTTTAGCTGTAGCCCTTGATCCAGTTGAGCAGCCTCAAAACTAAAACCTTGAATCGCGAAAGGCAATCACTCTGGTTGAGGCCAGTTCTTACCAACAGGACTTACGCAGAGGTACTAGATATGAGGGATGGCACAACTACCCCGCATAGAAAGAGTCGGTGACTTCAGTTGCTCAATCAGATAGTTGGACAACAACCGCGTCTTCAGTTGATACACTGTTGTAGCCGTCGCATCAGCAATCTGCCTCAATCTCGTCCAGACCAATAGGGCACAGGCAACATGGTTGCGCTGAATCCGTTGCTTGCGACATTGGCAAGCTTCAATCCCAGTCGTTTGCTTGAGTTCTCGGTGAAACTGCTCAATCTTCCAGCGCACGGCACACACCTGTTGAGTTTCGTCCGTCGAATCTTGAGTCAAGTCGTTGGTGGCGACATATTCCGTCTTATCGGTAGAGACAATGGCTCGGAACAGTTTCACCTTCTTGTCTTTGGGAAATCCACGAAGCTTAATTGTTTTACCTTCTTGGGCTTCAATGGCACTCCAATGGAGCTGGTCAATCCGTCGGTAGGATTCGACGCCGCCGCTATCGTCCACTAATCGATTTGTTTTCAAAGGACAGTAGTAAATCTTACCCAATGCCTCAATCAGTGCCATCAGCTTTTGGGCTGCGTACCAACTGTCCATTAGGACTGTGGCAAACGGCAATTGTTTACCAAAGACTGCCCCTTGCAGCATCTCCTCGACGTGGTCAAGCTTGCTGTTGCCGTCTCCGTCCGGGTTGTACAAGCGATAGTCAATCACCCAAAACTGACCGCTCCTGGCATTGACATATACGCAGCTAATCAACCCGATTCCACGAATCACTCGATGCTCATTACCACTGTACTGGCGTCGCACCAGTTCAATCGATTGACTAAAACGTTTGTCTAACACCGTATCATCAAAAATCAGATACCCCTGTGCATCCTCGACGACCAAGGGTTTGACATTCTCCCACAACAGCCGAGGGGTCAGCTTCTCGCCACCCAAATACCGATTAATCGTGTCATGGCTGAACTGCTGTAAATGCTCTGCTAAGTGAGTCAGAGTGAAGTTCCTCTGACTACTCAAGAGATATTGACAATAGTCTAGTTTGCTAAAGAGCATTGAGGCGAGCAACTGCTGGCAGCAATCGAGTCACTTTACTGGTTATTCTCCCATCTGGCTAGACCCTACTGCTAGTGGAGTTGCGTAAGCCCTGATAGACTTATCTTGTCGTTCTCAATTGCTTCATGCCTACGATTGCCGTCGTAAATCAGAAAGGGGGAGCGGGCAAGTCCACAATTGCCGTCCATCTAGCTCGTTGGTTGCAGCGCCAGAAGAAGCAGATTTTAGTTGTAGATGCGGATGGGCAGAAGACCTCGTCTATCTGGTTAGAGTCTTTAGAAAATGAAATCCCCTTCCAAGTCCTACAAAATCCGGATGAGCTTTTAGACCAGCTGCCTAAGCTTGCTAAAGAGCATGAGTGGTTACTAGTTGATGGACCTGCAACTCTTAGCGAGACAACCAGGGCACTTCTACTTTGGGCTGACTTGGCGTTGATCCCTTGTCAGCCAGCTGGGGTTGATCTAGCCAGTGCTTCTGATACGGTTCGGCTTGTTCGGCAGGCAAAAGCAATTCGAGGCGGATTACCTAAAGCTGCGTTATTCCTCAATAAAGCAATCAAGGGAACCAAATTGAAGGATGAGGCATTTGCTGTTTTGCAGCAAGTTCAGGATGTCAAGTTGCTAGAAACGATTGTTCACCAGCGGCAAGTTATCACAGACTCTTTTGGCCAAGGGGCTACGGTATTTGATTTAGCTGGGACTCCAGCAGGAACGTCACGACGTGAGCTAGAGAGCTTGTTTAAGCAGGCAATGGAGGTGATGAATGGTTAAAGAGCGTAAAACCCTAAGTGATGCGGTTATGCAACGCTTTGTGGCTGATCCTAACAGTATTCAGGCAGATGAACCCTCTACTACTATTGCTCTGGCTTCCATTAAGTTGCCTATTAGGCGCCAATCTCGTCGCTATTTTGATCCCGACAAGATGGCTCAGCTTGTGGCATCTGTAAGAGAGCATGGCATTTTAGAACCAGTTTTGGTTCGTCCCGTAGGAGATGGCAGCTACGAACTCATAGCTGGAGAGCGACGATTACGAGCAGCCCAGGAAATTGGGTTAAGCCAAATCACTGTTGTTTCACGAGAGTTTTCTGACCATGAAGCGATCCAAGTTGCGTTAATGGAGAATTTGCAACGAGACGACCTAAACCCAGTAGAAGAAACTGAGGCAATTTTGGAACTACTAGCGATCGAACTTGACACAAATATTGAAGAGGTGAAATCAGTCATCTATCAGGCAGCAAACGCTAAAAATCGAGGGCAAGTACTGAAGGATAACGTTTCCCTTCAGCTAGAAAAGGTTAAGCTCTGCCTAGAAAAACTAGGACGATTTAATGTTGAATCCTTTCGTAGCAGTCGGTTACCGCTACTGAACCTTCCGTCCAATATTCTGGAGGCTCTACGAGAAGGAAAGCTGGAATACACTAAGGCTCGTACAATCGCTCGTGCGAAAGATGAACAGCAGCGCAATAAGTTACTGAAGCAGGTGATTACTCAAAATCTTTCCTTAAATGAAATTAAGGCACGGGTTAAAGAATCAAAACCAAATTCGGATCTAGAGGCAACTCCGGAACAGGTGGTAGTCAATCGTATGGCGAAAATCGCTAAGCGGTTGAAGAAGAGCAAAACTTGGAATGAGCGCAAAAAACACGATCAGATTACTCAGTTGCTGGATGAATTAGAGCACCTGATTGGGGACAATTAGGAGGTTATTTGACTTCTAGTAAATCAGATTTAGAGCGCTACAATTCGTAAAAGAAATGTCTCATACTATCTGTAAAATTACTTCTTATACTACATCCTTTATGAATGGAGCCATTTTTCTTGAAAAAGGTAGATATAAGAGGGAGTATGAAAAGCTATAGAGCAAACCTTTTTAGCATCATACGGTTCATAAAGACGTGGATGAGCGTCTCGCTACTTTCAGGGTAATACTCATAGCTTTGCTGAAGTGGCGATATCCACAGGGCCAAACAAAGGTTCGCTCCACTATCCAGCGCCAGCGCAACCTCTCTTTGCGTCATGACCCTGCTTGCCGCTCTATTAATATCCAATCCTTATGAATGACCGTAGTATGAGAAATAGTTGTGCTGCATCTATCTCTTGTTATGCCTAAACGGATTACCCTTGCTGAGCACTTAAGCGTAGACGAACTCGAACAACGCTATCGCCAAGCCCAAGCTGGAACCCAACGAAGCCACTATAGAGCCCATTTGATATCTATGTAGTTGCC
>CADCWO010000097.1 GCA_902806435.1 uncultured Synechococcales cyanobacterium | reverse complement strand
GCAAAACAAAGTAAGCCTGATCAAATCCCCAGCAATGCTAGTAGAACTTTTTGAGCTAACTGGTTTTAACCGTCGTTAAGTGAAGAGCAACAAATCTAAAACACTACCAAATCACTACAGTTGTAGATAGAATGAGGAGGGTAAGGGTGAACATGAAGGGTACTGATGCAGCAAGAGTCCAATCTATTTCCGAGCGGGCAAGCTTTGGAAGCTCTGTGTGCATGGAGCGATAATCTCAAGTCATTCCAGCAACGAATCGGCAAATACTTTGCCCGGTCGGAAGCACTCATGAGCAGCCTTTGACTATATTCAAGCAAAGCTTATGTCCGGTAGAACGGAAAAATGGCTGGCAAATGGCAGAACAAGTAGGATACACCAATCCTTACCGCTTGCAGCACTTGTTAGGGAGAGCGAGGTGGGATGAGGAACAGATATGTGCTGAGGTGAGAGATTATGTGGTTGAGCATCTAGATGATGGAACGGGAATCTTGGCTGTAGACGAAACCAGTTTCCTCAAGAGGGGAGAAGAATCAGTTGGGGTGGGAAGACAATACTGCGGTTTGACAGGGCAGATAGAGAACTGTCAAGTTGGGGTATTTCTCGCCTACAAAGCGCTCAAAGGGACAGAGCTTGCTCGACCGCCGTCTCTACTTACCAAAGTCTTGGACCACAGGAGCGCAAACGACGTAAGAAGGCTCACATTCCTAGCAAGGTGAGGTTTGCGACGAAGACTGGATTGGCTAAAGAGATGTTGCAGTCGGCAATCAAAGCTGGGATACGCCCAGCTTGGTTCGTAGCGGATGAAGTCTATAGTCGGGATGCCTCTTAGGAGCGGTGGCTGGAGCAAACGGTGAGACAGCCCTACGTGCTCACTGTCAATAAGCGGCAACCCACTCCGATTAATTTCAAAACTCATTATGCTGAAGACCTGGCTCGTACCGTCCCACCCGAGGGTTGGCAGCGACTTAGTACCGGAGCGGGAACGAAGGGAGCGCGTTACTATGACTGGGCTCGTGTCGAACTGAGTTGCCGCCATCCCGAAGGATTTAGCCGTTGGTTCCTGTTTCGCCGTTGTCCTGAACATCATGATGACCCAAGTTTTATCAGCTACTATCAGGTTTTTGCCCCAAGTGATACCTCCCTAGAAACCATGGTTGGGGTTGCTGGTCAGCGATGGCGTATTGAAGAGTGTTTTCAATTCGCCTTCATATCAACTTGGCTTAGGGGATTATGAAGTTCGCTCGTGGACGGGCTGGCATCGCCATGTCACTTTAGTCCTGGCGGCAGGAGCCTTCTTGTCTGTACTGCGTTATCAAACCGAACCGCTGGGAGAACTCTCCACCCCTCCTTTTTTTTCTCCTCAGGTGGGGGCTGGCTCTCTGGCTGCGTTCAAGGCGGTCCGCGCCCTCTCGTCCGGCTCAGTCTTGCCGAACTGAGGCGATGGGTCTGGAGATTACTATTCCCCCGCTCCTGGTCTTTAGACCAGCCCTTTCAAGGTGATGAAGATTGCTGATTCAGCAGTTTAGCCGTCGAAAGATGCGGTTGGTTACGTTTAGCTACCAAAGGTAGTTTCTTCTTCTTCGGTCCTCTGGGAGATTTGAGGAAAGATTTTAGATGTACCATGCCTGCTAATTGCTGGAGGATATTGGTCAACTCAATCAACGTGAATGACTGAAAAACAGACCAATGGGCAGGTTCAATCGCAATCATCATGCCACGATAGGTATGCTGAATTTCATCGACTACATAGAAATCAGATAACCCTGCCTCAATTTTGCCCACCCCATGCACCTCAGCAAGTGCCGCTCGGATAACCGCCAGAATATTGGCAGTGACCAATGCCATGCAGCAAGAAAATAAAGCGGCTTTCGGATACGCCAGGGTTTGAATTTCGCCCTCAAAGTTGAGCGTCACAGACTGGAAGAATTCTTCAATCGTCCAACGATTTCGATAAAGTTGAGCAACCTCAATCGCTGAAGCAACAGTCGCAGGCAGAGATGTGAGAATGGCAATTTCGCTGTCTCCAGCGCGAGTGGGTTGATTCAATTTCACCACAATGCGTCGCAGTTTTATCCGTTGGTCTTCCCAAACCAGTTCAATAGGTTGCTCAAATACCTCCCCCGTTGCGCTGGTTCCGACAGGATGTAACTCAGGAAGGATTTGGTAGGGTAATCCTCTATGTTGACGAATCACATTCGTTAGCTTTACGTTGCTGCAAGCCAAACAAAAAGCCCAAGGTACACATATTCCGGTCAGCAATCCACAACTCATTCGGTTGTACCGTTGCCAATACCTCCCTCAACAAAAACCGCTCTTGAGCGTGCCCATCCTCACAAGGAAACACATCCGTTGCCAGACGCAAGTGTGGGTCGAGTACCACCAAACTCTTCCCTGGCAATGGGGCTGCCGCTTCCGAACGTAGAACTTTGAGTCGATGGTCGGTTGCCGCTAAACACAACCCATCCAATATCTTGACTCGATACCCTTCCACCCAGGCACTCCCTTGTCCACCCAACTGGGTCACAATTTCCGCCATCGGTTGTGCCGTCTGCTGTACCAAGGCTCGGCTCACTTCAAGCTCAATCCCATTGAGTTTCGCGTAGACCGCACTCAAACTTACATTCATGTCTCTTGCTTTAGCTTGGTACGCCGCATGCACCGATGGGTGAATCGCACACACCACCGGACTCATTAACTCCACGATGCTGGAAAACAATAACTCACGGGTGTACTGCACCTTAGCCGTTGCCTCGAACAGTTCCTCCATCCGTCTGGGAGCAAACACTCGCTCCATTAGTCCTCGTACCATCACGCTCACAGGACTTTGCTCGACAAATCGCTCAAAGATTGCTCCCAGCATGATTGAACTCCCGCTATGAGACAGGTTACTGTTCCTATCTTCCCAAAAAATCTTCTATGCTGAAGCCACCTTGAAAGGGCTGGTCCCTTACAGTTATGATTTGCGTACTAAAGCGATTGAAGCCGTTGAACGTGGCGAACGTAAAAGTGATGTGTGTCGGATGTTGAAGATGAGTCGCAACACCTTAGACCTGTGGCTCAAACGCAGAGAGCAAACTGGGGACTATCAAGCAATTACGAACTTTCAAACAGGGAACGGGCACAAAATTACTGATTGGCAACGGTTTGGTGAGTTTGTCAAGCAGCATGGAGGCAAAACCCAAAAGCAGATGGCTATCTGAT
This sequence comes from uncultured Synechococcales cyanobacterium, assembly GCA_902806435.1. Lineage (GTDB taxonomy): Bacteria > Cyanobacteriota > Cyanobacteriia > Thermosynechococcales > Thermosynechococcaceae > CADCWO01. The sequence goes on along the minus strand of CADCWO010000097.1, from coordinate 552 downwards.
GGGGAGAAAACGTAAGTCAGCAGAACATTAGTGATGCGCTACAGAAGATAGGAGTGAGTCGAAAAAAAAGACCTACGGCTATAGGGAACGGGATCAACTCAAGCGTCAAGAGTTCCAAGAGCAGTTGAAGAGCAAACAACCCCATCAGCTCATCTATGTGGATGAAGCAGGTATTGACAACCCTTGAAGACTATGCCTATGGCTACTGCGAGATTGGGCAACGCTTTTATGCACTCAAGTCGGGCAAACGTAGCGAACGAGTCAGTTGGATTGCTGCACTCAAGCAAGGGAAGTTGTTTGCGCCAATGACCAATGAAACGGTTCGTGTAATCGGAACTTGTTTGAGATGTGGTTAGCAGAGTGTCTGGTACCACAACTGCAACCGGGGGATGTCATCCTTATCGATAATGCGAGTTTCCACCGTTCCCAGACGATTGAGGAAATCGTGGCTGAAGCGGGATGTGAGATTTGGTATCTGCCGCCTTATTCTCCAGACTTGAACAAGATTGAGCATTGGTGGTTTGGACTGAAGAATTGGATGCGACAACGCTG
>CADCWO010000096.1:2339-3767 GCA_902806435.1 uncultured Synechococcales cyanobacterium | reverse complement strand
CATCTTGTCCTATCGTGTTTCTGCCTATCCTCGCTGGATGAAGGAAGACATAGCACTCAAGGGACCTAGTCGGGCCATCTTTTCCGGAGTTCAGGGGCCGTCTTTTTCGGAATTCACAAGCGGGGTTTCGTTAACCCTCAATCATGTCCCCAAAGGTCCTCTGGAAGCTGGCTCTGTAGAAATAACATTTGGTAGAAGCTGTTCCCCATACTGCGCTCTCATTAGCAACATTTGCTCAAACAACTTCTGAGAGACATATCGTCGGTCAGCCACCACCTTACCAACCAAGCCTCGCAGCAGCTGGAAAACAGGCTGTCGCTCATCGACATTACCGCAAGTAAGTGTTAGATTGAGCAGCTCTCCTTGGTCATTGCACACCAGGTGCAACTTAAAACCGAAGAACCAGTCGACTGAGGTTTTGCCCCGAGCTGCAATGTCTGCGAAGACTTTGTGCCGTTGAATACGGCATAGGGCTACGCCCCGCCGAAGGCGTATGTGGCACACCTGAATCTTGGTCAAGTCCATTACAGTGACACCGCTGCCTTGACCGAAGCGGCTGTGCAAGTAGATGCTCAAGGGAATCAGCACTGAGGATATCCATCCCACAAAGTGGGAATAACTGACGGCTCTAGGAAACGCCTCGCCCCAGTCGAGGCAAGGTTTCTCGGTGTAGAACGATTTGAAGTTGCGGTAGTTGGATGAGTGAAAAGAAATCAAGATAGTCATGATTTCACTCAGGCACAGTTGACGCTTGCGCTTTCGGTGTCGTACCCCCTCACTCAGAAGCTGTTTGTGTCACAAGGGTTCGAAGAGTTGACACAAATTATTCACTGACCAAAAAGTTCTTCTAGACTAAGCATAGGACTGGCATGACAAGTTGTACTTGGAAGGCTTTCAGCTTATCCTGCCAGTTCCTCCTTTATCCAGAACTGAGGTTAATTACTAAATAGGCCCAGGTAGACGCGCTACGCACTCGTCGCCATCTTTAGGTTATAGGGCAGCAGGGCATACTACCACCTTGCTTAACAAATTTATGCATAACAAAGAACACTGTAGGTTAATCTGTTTAACAAGTAGTATCAGATAAACACTTAATCACCTGTAGAGCCGCAATGTCAACTCTATTATGTATTCTTTCTACCGTCTCGGACCACAGAACTGGCTTCCTCTAGCGAGTTCTAGTCAAGCTTAATGCATAAAACGGCTTTCATTCACGATTCCATGACTGAGTTTAGTCTCTACAAGTAGGCCATCACTTACGAGGGTGATATTTTCTTTAGCACTACAATCTTTAAGTGCCAGAGTTAGTAAGTGCGATTTAGCCTCATACAGGTAGAATTCTTCAAAATCTGCCTGTTTAGTCGAAAGCATACCATAAATACCCTCAGAGTAGTACCAGGCTAACTCTTGTAGTCAGGATCACTTGCA
>CADCWO010000096.1:0-2329 GCA_902806435.1 uncultured Synechococcales cyanobacterium | reverse complement strand
AATTTGCCAACTCGACTGTAACATTTATGGAATGTTTGCTAAGCTGCCTAGGAGCAATTTCTGAGATGGGTCATTAGTGCTGTTGATATCTAGAGGTATGGGGGGAGTATCCACCATTATGAAAATGCTACTAATTGAGGACGATGAGCGTATTGCAGAGTCACTGGCAGAAGCTCTAGCTGATCAGCATTATGTGGTTGATGTTGCCACTGACGGCCAAGCAGGTTGGGAGTTCATGGAGACCTTTACCTATGACTTGATCCTTCTAGATTTGTTGCTGCCAAAGTTGGATGGTATTAGCCTTTGCCGGCAGCTACGCTCTCGAGGTCACCTCGCACCTGTTCTTATGTTGACGGCTCTGGATGCTACGAGTGATCAAGTCGCAGGGCTAGATGCCGGAGCAGATGATTACGTGCTCAAGCCTTATAAACTGCAAGAGTTATTAGCACGTATTCGGGCTCTATTACGGCGAGGAAATTCTACTTTTATTCCTACGTTGGAGTGCGGAGGCTTGCAGCTTAACCCTAATGCTCATGAGGCAACCTATAGAAATTGTCCTCTGCCGCTAACCCCAAAGGAGTATCGTCTCTTAGAGCTTTTCCTGCGCCGTGGCTTCCATTTGTTGACCCGTGGTGCAATTTTAGAAAACCTTTGGCCTTTTGAGGAACCTCCGGAAGAGGATTCGATTAAGGCTCACATCAAACGTTTACGGCAGAAACTAAAAGCAGCGGGAGCCCCGAATGATTTCATTGAAACGGTTTATGGGTTGGGTTACCGCCTCAAACAGTATCCCTAGCCAGATGTTTCAATCCTCAGGCGGGCGTTTACCTTTGGGTTGGCGTCTGTGGTTGGTCTACCTGACAGCAATGTCAGCGCTTTTCGGAGTATCCCTGACGGTGGTCTATATTTCGTTTACCCGTAGCCTCAATCAACTGTTAGACCAAGAGCTGCTGACTCTGGCTCAAGCGGCTGCCCCTAGTTTAGAGACAGTAAAAGCCGAAGGATTGCAAGACTTCCACAAAAACCTTCCTTGGCACAGCCTTTTTGAGCGAGAGCAAGGCCTAGAATGGTTCAACGCTGAAGGCAAACTTGTGGCCAGAGAAGGGACTACCTTCCCTAACTTTTCGCTGTCTAAGTACATCTCTCCCTTGCACTTGAAAAGAGGTTCACCACTTTTACAACAACAGGATGGTGTTCACACTCTGACTATTTCTGTGTTTTCAGAGAACTCGCATTCAAATAAGCTGCGACTTGAGGGCTATATTCGAGCTAGTGAATCCACTGAGGAAACAGAAGCAGCCCTGAGGAAATTCCAGCTGGGATTGGGGCTAGGTGGAATCATGGCCTTGATTCTCAGTAGTATTACCAGCATATGGCTAACCCAAATGGTCCTTGAGCCTATGCAACAAAGTTTTCGACGGCTCAAACAGTTTACTGCTGATGCCTCACACGAACTACGCACTCCCTTGACAGCGATCAATATTGCTACCGAGGTCATGCAGAGTCATCCAGAACGAATTCATCCCTTAGATGCCAAAAAGTTAGTTGCCGTTGCTAGCGCCACCAAGCAATTAACTTGTTTAGCGGACGACTTACTTTTTTTAGCTCGAACAGATTCAGCAACGGTACCTCTAGAACGGCAGTGGATATCGGTTCCTTTAGATGAACTTTTGCAGGATTTGGTAGAACTTTTCGAGCCTCAAGCTCAAGCTAAGGGAATCACTATCACCTCAAATTTGCGAAGAAGACTATTCACTAAGGGGGATACTGAGAAACTACTCCGCTTGTTCTCCAATCTACTGGAGAATGCTCTCAAGTACACCCCGCCAGGAGGTAGTGTGATCCTTTCCCTCGCTAAACACAAACGGTTCGTAATCATTACTATAGAGGATAGTGGGATGGGAATTGCTTCAGAACACCTTCCGTTCATCTTCCAGCGTTTCTGGCGGGCTGATAAAGCACGGTCTCAACTGATAGAAGGTTCAGGATTGGGATTAGCGATCGCCCAAACTATTGCACAACAACACAAAGGAAAAGTTACAGTCATCAGCCAAGTAGGGGTTGGCAGCTGCTTTCAAGTTTGCCTCCCGGCGGCCTAACTTTAGGTAGCACTTTTGCAGAGCTTCCCTGTTATCTCAAGTTGATACTTATTAGGTCTAATCTTCGGGGTTAGTTCCCTGCCGCTTGCCACGTTAGAGGGATCTACTAAGTACACACAAATCATTGTGCAGTAGTATGGCGTCAATACCCCCCTGGAGATGCTGATGGAAAATCCCATTCTGATTCATGCTGAAGCTGCCTTTGGTAAAGCTTTTGGAGATCGTCGTTT
>CADCWO010000095.1:2046-58715 GCA_902806435.1 uncultured Synechococcales cyanobacterium | reverse complement strand
GAGATTGAGCATTGGTGGTTTGGGCTCAAGAATTGGATGCGGCAACGATGGGATGAATTTGATAGCTTCCGAGATTGTGTCGATGCCGCTTTCAAAAACTGTCCTAACGTGTATGCATAGGGCTATACTACTATCTCTGCCAAAGGGTTTGGTCTCAAGTTTGCAGCCATACACCAAAAGGTCTAACCTGCCACTAAGCAAGTTGGTATAGAAGGAAACAGTTCTTCTACAATGACTTCAATCCGAGGGGTAATCTGCTCAAACATCTGCTCTACAGCATAATCAATCCCTGGCGGGCACCAAGGGTCACAGCTTCAGTCCGGCTAGAGGCATTCAGCTTGCTGAAGATGGAGCCGACGTGGAACTTAACCGTATGCTCAGAGATGTTGAGCCGCCGCGCGATCGCCTTGTTTCCCAGACCTTCAGCCAGCATAGTCAAGACTTCAATCTCGCGAGGGGTTAATGCCTGTGACTCAGGGGGTAGTGAGCGGGCTGCAGAAGGCAGGATGGATAGCAAAACGTCAATCAGATCTGAGTGCAATATCACCAGTCCGGTTGCTGCTGCGATAACAGTTGCGACTATCTCCTCTCCCGTCGCCTCCCGCGGGAGGACTGCCCGCACCCCCAAGCGAATTGCCTCGGTGACCCAATTACCTTGCGGCTCATCCACCAGGATAACCAGGTTCAACTCCTCTATAACTGCCCCTAGCCTTAGTAATTTCTCCTGCAAAGCCTCGTCTCGGTTCCACTCCAGCACGATCACGTCTGGCTGGAGCGCTTCCACCTGCTGAGCGAGAGTGGCCAGATGGGTTGAGCTAGCGACTACTGTTAGCTCAGGATGGGTACTAAGGAGCGACTCTAACCCTGCACGCATCACTACAGCGTCCGCAGCAACCAAGACACGGATCACATTGCCTCCATGCTTAACGGGGTGATGTATTGTCTCAGCTTCCTCAGATTGGCTTGGCGGGGGTCTGTGGCAAGATAGTCGATTGCCATATCATCCTTCTTGCGGGGAGCGCTCTCCGACCACGATCGCGAGTTCAGTTAAGGTTCCCCCTCGAACAATCGTGGCACCAACCGTTTTGCCCACGCGCTCCGGGCCAAGCAGCGCCAGTAGCTCACTGGTATCGCGCACAGGTATGCCATCCAGGGCAACCAAAACATCACCGATCAACACGCTTGAGTGATCTGCAGGGCCACCGGCCTCAACATTCACCACAATTACCCCACCTGATCCTGGTAAGTTTAAAGTTGCTTTGAGAGTATCGGGTAAATGCACGGGTTGCAGCGACACGCCCAGGTAGCCCCGGGAGATGTGCCCTTTTTCGATCAATTGGCTGACTACTCGGTTGACGGTGATGGTAGGGATAGTCAATACCATCCGCCGTGGCCCCGACGTATTGATTCCCACAACCCGCCCCTGAACATCCACCAGTGGCCCACCAGAAAAGCCAGGGTAAAAGCTAAGGTCTGGGCGAATGAACTGATCAATCTCACCACCAGACCAGGTGCGCCAACTACCGCTCAGGGCGCTGAGCACCCCAAAACTAGCGCTGAGGTCGTTGTTATGGCGAGCGATCGCCAGCACAAAATGACCAACTTTTAGTTGTGAGGCATCCGCGATTTCAACAGTGGGGAGTTCTACCCCCTCTAACCGCAGTACCGCGAGATCGGTCGTCGGATCGCGCCCAATCAGAGTGGCGGGAATTGCGGTACGGTGGGGAAGCGCGATCGTAATTTCTTCATCCCGTTTGAGGTTGTGCTCGGCAGTAACAATTACGCCTGGCTGCCAGTGGACGCCGCTTGATGAGCGTCGCTGCCCGGCATTAATTGCCACAACACTACGCCCCGCTCTTTCGACAGCATCCGCCAAATCGTGAGAGAAGGTTAATAAAGGACTATTTAATGATGACATTGCCATGCCTCTAGAAGATTTAAGCTAATCCGCGATTCTTGACTGCCTTCAGCATGCCGTGTCAAAGAAGTGGCCAACATCAGGAAAATGAGCAGGATAGGACCTAGAAGAATGGCTAGCACCGTGCCTAGGCAACGCCTCGAATTTAGTCGCGGCTCCTCTCTCTACAGCGTTAGCAAGTAAACGAGTTCAGCTAAGCCTGCAATGGACTAGTACCAGTAGGAGCTAGCTTACAAAAGCAACTACCGAGCTATCTGGACGCAGTATGAAATCCACTACATCGAGAAACCTCTTTAACCCCAAAAGCGCCTCCCGCTTGGAGATTTGATGAATACAGGGTAATCAGTTCCGATTAATCATCGACTTCAGCAACTTTAATTTGTTGGCGTAGGGGGCATAGCGCCAGTTCAAATCAAACAGAAAGGATTTGCGCAACACGCTTTTCTGGTGAGAAAAGGTATCGAAACTGGCCTTGCCGTGATAGCGACCCATGCCACTGGGCCCAACTCCCCCAAAAGGCAATGTGGCCATTGTTACTTGCATCACGGTGTCGTTAATACAAGCCGTTCCCGAACTTGTCTGCCGCAAAACCTGTGCCTGCTTCTGCTGATTGCGCGAGAAAAAGTAAAGGGCCAGCGGCTTGGGTTGTTCATTTACGCGAACAATCGCTTCATCTAAATGGTCATACTCCAGTACTGGCAGGATAGGACCAAAAATTTCAGCCTGCATTACCGGATCATCCCAATTCACCTGATCTAGGAGTGTCGGGGCAATGTAGTTTTCCTCTGGCTTCGCAGTTCCCCCGGTAAAGATCCGTCCAGTTTGAAGCAACTCAACCAACCGAGAGAAGTGGTGCTGGTTAATAATCCGAGCGTAGTCGGGGCTATGGGCTGGCTCATCGCCATAGAATTCTCGAATGCAGCGTTTGATCGCAGCTAGTAAATCGTCTTTGATCCGGCGATCAACCAGGAGATAATCTGGGGCGATGCAGGTCTGACCAGCATTGATAAACTTGCCCCAAGTAATCCGGCGGGCTGCGTATTCTAGGTGAATATCGGCATCCACAATGCAGGGGCTTTTGCCACCTAGCTCCAGAGTGACGGGAGTTAGGTGTTGTGCTGCTGCTGCCATCACAATTTTGCCGACAGCGGTTCCCCCAGTAAAAAAGATATGGTCAAATTTCTCAGCTAACAGTTGCTGGCTAGTCTCAACCCCACCTTCAACTACGGCAATGTAGCTAGGGTCAAAGTGTTGCCGGATAATATCAGCCAGGACTGCGGAAGTATGGGGAGCCAGTTCTGAAGGCTTTAAAATGGCGCAGTTACCCGCCGCGATCGCCCCAATTAGCGGAGCAATCACCAGTTGAAACGGATAATTCCAGGGTCCGATGATTAGCACCACCCCTAGGGGCTCTGGATAAATATGGGCAGAAGAAGGAAATTGCTCAACGGGCACTGCTACCCGCTTCGGTTTTACCCAGGCCTGAAGATGCTTGAGGGCGTAGTCAATTTCTCTGACCACACTAATTTCAAAATACGCCTCAAACTCAGGCCGACCCAGATCAGCCCTCACAGCACCAGCAATAGCTGCTTGGTTATCAACGATTGCTGCCTTGAGATGCTTAAGCTGCTGCAACCGGAAAGAAACTGATTGCGTTTGCCCAGTGCTAAAGAATCGGCGCTGTTGCTGAATCAGCTGACTGGCTTCGCTGGCTATGGGTTGAGCTAGCATGTTGTCTCCTCAGAAACAAATGGAACCCTAAACAATGGTATTAACTTCTTAACTTAGCCTAAAGTTGCTGTAGTTTCGATTCACCTCCGCGCGAACCGTCTAAGTTTCTGAGGAATGTGGGCTCTGAGGTGTGTGGGTATCGTTAGGGTTCTTGGTGACGGCGACGATGCCTTCGCCTATTGGCCGCTTCGCCTGAAAACGGCTGCACTCCTGTTGCCGGATACTGGTCATCGGTCGGTCCAAATATCCTGGTCATTGCGCCAGCAATGTACTCCGTAGCTTCTCGAAACCACCTAGAAAGAAACATCGATTTCTCCTTTGCTCAATCAAGGGGAGCAAGACATCCTTACTCTCAAATGAACATAGAGTGACAGCTCTTCAAGCTAATCAAAGGCTGGCAAAGGAGGTTTACATCCAGCAGACGTATTGCCCATCTTTCGCCTATGAAACACTAAAACTTTAGCCAATCAGTGATGCCCGAAGCGACTGCATGAACTCTAGCTCTACTTTGACGTTAAGCTCAAATAGTGCAGAAGTTGGGGAGATTTCCAGCAGTTTGTTCGCGGCTCTCATCTGACAAACTTATCTTCGTACTAGTAACTGGCAGAAGTACGGTGTGGGGTTGTCATTTCAACTTGTGTTTTGAGTCTGCTGAACCCAGTAACTTTGGGAAGCTTGAGTACAGGATCAAGGTTAAGTCCTCTCAGGGGTACCCTTTAAACAGCTAATGGAGAGCCCTATCCCTTGATAGAATGACGAAGATGGTGACCTAGATGAATGATCTGGAATGGTGCTACGTGGTTCTTGGGCTTGAGCCTGGCGCTTCCCTGCAAGAGGTGAACCAGGCTTATAAAGATCTAGCTTTTATCTGGCATCCTGATCGTGTTCCCCAAGATAATCCCCGGCTGCAACAAAAAGCTCAGGACAAGCTAAAGGAAATTAACGAAGCGCGTGCGCAGTTACGCTCCTACCGACCCAAGTATCATCATCGTGCGCAGCAGTCTCAACCTTATCGGCCTCAGAACAATTATCAGCCCAATCCAGCCAAAGAACCTAGACGAAATAAATCTGAGCCTCAGCCAAAAAAAGAATCTAGACAAAGTAAATCAGATAACTTAAGCGGTGCGGATTTAAGTGGAAGAGATTTAACAGGTAGAGATCTAAGCCATGCTGACCTCAGCCACGCTAATCTCAGCGACGCCTTTCTCCATAAAGTGAACTTCCAAGAAGCTAATCTGTTTGGGGCAAATTTGTTTAGAGCGAATTTGCTGCAGGCCAATTTGTTCAGGGCCAACTTGGGCAAAGCTAACCTGATTTCGGCAGACTTAAGTGGAGCGGATCTGCGGGAGGCCGATCTGCGGGGGGCACGTCTTGGAGTAGCAAAGCGATTACTAGTCACCCTACGCGGAGCTAACCTCAAAGGAGCGGTCATGCCCGATGGCACCATTCATGATTGACCAGGCTTAGATGACTCCTCGCCGCTGGGCACTAGTGATTGCCCTCTTCTTGATTGTGCTCTCTTGGTTCGGCGTTGTCAGCGCGCGGACCGGTCTAGTTGTGCAACCGTTGGAGAAAGAAGGAGTACCAATGGTCTACGTTGCCCCACAAAAGGTGGAAGAGAACGTACCAGGGGTTCTGGTTGCGCATGGTTTTGCCGGATCTAAGCAGTTGATGCTGGGCTACGCCCATGTTCTAGCTCATGGGGGATATGCCGTCATGCTCTGGGACTTCGATGGTCACGGCGGTAATTCTAGACGCCTAGAAAATTTTGCCCTACAACGAGATTTGGATGTGGCAACTAAAACCCTTTTGCAGCAGCCAGAAGTCGATCCGGCACGCTTGGCACTGCTGGGGCATTCCATGGGCAGTGGCGCAGTCATGGCGACCAGTATTCGGGATCCAAGCCGCTTTGCCGCTACTGTTGCTATCTCACCGACCGGGGCAGCGGTCACACCTCAAACGCCACGTAACCTGCAACTGCAAGCAGGCAGTTGGGAAGGTGGGTTTGTCGCCAATGCCGAGCGGCTCCTAAAGGCTGCCGGTGGACCTAATCAGAATCTGGCAATTGGCCAAGGGCGATCGCTGGTACTGATACCCAAGGCGGAACATATTACAATCCTCTTCCGCCATGCTAGCCACCGGTCAGCGCTGCAATGGCTTGATGCTACTTTTAAGCGATCGCAAACTAGCCGCTATGTAGACCGTCGGATGCTCTGGTATGGCCTGCACTTAGCGGCATGGTTGCTCTTGCTTGGTGCCATCACTCCGACACTCCCTCGATTACCAAAATCCGGGCCAATGCTAGGTCCAGACATAAGCTGGGCCATTAAACGCTGGGGCAGTTTACTCCTAGCACCGCTGGTTGCTGGGGGTAGTCTGATGGTAATGAGCCAAGGAATAGAGATTCAAAGCCTGGGTGGCCTACTCGTGGGTGGCGCTCTCGGGATTTGGTTCCTGCTCGCTGGCTTAACTTGGCTGGCTGCGCTGTGGCCCTTACCACGTCCTACCTTGCAGGCAGTTGGATTAGGCTTAGCTTTGTTTGGCCTACTGTGGGTTGCCTTTGGAGCGATCGCCCAAGTAACTTGGCTGCAGTGGTGGTTGGTTCCGGCACGGTTAAAACTCTGGCCATTACTATCCCTGGGCTGCTTTCCCTGGTTTATCGCCTCAGGGATAGTCCAACAAGGGGTTGGGCTAGGAAGCCGCATTGCCTGGTGGTTCGGCCAAAGCGTAGTGCTTGTCGGCGGCTTATTGTTCCTGGTCTACCTGCTGCCCCAACTAAGTTTTGTCTTTCTATTACTGCCCCTATTTCCCCTCTTGATGGCAATGTTTACTTTTGTTGCTGCCCAACTTGACAGTTTTTGGACTTACGCCATTGGTAGCGCCCTGTTTTTTGGCTGGATGCTAGCGGCTGCTTTCCCCTTAGCAGGGGCAATTAACTTTTGAGCGATCAGGAGGCCAGACGCCTCCGTGCCTTTACTCGCCCGTGATGGACAGGCTATCAACCCAAACTCGGGGGCAGACGCCTGCTGGGGTTAGCTCCGCCTCTGGTTCTACAAAAATAATCGATTTCAAGAGTTCCAAGAAATCTCCGGCAACTGTTGCCGACTCAATGCTGGTCCGCTGCTCCCCGTTAACTAGCCAGCCATCAAAGGGCAAAGAAAAAGAACCTTGTAAGGCTTTAACACCAGCATGAAGCGCTTGCAGATCATCGATCAAAATCACATTCTCAGCCGTTTCCAGGCTGTACTGCTGTGCCGCCGCAACGCCAGGGAAGACATAATAAAAGTGAGGGCTGACTGTCACCTTGGCACCAATATTGGCATGGCCCGTAGGTTGAGCATTCATTCGTTTGGCTGTGCCAGCACTATGCAAGAAGCCACTCAAAACCCCGTTGTCAATGAGGGGAACTCGTCGAGTTGGCGTGCCTTCTCCGTCAAATAGCGTTGCCGCAATATTTGCGGAATGCAAAGCATCATCACAGAAAGACAACAGGGGAGAAGCAATCTCCGTTCCCAGTGAATCAGGGGTTGAAAGGCTTTGCTTATCTAAAATGCTTTGAGCATTGAACAGGTTCGAAAAGGCACCGAGTAAGCTGAGGAAAGCCTCGGCAGAGAAGACAACCCGGTATTTGCCAGACTTGATCTTTTGGTAATTCAGGTGGCTGATTGTTTTCTCTGCTGTCTCCTGCAGGCAGCCCTGAATGTCTAGTTGCTCTAGACTGCGACTGATCCGGTAGGCTCCGGCACTGCGAGGTTTTTTCCCTTCTTCCTCGGTTTTGCTATAGAGATAAATAGACGTATAGGAGCGCGTTTCATTGCGGGTTGCCCCTTGGCTATTGAGATAGAACCGCCCCGTATCTCTTTGAGCTAACCCGTTGTAGGGTACACCCTTGATCGCGGGGTGAGCTTCCATCAATTGCTTTTCCGCTCCAACTAAATGCTGCAGTAATTCAGAAACCGGAGCTAGGCCTATTTTTTCTTGGGGTTCATCAGGAATAGGGGCTGTGGCTTCAGGACTGAAATCGGGAACATGTTCCTTGACGCCAAAGAAACTGGCCTCGTGGGCAGTTTGCAAAGCCAGTTCTAATCCTGTGGGATCAATATCGCTTGTACTGGTGATTCCCATTGAGTGCGCGTCATTCCAGACTCGTACGGTCACACTAGAGCGATTGGAAGCTTTGACTTGTTTCGGCTCCCCTTGATCGACTTGGACGCTGGTTTCATCTACCGTGGAGCCATAGATGTCAAATTTGTGAATGCCGAGCTTATTGGCGATCGCTTCAGCGTTCGTTGCCAATTGATCAATGTTGGACACAAGCGTTCCTCTTACCTACAACAAAAATTACAATTGCTAACCCATTCCTTAAGGGCACCCTATCCGAATGCCCTAGGACTTTTGAACGGTTAACGGCCACCCACCGTAATGGAGTCTACCTTCAGGTGAGGTTGTCCCACGGTCACATAGATACTGCCGCTGACAGAACCACAAAAGCCTGCTGCTAAGCCTAGATCCTGAGAGCACATCGAAATCTTGTTCATGATTTCCTTGGCCTCACCAATCAGGGTTGCCCCCTTTAGCGGTTTGGTCAGTTTTCCCTGCTCGATCAAATAGGCTTCTTCCACCGCAAAGTTGAACTGGCCGGTTGGCCCAACGCTGCCACCGCCCATCTTCTTGCAGTAAATGCCTTTGTCGATCGATGCAAACAAATCCTCCGTAGAGTATTCCCCTGGTGCAATATAGGTGTTGCGCATCCGCGACGCCGCAGCAAACGCATAATTCTGTCGCCGTCCACTTCCTGTGCGGGGGTGTCCGGTGCGGGCTGAACCCGCGCGATCGGATAAGAAGTTCTTCAGCACGCCATTTTCGATCAGCAACGTTCTTTGGGCAGGCATTCCCTCATCATCCATGTCAATCGTGCCAAAGGCATCTGGGGAAAGCCCTTCATCCCAGGCGGTGAGACTTTCGTGGGCAATTTTTTCTCCTTTTTTGTCAGCAAACGGAGAGGTTTTACGCTCAATCTGAGTCGTCTCCAACAAATGTCCACAGGCTTCGTGGAAGATGACGCCACCAAATTGATTGGCCATCACAACTGGGTAAGTGCCCGATTCGACGTAGTCCGCGTAGAGCATAGTTGCGGCTGAATCAGCAACTTCCTCCGCAGCGGTGGCATAATCCCAAGTCCGCAAAAAGCCTGGGTTACTGGTATCGCCGTCACGCTTGCTAATTGAAGAGCGATGAGTACCGTCAGCACAAAGCAGGTTGTAGCCAACCGATTGCGTCAGCCGAATATCCCTAGCGAAGGTGCCATCACTGGCAGCGACTAAGACCTCCTGCCAATCCCGGAAGTAAACCGCTCGCCGCGATTGCACGTGCGTAGCTTTACGATTCAGTTGGGCATTGGCTGCCAGGAGAATTTCTCCCATTTCTTGCATTGAGCTACAGGCGGGTAGCCAGGCTTCTTTCCCTTTTTTGATCGCATAGTCCCGCAGCAGTTCTAGGTTTGTTTCCGGCACATAGGCGTTAGGGCCCGGAAGCTGAAGACCCAAAATCGCCAATCCTTTTTCTAGGGCTGCCTTCAATCCGCCAAAGGACAAATCATTCGTGCTCACATAGCAGTCACCTTTGCCACGAAACACCCTTACCCCCGCCCCAGTTGATAACTTGGGAGCAATGCTAGTGATCGTTTCGTCCTCTGCCAAGCAGTTGATGTAATTGGCCCGCTCTAGGAAGAACTCAACAAAGTCAGCCCCAGCAGCTCGTCCTAATCCCAAAAGTGTTGATAGGGGAGCTTCCCAGGTTTCATCAAAGCGATCGCGGGTGGAGGTATATTGGAGCGTCGGCAGTTCTCTAGAGATTAAAAGGGTACTTGGAGGCATGAATCGGCTTACCTGCTAGCAAGAGGGTGGACTGATAGGGCTCACATCCACCTAGTCTAACAAATCCCTGAAATCCACTTTCTGTAAAAGTTTCATGAATTAGGCGTTGAAAAATAAATATCAAGCAAGCCTTGGAGAGTAGATAGGCATGAAGCCGAAAGCTGGGTTCAGAAACTTGGCTCTGCCAACAGGGCATCTTAAGAGTAGCAACACTGCGATTCCTAGCTACAAGTGCAAAAATAGATTGCCAGGCTTGAACCCTGTTGTTGTCCTAGTTTCCTAGAGTTTGACTATGGCTAGACCTCTCAAAAACCACACAAGTAAAATCACAGACCTCAGCTTTTCTCAGTCACAGAGAACTCGGCCAAGCCAAACTGATGCACCACTAACACAGTTAAGGTCATTAGAGCTGAGCTGGGGTGGTTACGACAGCTTAGACCCAGCAACTCGCGCCATGGTCAAATCTGTAACTAGAGAAATTCAACAACGCCTGAAACGAACGCTACAGGACGTTTACTATATCGGTACACGCCTCAATCAAGTTCGAGAAACATTGATTCCGATCCGTGGTGCATTTTCAACCTGGGTGCATGAAGAGTTTGAAGTCAAGTACGGCCTAACTGAGCGCCTGTCCGAACACTGGATGAATATTGCCAAGCGCTTCACTGAAGCACAAATTGAAAAATTTATTGACTTAAAACTACCCTTGTCTGCCCTTTATCATGTGGCTGCTCCTAGTACCCCCGATGGGGCAGCAGACAAGATTATTAGCACCATTGAGAATACCTTTCCCTACGTTCGCTATCGCAAAATTCCCGGCACCTTAATTAGGCAATTATTGCAAGAGTATAAAGATGAGGCAGAGTGGGCTTTAAAGAACGTCAAGTTTAAGGAAGCGGGTATCGTACCAGAAATTCAAGGGATGCTTTTATCTACCCCGGTTGTGGAAGATACTAATGAACTCCTTTGGCTGGGACGCTTTGAGCCGACCATCCAGTCTAAGATTGCCGAAAAGTTGTTTACAGGAGAAGCTAAGAACGTCCAGCAGGCAAACCATCAACTAGAGGTAGAGTCTGGTTTGACGCTCGCAGCCCCGGAGCAGCGGCAGGCAGATCTGGCTGGGGAGGATGAACGAATAAAACACAGCCACGCAGTTCTAGCAGCAAAGGCTAGGCAAAGGGTGGTTGAAACCAAAGTAACGTACTACCCAGGGGAATGGCAGACATTAGTTCAGCAGATTCCGGCAGAGACTATTGATTTTTGCTTCGCGCAAACTGGTTTGGAACATGACTTTCTCCGCCTCTACCCAGCCCTAGCGCAAGCACTTTTTCGCGTTCTCAAACCAGGTGGAAAAGCGTTGATTACGGCAGGCCATCGGAACATCCAGTTTATTGGCCCGCTGCTAGAACCCCCATTACGGATCAGCTGGACCCATGTGATGCAGCGGCCCACCAAAAGCCCTGAGGCACGGGATGCCGATTTCTCTAAGGAGTCAGTCTTGATGTCGATGGTTTATCGTGAACCTTGGTCAATGCCTCAAGGCTTAGCAGCAGATATCCAGGATCACCCCAACTTAGCGCAAAGTCCTGCGGGTCTAGAAGCAGCAATTAGCCACTACTTACAGCACTACACTCAGCAACAAGATACGGTTTTACACCTGATCGCAGACCCACTGATCCGCTTTAACCTGTCTAAAACGATGACTGAGTCTGCCCGAAATTTGCATCATCGTCAATTGATTGGGATTGGTGGCAGGGGATAGTCTTGGCAGCGCAATAAGCAACAAATGAATTAACTCGCCCACGCTATGTTCTCTTGCAAAACCTCAGAAACCCCCTGGCGGACTAAGGCTTCTATGTATTGTTGGTTCTCCGGGGAAAGCTGGAGGGAGTTTAGGGAAATTGATTGCGTGTCGTCAATCATGACTGTGTAAAGTCTGCGAGCTTGACGCAACACATGGGCAATGAGTCGTCGCCGAAAATCAGGAGCGCAAAAGGCTTGTTGATAGGCATGGTTAGGGTAAGTAGCCAGGATACTTTCAATTTCTCTCACAACTGTGGCCAAGCTTAAATTGACTACTTTTTTATGCATAACCATAACCCTCTAAGTTATGAGAATAGTTCTAGAACCGAAACCGAACAGCATTACAAAAACCTCAGGCTCTCAATTCAATGGGTTCACGGTGCTAGCAACAGACAAAGAATAACCGATATTTCAAAGAAACTATAGAGCCTATTTTGACCTTGTTAAAAGTGTAAGCAGGTTCAGGCTCAAGGTCTGTCCAATTTCGCACTCTGTGCGAAATCGGTAGGTTATCTGTTTAGATTCAGCTTCTATCTTGTTCTCTCTAACTCCTCTCTAAAAAAGGGTCTTTCCAGGAAAATTTTGTAAGCTAGAAATATACCCGCTTATTCTTGAGAGAATTGTCTTCCGACACTTGGACTAGGTTTTAGATCTTCTCCTCCTGCCACCAGTCACTTTTTCTAAACACGGCTGCAATCAGGAGGCTCTTAAAACCCATGTCTGCTTTTCCTAGGCCTATCAATCAACTGCTTGCTGCGCTGCCTGCTGAAGAATACCAGCGTCTTGTTCCTCACCTAGAACCCATCTTGCTACCGCTGGAGGAAGTTCTGTATGAACCTGGCGGACCGATCAGCCATGTCTATTTTCCCAACAAATCAGTAGTTTCTTTAGTTACCGCTCTGGAAGATGGGGCGATGGTCGAAGTTGGCATGGTGGGTAGAGAAGGTATGGTCGGCATTCCAGTATTTATGGGGGGCAACACAACCATCACCCGAGCGATTGTGCAGATCGCAGATGGCGCTATAAAAATGAAGGCAGAGGTGCTCAAAGCCGAATTTAACCGAGGTGGCATGCTGCAAACCTTGCTGCTGCGCTACATGCAAGCCCTATTCACACAGGTCTCGCAATCAGCTGCCTGTAACCGCCGCCATACGCTGGAGGCGCGGCTTGCCCGCTGGCTGCTGTTAGTTCAAGACTGTGTGCAGTCAGACAAGTTAGAGCTGACGCAGGACTTTATCTCTCAGATGCTGGGCACCCGGCGCTCTGGCGTCACTGTTGCAGCTGGGACCTTAAGTAGGGTAGGACTAATCACTTACAAACGCGGCAAAATTACGATCCTGGATCGCAAAGGCCTGGAAGCTTCTTCCTGCGAATGCTATCGCCTGATCGCAGATGAATGTTCTCGCTTGCTGAGCACAAAACACGGCTAGAGGACCCATTCATATTTTTTACTGGGTCCCTTACGTGCGCAAGTGTACAGACGCTTATGGTTAATCATAGATATACTGACCAAAGGTAGAAAATAGGCTCTGGGCTAGTCTGAGGAGTGAGTTTAAATTGCGGGCTTATTTAAAGGTTTTTGCTGCAATTAGGCAGTCGGCACTTTGCTTATGACAATGTCCAGCTGTAACCAATCTTTGTCTCTAGAAAAGCTGCGTCTGCTCGTGGTGGACGATGACCCGGATACCCGAGAGATACTAACTACGCTATTTGAAGTCGAGGGAGTTGAGATTGTTGCAGTTGCTTCAGCTGATGAGGCTTGGGTAAAGCTGCAACACTTTCAACCGAATCTCCTGATTAGCGATATTCATATGCCAGGTGAAGATGGCTATTCTCTGCTGCGCAGGCTGAGAAGCCAGAAACTTGACCCACTAAGCCAGATTCCCGCGATCGCACTTACGGGTTCTGTGAGGGATGTGGACCGTGAGTACGCGTTGGCTGCAGGGTTTCAGAAGCACCTATCTAAACCTATTGACCTAGATGAGCTATCTGCAATAGTGGCCAGTTTTGCGCAACAGCCTGACTTCAACGGCCGGATAACGGCACCCCAGTCAGCTGAGATGCAGAAGTCAGCTGAGATGGAGAGCAAATTTTACTTGTAAGTCTCTGGTACCCCTGTGCGAGAGAGCCCGGCGAGGGAGCGCAAGTTTTGGCAGCGGATCAACTGGTTGAACTTTAAGCTAGTGCCTTCAAGTTTAGCGATCGCATTGATTGCCGAGAGCAAGTGCTGAGCTGCTTCCGTTTCCGTGTAACCACGCCGCTGGGCCACGTAAATTGCCGCTTCATCCGCTGCCAGCTCTGTTTGCAGGCTGCGGCTGGTGCGCCAAATCTGGGTCACGGCGATCGCGCTTAAGCCTGCGGCAACCAATAACCCTATGACATCCCCCTGTACTCCCTCCACCACTGCGCCTACAACGCCAGCTAGGGTTAGCCCTTGATACAGGTTTGGTTTGAACGGATTGCTTGTTGTCAGCCAGCTGACTGTATGCAAAATTACCAGATCTCGCTGGGGTTGGGAAAGGCGTTGCCAGAGACCAAAGTTGATCATGATAGGCTGGTCCTGCACCCACGGTAGCGGCGATCGCGTGCTGATCACGGTAGGCTGCTCAGGTTTGCTGGTTACCTTCGTCCTCATCCGGCCTGAAGCAGGCATGACATCTAATAGGCGGCGAATTTCTAAATCTGGATTCATCAGAGCGCAAATAGCTGCACTTCAATACAATAGGTCTTATGGACGCTTTTGATCCTACTCCTCCTGACTGGACTAACTCAGCTATTCATGCCTACGGTTTCTGTTGCCCCACTTGTCAGGCAAGTCCGGCAGGGGCGCAGCAGGTCTGGCTCAACCGCCGCTCACCTGTGTTTATTGACTCTGCCTACCGCAAAAAATGGCAAGAGTTTTACCAGTGTCAGTGCGGCCGCGTCTGGTGGGCATGGAGTAGCGATCGGCCACCATCCCCATTCACACAAAAAGACAAGCCTTGATGAACTGGCAGGATATTTCTAGTAACTGGGTGCTGATTCCCCCCCGGCCGGTAGCCTTGATCCACTTTTTAGGCGGGGCCTTTGTGGCAACCGCTCCCCAAGCGACCTACCGGCGATTGCTAGAGTTTCTGGCCAATAAAGGGTATGCGGTTGTTGCGACGCCCTTTTTGAATACCTTGGACCACACCGCGATCGCTCGCCAGGTATTACAAAGTTTTGAGCGAGTTCTGGAACGACTGACCATCAACTCCCGGCTTCCCTCCTACTTGCCTATCTATGGCATGGGGCACAGTATGGGCTGCAAGCTGCACTTATTGATTGGTAGCCTGTTTAGCGTTGAGCGAGCTGGTAATATTCTGATTTCCTTTAACAACTTTAGTGTCCGGCGAGCAATTCCCTTTTTTGAACCGCTAGCGTTGTCCACCTCAATGGAGTTTGTGCCTTCTCCAGACGAAACCAACCGCTTAATTGCCGATCGCTACCAGGTACGACGGAACCTTCTAGTCCAGTTCAGCAATGACGAAATTGATCAAACACCGCTACTTCAAGACTTACTACACCCACGCTTTGCTAACTTAACTACGCTCAAAAAGCTGGTAGGGAGCCACCTAACGCCCCTCGGCCAAGATCTATTGAGTTGGCAGCCGGGTTCAGCGTTCACCCCCATTGATGCCGTCGGTCAGTGGATGCGACAGGAACTATTTCGGGAACTAGCCCAACTGGAAAGTGCCATTTTGCTTTGGCTTGATCCCCTGTCCATGGGGAAGCAAAAGCTTTAGAAGATGCTGAAAAGGGAGAACATTTTGCTCCTCCTTGCCCCAAATCGTTCGATCACCTTGTGCCCTTGCTGGATTAAAAAACCTCCCTGACCATAAATCAGGGAGGTTTTAACTTCTAAAGAACACGCTTAACGCTGAAACAAGCCGGGGAAGTTGTAGCCGACCCCAAAGAACACACCGACGTTAGCATCGTCAACAAAATCAACGTTCAAACCGGCGGTTCCGGTAAACCGGGGGGTGAGTGGCACATCTAGACCAGCCGTAACTGTTGGGCCAACATCACTATCCTCGCCAACCCCAAATGCAACACCAGCGCCGATATAAGGGGCAAGGCTAAATCTTCCCAATCGCTGCTGGGGTGCAAAGTCAAGGGTGAGGGGAATCCGAATGGTTGCTTGATCGTTGAAATCTGTTACCGCAGAAGGTCGAACTGAAAACCGGCTGGAAAGCCCAACTTTGCTCAGAACTGTAAAACCTTCACCTTCATCAATTCCGAAACTACCACCCACCCCAATATAACTAGGGCTAGAGATAGTTGCTTGACCTGGGTCAACATTGACGCCGTCAAATTGAGCTACTTTCTGCTGCGCTGGAGCAGCCTGCTGAACCTCGGTGGGAGCCCCAAGTGCTGAGGCAGAGGTTCCAACAGGGGCCGGGGCAGGAGAAGTGGCCTGCGCAGAAGTCGTCGACTGAACCTCTGGACTGGCCTGGGCAGTCACTGCTGAAGTAGGAGGCACAGATGGCTCGGCTGCCAGCGGTTCAACCACAGCCGTTTCTAAAACAGAGGGTGAAACTGGATCAACCTGAGTTGAGGTTACGGCAACTGAGGTTTGAGCAGCGGTAGATGAGGTTGCGTTGGCATCCACCGAATTAGTTGTCTGGGCTCCAGCAGATAAGGCGCTGCAAACAACTCCTAAAACAGCAAGACCTAATAGGGAACTTTGACGTTTGAAAGACATGATATTCACGGTCACTCCTCGAAAATATTGAATTTTAAGAATCGGCTAGAGCAGAATTCTTACCTGTTGTTAATGACTATCTGCTAGGGGCAAATGTTCCATTATGCCGCTAGTTTATCGGAGATTTTAAGAAGTTCCCACTATCCTTTGGAGCGATTTTAAGCACCATTTTATAGAGGCACAAGGACATCTACTGAGATTCTTTAAAACTTGAGTCTGAAATCCTACTGCAACTCGATTAAATATCTGTCTTAGCAACCCCTTCAGACTACTGATTGCTGGATGGGTGTGAAGGAAGGGGCAGCGACTGCAATACAGTCAATTTCTACCCGCACATCCTTGGGTAGACGGCTAACTTCTACACAGGCACGAGCCGGGGCACTTGCCTCAGCAAAGTATTGAGCATAGACAGCATTCATTGCTCCAAAATCATTGATGTCTATTAAAAAAACTGTGGTTTTGACCACATCCTGGAGTGTGGCTCCGGCTGCTTGCAGAATAGCGGCTAGGTTAACGATCGCCTGCTGCGTTTGTTTCCCCACATCATCAGTCCCAACAATTGCTCCGCTAACTGGATCTAACGGAATTTGACCCGCAACAAAAATCAAGGGGCCGTCGGCGCGAATCGCTTGGTTGTAAGGGCCTACGGGTGCTGGGGCCTGGTTGGTCTGGATTACCTCTCGTGTCATAGTTCGCTGGTTAGGTAGCAAGGTGTGATTTAGAATACCGCAATTGCTAAGACGTTGGCTGCCTGATTCCCGATCTGGACAACAGCAACTCATCAGGCGATCGCTTCAACGATAGAATTAGCTGATTAACCAAAACCCTTCCTTGCGCTTTGGCTCAGGTATCTTGCTATGTCTACTCCCGAACAGCTTTATGAAGGCAAAGCGAAAATTCTTTACCGGACTGAAGATCCAGAGATTTTGCTGGCCCACTTTAAAGATGATGCGACCGCTTTTAATGCTCAAAAACGCGGCGAAATCGCCGGTAAAGGCGACATCAACTGCGCGATCACTGCGCATCTATTCCGGCAACTGGAAGCTGCTGGCATCCCCACCCATTTTATTGAACAGGTGGGAGCAACTGAAATGCGGGTTCAGGCGTTAAAGATTTTGCCTTTAGAAGTCGTAGTCAGGAACATTGCTGCCGGTAGTCTCTGTCAACAGACTGGACTAAAGCTAGGTACCCCGCTATCGCAACCTCTTGTTGAGTTCTACTACAAAAACGATGCCCTGGGAGACCCATTGTTGACCCGCGATCGCCTCTTTTTGTTGGAACTAGCCACTCCAGACCAAGTCGAACAGCTTACCCACCTAGCCTTGCAGATTAACCAGCTATTGAGCCAGTTTTTCGGGCAGTGTGGTATTACCTTGGTCGATTTTAAGCTGGAGTTTGGTCTAGACCGCGAACAGCGCCTGCGCCTAGCGGATGAAATCAGCCCGGACACCTGCCGGCTTTGGAACCAAACAGAAAGCGATCCAGACCTGCGGGTAATGGATAAAGACCGCTTTCGTCGCGATCTTGGCAATGTTGAGGTAGCTTACCAACAAGTCCTGGAGCGCGTTTTAGCCCAAGCGATGCAATAGCCTGGCACGAATAGAGTAGAATATTGCCCGTTTGCTACCGCAGGAGGTGCCTTTCTCTAGTTCAGCCAATTCAGTTTATTTCTGGTGTTTGAAGTGCCTAAAAACAATCTAAGTACAACGCGCTTATCTCCCCTTCTAGTAGCAGTTTGTGCTGCGGCGACAGTGAACTTGCCTGCAACGGCTCAGGGAAAAACGCTTGATCCGGTGCAAAGCCATGCCGTTCAAGATGGTTTTAACGATACAAGTCTTGCTGCCAGAATGGTAAGCGCCTCAAGTCAGCCTCAAATCGTAGCGCCATCACGAGCAAACGCATCGATGGCGCAAGCTGCCCCGCCGGGTGAACAAAACGAACCAACGATTCAGTTCCCTCCTGGAGAATCGCCCCAGCCTGCTCCTCCTAGCCCTCAGGTCGAACCTCCCTCACCGGATAACCAAACGGCTCCTGCTCCTACTCCGGCACCCGGTGATCAAACCGGACCCGACATCCAGTTTCCGACCATAGAATCTACACCCGCCCCAGAAGGGGTGCCGACACCGACAGAATCCCCCCAACCTGCTGCCCCAGAACCCCAAGTCCTGGTGGGAGAAGTAGTGGTCCAGGGAGTAGAGGGAGAACTGCAAAACACTGTTTACCAAGCAATTCAAACGCGGCCCGGCCGGACGACAACGCGCTCCCAGTTGCAGGAAGACATCAATGCTATCTTCGCTACCGGCTACTTTGCCAACGTCAGAGCAGAACCCTCGGATACTCCTTTAGGGGTGCGTGTCACCTTTCAGGTTGAGCCCAACCCCGTCTTGCGATCAGTACGGGCTGAAGACACGCAAATCGCCACGCAACAGGTCATTGACAGTATTTTTGGTTCCCAGTACGGTCGGACGTTGAACCTGCAAAGCTTACAGGCCGGCATTCAGCAACTCAACAAGTACTACCAAGACCGGGGATACGTCCTGGGCCAAGTTGTCAGTGCTCCCCAAGTTAGCCCTGAGGGGATAGTGACGCTACAAATCGCAGAGGGGGTAATTGAAGATATTCAGGTGCGCTACCTGAACAAAGATGACCAACCGACCAAGGGTAGAACACGCCCGTTTATCATCACGCGCGAATTGAATAATCTCAAGGTTGGCAATGCCCTTAACCGGAATGCAGTTCAGCAGGATCTGCGCCGAGTTTTCGGTCTGGGAATATTTGAAGATGTGCAGCTTGCCCTTGAGCCTGGCAAAGATCCGCGCAGGGTGGTGGCTGTGCTCAACATTAAGGAGCGTAAGTCAGGCCAGATCGGGGCAGGGGCTGGATTTAGCTCCGGTAGCGGGCTTTTCGGTTCTGTGAACTATAGTCAGCAGAATTTAGGTGGCAATAACCAGAAGCTAAATGCCGAGGTACAAATTGGGCCGCGCCAACGAGAATTTGATATTAGTTTTACCGACCCCTGGATTGCTGGAGACCCCTTCCGCACCTCCTACACGGTTAACCTCTTTAACCGATATACCCGGCCCTACATTTTTGACGGTGGTGAGCGGGAAGTCAACCTACCCAACGGGGATAACCCCCGGCTCTATCGTTTAGGGGGAGCGATTAACTTTACCCGGCCTCTTTCAGGCGGGTGGTCTGTCTCTGTTGGCCCTCAGTACCAACGAGTATCGGTTCGTGATGCCGATCGCGAACTCAGTCCTGTGGATGAATTAGGTAACCAGCTCAGCTTTAGTGGTTCTGGTCGGGATGACCTGTTGACAGTGCAGGCCTCGGCAGTTCGCGATCGCCGGGATAATGCCTTGACCCCCACCAAGGGTTCTCTGTTGCGCTTTGGCGTTGAGCAATCGGTTCCGGTTGGCTCTGGCAGTATTTTGCTGAATCGCCTGCGGGGCAGCTACAGCTACTACATCCCGCTGCGACTGCTCAAGTTTAGCCAAGGACCTCAGGCCCTAGCGTTCAATGTTCAGGCCGGAACAATATTTGGTGACCTCCCTCCTTACGAAGCTTTTACCTTGGGGGGTACTAATACAGTGCGCGGGTACGGGGAAGGAGAGGTCGGCGCTGGCCGCAGCTCAGTTGTGGCCTCTGCGGAGTACCGCTTTCCTGTATTCTCAGCAGTGGGTGGAGCCCTATTTGTAGATTTTGGCTCTGACTTAGGAACCGGCAACAATGTCCCCGGTGACCCAGCTGGGGTGCGGGGCAAACCTGGTAGCGGTCTTGGCTATGGTGTTGGAGTGCGGGTTCGGTCGCCCTTAGGCCCGATCCGGGTGGACTACGGCTTCAACCAAGACGGCGGTACCCGTTTACACTTTGGGATTGGAGAAAGATTTTGATGATCGGTAAAGACACTACCTACATCGAGGCTCTTAGTTCACCTTTCCCTGACGCCAACCTAGTCCAATCGCCCCACCAGCACACACTGAAGACTGCCTTTACCCGCTCAGGTGTTGGACTGCATACGGGTGCTTCCACTACGGTCCGGGTTTTACCGGCAGAGCCTGATCAGGGACGTTACTTTGTCCGGGTTGACTTGGCTGAGCCAGTAGTGATTCCGGCACGGGTGGAAGCTATAGGCAAAACGATCCTCTCGACAGAACTAGGTCAGGGAGCAGTGCAGGTGAGAACTGTTGAACACTTGCTCGCTGCCCTGGCCGGGTTAGGGATAGATAACGCTCGGATTGAAATTGATGGCCCGGAAGTCCCTTTACTTGATGGCTCTGCCCAGCCTTGGGTGGTGGCGATTGCGGAAGTGGGACTTGTGGCACAAGCCTCACTGCGATCGCTCCATAAGGTTAATCAGCCCCTGTGGGTCCATCAAGGTGATGCATTTGTAGTGGCCCTGCCCGCGCCGCAAACTCGCTTCAGCTATGGTGTTGACTACGCTTTATCTGCCATCGGTTGTCAGTGGTACAGCTGCCAGCTTGAGCAGTTTGCGACAGAAATTGCCCCGGCTCGTACCTTTGGCTTTGCTGACCAGATTGAACAGTTACGCGACCGTGGCTTAATTAAAGGTGGTAGTTTAAACAATGCCCTTGTCTGTGGACCCGAAGGATGGCTAAACCCACCATTGCGATTTGCAGATGAACCTGTGCGTCATAAACTTCTAGACCTGATCGGGGATTTAAGTCTGCTGGGACCTTTCCCCCAGGCTCATATCTTGGCTTATAAGGCGAGCCATGCCCTACATACTCAACTGACCCAGCAACTCAGCCAATCTTGCTAGGGTTGTCTTGATTACACCCCTCCTGCATCTCAATATCACGCCATGACCATCCTGACTCATACTCCATCTACGCCTGCTGTAGCCACTGATCAACCAACTGTTCTTACTGTTGAAGATATTCAGAAGCTCCTACCCCACCGCTACCCATTTCTACTGGTTGATCGAATTGTTGAATATGTGCCAGGAGAACGTGCGGTCGGCATCAAAAATGTCACATTCAATGAACCGCACTTTCAAGGACACTTTCCGGGCCGGGCAATTATGCCAGGCGTGTTGATTGTAGAAGCAATGGCTCAAGTTGGTGGTGTCGTCCTGATGCAGCTGCCAAGCGTTCAGGGAAAACTGTCCCTATTTGCTGGGATTGATAAGGTACGGTTTCGTCGCCCCGTAGTTCCCGGTGATCAGTTGGTGATGACAGTGGAACTGCTGTGCGTTAAACAACGTCGTTTTGGCAAGATGCAAGCCCGAGCTGAGGTTGCTGGCCAGTTAGCTGCGGAGGGCGAGCTAATGTTTTCTTTAGTAGATTAGCGACCGATGAGCACTGGGATGGTAGGTGCCCCCTTGTTAACCCTGATTCACCCTACGGCTGTAATTGACCCTGGTGCCAAGCTCCACCCCAGCGTGCAGGTTGGAGCCTATGCTGTGATTGGTGCTCAGGTCAAGGTCGGACCTGACACGAAGATTGGCTCTCACGTGATTATTGACGGTTGTACAGAGATTGGTGAGCGCAATCATATCTTTACGGGAGCAGCGATCGGCCTGGAACCTCAAGATCTCAAATATGACGGTTCGCTTAGTCTAGTCAAGATTGGCAACGATAACCGAATTCGAGAATATGTAACGATCAACCGGGCCACTGGTGCTGGAGAAGTTACCTTGATCGGTGACAATAATTTGCTCATGGCCTACGTGCACGTAGCTCATAACTGTTGTCTAGAAAACGGGGTGATCATCGCTAATGCCGTCTCCTTAGCGGGTCATGTTCATATCGAATCCCAGGCTAGGTTAGGTGGGGTGTTAGGGGTTCACCAGTTCGTCCACATTGGTCGATTGGCGATGGTCGGTGGGATGAGCCGAGTTGACCGGGATGTACCTCCTTTCATGCTAGTTGAGGGGAACCCAGCCCGGGTAAGAGCTCTAAACCAAGTTGGGCTTAAGCGCTCTAGCCTGAGTGAGATAGAGGCCGGACAAGTTCTACGATCGCTCAAAAAAGCATTTAATCTGCTCTATCGTTCTGGGTTGACCCTAAATCAAGCTCTGGAACAACTTGATTTATTACCGGAGAGCGAACCCTTGCAACACTTGCGGCAGTTCCTCCAATTATCCCAATCTGAAGGGCGACGGGGACCGGTTCCCGGTCAACGCCCCCCCCGCTTAACGCTATGAAACGCCTGTTTATCAGCACGGGGGAAGTTTCTGGGGATTTGCAGGGGGCCTTATTAATCGAAGCTCTACAGCGGCAAGCCCTCGCTACCGGAGTCGAGTTAGAGATTCTTGCCTTAGGCGGCGATCGCATGGCAGCGGCAGGGGCAACCCTCTTGGGTAACACCTCCGGCATCGGCTCTATTGGAGCGGTAGAAGCCTTGCGCTATATCTGGCCCACCCTGCGGGTCCAGCAGCGAGCTAAGCAGCATCTACGGCAACATCCCCCGCAGTTAGTGGTGCTGATCGACTACATGGGTGGCAATATCCCGATCGGCATGTTTGTTCAGCAGACATTACAGGTGCCGGTGGTCTACTACATTGCTCCCCAGGAATGGGTTTGGTCATCTAACCTTAGTACGACTACCCGTATTCTCAATATCACGGATCGACTGTTAGCAATTTATCCGGCGGAAGCACAGTATTACCAGAAGCAAGCTCAGGCCTCTGGTATTCCTTTAGAGGTTACCTGGGTAGGTAGTCCTTTGATTGATTACTTACAATCAGCCCCAGAGCGCCAGCAGGCTCGCCATCATTTAGGAATTGACCCAGATCACTTAGCGATCGCCTTGGTGCCAGCTTCACGCCAGCAGGAACTGCATTACTTGCTGCCCGTGATCTTTAAGGCGGCCCAACAGATTCAAGCCCGGTTACCACAGGCCCATTTCTGGATCCCCCTAGCGTTGGAAAAATATCGCCAGGCCCTAGAGCAAGCGATTGAGCGCTACAAGTTACGGGCGACGCTAGTGAGTGACCCCCAGATTGTTTTGGCAGCCTCTGACCTGGCGATCTCCAAATCTGGCACTGTAAATCTGGAAACAGCACTGCTGAATGTTCCCCAAGTAGTGGTCTACCGGGTAAATCCCCTGACTGCCTGGATTGCCCGCCATGTCCTAAAGTTTTCCATTCCCTTCATGTCGCCGCCCAACCTGGTGGAAATGAAACCTATCGTACCAGAGCTGCTCCAGGAGCAAGCGACCCCTGACCAAATTGCTGAAACTGCCTTGGAATTACTACTCAATCCAGCCCGCCGCCAGGATATCTTGCATGGCTATCAACAAATGCGTCAGTCCTTAGGAGAACCAGGAGCTGTAGATCGTGCAGCTCAGGAGATCCTGCAACTTTTAAGTGAATCTCCCAGCGCTGATCAGAAATAGCTCAGATTCCAGAGTTAATAACGGGTAGGTTAGCAACCCTTACCTTCATGAGTACTCTGCCCTTGCTTTATCAAGGGCTAACTGGATTGCTTTGACTTCGCTAACGTCTGCAGAGCGGTAGGCTTCCACAGAATCCGACGATCTAGAGCTATTCTCTTGAACATTTAGCACAATCAAATGTTTAGAGCTTTGGGCCAGCAGCCAAACAACCCCACCAATAATGCCAATCACTCCCACGCCATAAATAGGAAAGCAAAGAAAGCCGGCAACAATACAGGCGGCAGGTCCAATTCGAGGAGGAGTAGCCTTCAGGAGCGTGACAGACCGAATATTTTGAATCGGATAGTGCTTGTCGCCAACTTGCAATTCGCTGCTGGTGACTTTGATACCATCTTTGTCATACAACGACTGCACCATAAAACCTTCTTAGAGCCGTGTAAACAATGTTCGGTAAACAGGTAAGCCTTGCTCTAGCGTAGAACATTCCCGTTCAGAAGCAACAGGCAATGGGTTCTGCCGCAGCCAATCCTGGGAAGTTGCTTCAAAAGCTGGATGCTCCGCAAGGCGATCGCGCATTTCTACCGCTACCACTTCTACATCCGATTGGATAAATAGGTACCCACCCGGTTGCAGGCAAACCGCCAGGTCAGCAACCAAACCGGGCTGGACTACCCGCCGCTTTTGGTGCCGTCGTTTGAACCAAGGGTCGGGAAACTGAATAATCACACCCTCTAAAGTACTGGGGCTCAGGAGCGAGCGTAAGGAATTATTGGCATTGGCAAAAATGTAGTGCAAATTCGCTAACCCTAATTCATCTCGCCAACGATTCGCTTGCTCCACCAAGGGTTCACGGATTTCCAAACCTAAAAAATTCCGCTCAGGTTGCAACTGGGCCATCCTGAGCAAGAAGCGTCCCCGCCCACAACCAATATCCAAGTGCAACGGTTGTTCCGGCTGGGCATAAATCTGGGTCCAATCCGGAGGGCTGGCAGGAGCCTGATACTTTTGGCTGAGGGGATTGACGTGTTCTCGAACTCTAACAATTGCCATTTATCTTGATCAACTTGGTCTACCCTTATTCTGCCAGGGCACGCTCCTTGCAAGAGCGTAGTAAATCCATGACCCATTAAGCGATCGCGATATTAGGAGCTACTAGGGATGGCTAGGAGTTTGGAATAGCCCCCTGGGGTTCGGGCTCTACTGTCTTAGTTGATTTCGAATGAAAGTCTAGGAGCGTTTGGACGGGGAACGGAGGGGGGGGTTCGGCTCCTCGATAGTGTTGCCTTGATAGGAGCACCGAATTTTATCATATACATTCGAACTCGGAAGTACTCGTGTACTGCATCGACCGCTTCAAAATATCGCTTAGCCTCTTAAAGGCTCCAGAACCGACCAGCGAATAGGACCACTCTCATACCTGAGAATTGCTGGTAGTGCAGCGATAAAGCTGATCGGCTCAGTCAGACTGGAGCAGTTCGTGCAAATGTTGAGCGTTGCGGATAGCATAACCATCAGGGTCATTGTTGAAATATACGTACACGTCAATTCCTTGAGCAAGAAATGAGTGGATATGACTAGTCCAAGTCAACAGCTCTGCCTCACTGTAGCCAATACCCTTGCGTCCACAGTGCATGCGGATATAAGTCCAAGGAGCTGTCAGACGGATGTCCAAAGGTACTGTCGGACTAACCGGCAGGCAGAGAGCTGCCCCAGCGCGCTCTAGTAGTTCATATACCTGTAGGGTCAGCCAACTGGAATGGCGAAATTCAAAGGTATATCGCTGTTGTGGGTAGGCTTGCAGCAGTTCCAGGAAGGACTGAAGCCGCTCAATATTCAGGGACCATTGATGTGGAAACTGGAACAAAATCGGTCCTAACTTTTCTTGCAACCCTCCTACCCGCTCCATCAGTCGAGCTAGCGGCTCTTGCGGCTCCTTTAGTTTTTTCATGTGAGTGAGATAGCGGCTAGCTTTAACGGCAAACAGAAATCCAGGGGGAGTTTGCGATCGCCAAGTCTCAAAAATCAATCGCTCTGGCAACCGGTAGAAAGAGTAGTTTACTTCTACGGTAGGAAATTGCTGGGCGTAAAATGACAGGTACTGGTCATGGGCTAATTCCGGGGGGTAAAAGCTTCCCAGCCAATGCCGATACACCCAACCGCTAGTACCAATTTGTAGCAACGGCACTGATTGAGGAGACTGAGATTCCTGTTTGCCTTCCATGCGGTATAGTTTTCCCTGAGCAGGCAGTGGTTCTCGCGATCATTTACTGCAACACTAGTCGCAGGATATAGTCCAGTTAATCCAAGGAGTTGCTCACCGACTAATCCTACCCACTAACCAAAGAATTCCGCTTAAACCAAAGCTGAGCATCAACATCGTCGTAACAGGGAAGTACAGGCTGAAGCCAGGGCGCTCAACCTTGAAGTCACCCGGTAGATTGCCCAACCAGCCAAGCTTATCGGCGAATAGCCAGAGACAAAGACCAAGGATCACTAAAGCAGCACCGGTGCCTACAATCAGTTTGCCAATACTCGCCATCGCTCTTACCCACAACTCAGCCTTTCTAAGTCTGGTGAACCTTTACTAGGGTGGCATCTGCCAAAAGGCAATTCCCTGATCTGAGAAACTGAGAAGTCATAGAATTTGCCAGATCCTTGACCATGATGGTTAGCATTGCCCTGACGTATCTGTTAACCGCTTTTTACTTCGTCATGGAACGGCTCCAGAGAAAGAGCAAACAGGCTCTTAGTCTTCAGGCAGGTCCGTCAGATCGAGGCAGTTCACGATTTCTGATCAGCGGTCTAATTGAAATTGCTTTTCTTTTACTGGCACCTGTGCTCAATATGAATGGTTGGGGACTTATGCAAGTTGGGGCTGCAATGAATTGGATAGGAATACTGATCATGCTTGGTGGATTAACTCTCCGCTATTTTGCAGCGAAAACCCTGGGAGAGCTCTACACGCGGATGTTGCTTGTCGTCCCAGAGCAAGCGGTGATTGAGCAAGGCCCTTACAAAGTTATCCGTCACCCTGGATACTTGGGAGTTCTCCTGGGTTCTGTGGGAGCAGGATTAGCTACAGCAAACTGGATTGTGCTTGTAACTGTGATGCTCACAAAATTTATTGGGATAGGTTATCGCATTTACTCAGAGGAGAAGATGCTACTCGTGGCATTCAGTGAGGAATACAGCGCTTATAGAGCAAATACTTACAGGCTCATCCCGTTTATTCTTTGATATTGGGTAGAACTCCTACATGCGTTCTGAGGTAGGCATTTCTGGATTACTCAGCTTAGATGCAGCCAATTGGCTTGGCGGAATGCCGTTCCAGCGCCAATTGAATTAATCGATCAACCAGCTGGGGGAAAGTAATACCAGTGGCAGCCCAAAGTCGGGGATACATACTGGTCGTTGTGAATCCGGGTAATGTATTGATTTCATTGATCAAGACTTCCCCCGTTGCTTCAACGTAAAAGAAATCAACGCGTGCCAGGCCGGCTCCATCGATCGCCGCAAAAGCTTGAAGGGCCATATCCTGAATTTGAGCCGCGATCGCTGCGGGTAGCGGGGCGGGAATCGCCAACCCTGCCTCACCCTCCGTATACTTCGTTTGGTAGTCGTAGAAGTCACCGTTATAGGTGATTTCACCCACAACGGAAGCTTGGGGTAACTCATTGCCCAAGACAGCACACTCCACTTCCCGCGCTGTCACCCCTGCTTCCACAATTAAGCGGCGATCGTAGCTACCGGCTTGTTTTAAAGCTGCTTCTAGGTCAGGACGCGCTTGCACCTTGGAGATGCCCACAGAGGAACCCAAGTTTGCGGGTTTGACAAAACAGGGATAGCCAATAGTTGATTCAATCTCGCCGCACAGCTCGGAATACCGCTGGGGATGAGACCACTGGTTGCAATTGATACCTATGTATTTCACCTGGGGTAAGCCTGCTTGGGCAAAGGCCATCTTCATGGCAATTTTATCCATGCCCATTGCGGAACCCAGGACGCCAGAACCAACAAACGGAACCTGCATCAAACGGAGGAGCCCCTGAACAGTACCGTCTTCTCCATTCGGGCCGTGCAGGATAGGGAACCACACATCAACGTCAGCTGCTTGGGGAGGAGATTGCCAGCGGTTGAGCGGTTGAGATGATGACGATAGGGTGATTTCGCGGCTGGGTAACGGCTGTTGAGCAGAGGAAGCGATCGTAGCGGTTGCGGCGGTGCCAGAGGCCAAAACCTGCTGAGCAACCTCCCCAGCCTGCCATCGGCCATCTTTATGGATATAAAAGGGTAATAGTTCGTACCTAGTGGTGTTCCCATCTGCCTCTAGGGCATAGGCGATCGCTTGGCCAGAAGCAATGGAAACCTCGTGCTCTCCCGAACATCCCCCAAATAGTAATCCCACACGCAGTTTCGTCATGATCTACACCCCTGGCAATCCCAATACGCAGCTAGCGTATCACACCCTATTGGGATTGCCAGAAATTAGCTCAAAAATCCGATTAAACGCTAAAAAAACGGATAGCCTAAATTGCCATCCGTTTCGCAGATTTTAACGTTCAGTAATAAGCTTGTTAGTAAAGTTCTGGGACCGCCCATACACTGTCCAACGGTCCCTTTGGGAGTTTTTGTTAGTCTTCAGCTTCCTTTTTGCGTAAAGCTAAGGACAAACCTACCGTAGATCTAAGTTATCTGCGTTTTGAGTTTCTAGATGGTGTTTTACCGTAGCTACAACGTTGTAGCCTTCTTGGCCTTCAGGCGGTTTTTGTGAGTCCTCCGTTCCATCTGTTGGGCCAGCGATAGCCTTCCAGGCAGCTAGTCCACCATGGAGCTCAGCTACATTTTGCCAACCTGCTTTGCGGAGTGTTTCTGCCGCCTTGGTTGTTTGGGCATCATTTTCGCCGTAGATGTACACATCGCGACTTGGCTCAATACGCGATTCTTGAGCAACATCAACCAAAGCCTCTATGGGTACCGGGATAGCCCCCGTAATATGAGAGTGATTGAAAGTAGCTCTATCGCTAACATCAATTATCGTCAGAGCTGGTTCACCCCACTCTAAACGAGCCTTTAGATCTTGGGCAGACGACTGAGCCTTGATTCCCGGAGGTTTAGGAGTAATATTGGGAAGCTTGTCTTTCGCGGTCTGAATTGCTTGCTGAGGATCCGGAAGTTTATCTTTAGCGGTATTAAGAGTGTCTTTAATATCTTTATCGTTCATGGTGAATCAGAAACTTAACTATACTTAACTTCAAAGCAACATTAGCAAGACGTTTCTGTATAGTCTTCTTTCTCTGGTATGAATCACCCAACGGAGTGATCGCCACTTCTACAAAAACCCGAAAACGCTTAGGTTTTGAAAACCCAGCTTCAGCAATACCTAGTCAAGCATTTAGGCTGCAATTTCGTTAAAGACGCCGAGGTTGCGAAACTTCTGATAACGGTGTTCTCGGCGCTGTTGACTGCTCATCCGCATCAGCACTTCTAGGTTTTCTAGCAGGGCGGCTTTTAAGATTTCAGTTGCTTTCAGTGGGTCGGCGTGGGCACCACCAATCGGTTCCGGCAAAATTTGATCAGCAATGCCAAAAGCTTTAAGATCCGCTGCTGTAATTTTTAGGGATTCCGCTGCCTGGGGAGCTTGTTGAGTGTCTCGCCACAGAATCGCCGCACAGGCTTCAGGAGGGGCAACGCTGTAAACCGCATGCTCAAACATCAACAAGCGATCGCCCACACCGATGCCTAAAGCTCCACCAGATCCTCCTTCGCCAATCACAGTGCAAATAATCGGCACTTCTAAGCAAAACATTTCACGCAGGTTTAGAGCGATCGCTTCCCCTTGACCAAAGGCTTCTGCCTCTAAACCGGGCCAGGCGGCAGGCGTATCAATAAAGGTCAAAATCGGCATTCCAAAGCGGTTGGCGTGTTCCATCAAGCGCAAGGCTTTACGATATCCGCCGGGGGAGGCCATGCCAAAATTACGGGCAACGTTATCTTTAGTATCGCGTCCCTTTTGGTGGCCAAGCATCACAACTGGCTGGCCAGCCAGCCGCGCAATACCACCGACAATTGCCGGGTCGTCAAACCCGCGGCGATCACCGTGCAATTCTATCCACTCGTCACTGATTACCTGCACATAATCAAGCGTACTGGGACGGCGAGGGTGGCGGGCCATTTGGAGCCGTTGACCGGGCGTCAGGTTAGTAAAAATCTCTTGCCGTAGTTCGACAGCCCGCGACTCTAGCTGACGAATTTCCTCGGAAACGTTGACGCCGCTCTCTTCTGCCAATTGTCGAATTTGATCAATTCGTTTCTCTAGCTCAGCCAAAGGCTTTTCAAAGTCTAGGAGATAAATGCGATCTGAAGCCATAGAACCATACTGTAAGCGACTCGTCGATAATTTGCCCGATGCCATAACTTCAAAGTAACAACGGCTGAAAGCCATGTTTTACTGACACCTGACCAATTTTATCCATGTTCTCCAGCGTAATTTGATTTCTTCCCCAAGAGAAGTTCGTATACCATTGCTCAAATTCCAGCAGCATTGACTCTGCAAAGCAGGCGAACAATTGGCGACTCGGGATATTCATGTTGACAATATGCATAATCCGCCAGTCAATGTCGAGCGAGTGTTCGACAATGCCACCATTTAGGACGCTCACCCCTGGATGCTGGATCTGGGTTGCCAGGTTCTTGGGGTAACCCCCATCAATCATCAGACAGGGGTGCTTTAAAGTGGTGGAATCAATCTCCACCCCCTTGGGCATACTTGCCACCCAAACAACAATATCTGCTAAGGGCAAAGCCTGATCAAGACTGAGAATCTTACCCCGGCCTAAATCTGTTTGCAGATCCTGTAGACGCTCTTGATCACGGGCCACCAGTAACAGTTCAGCTACATCAGTCCGAGCATCTAACCAGCGACAAACAGCACTGCCAATATCGCCCGTGGCGCCGCAAATGGCAACGGTCGCCTGGGATAGGTCAATGCCCATCTGCTGAGAGGCCTGTTCGACTTGACGGCAGATAATGTAGGCCGTGTGAGTGTTGCCTGTTGTGAAACGCTTAAGCTCAAGCGTTACGTTACGGATTTGCTTAATCTGCTGCAAATTGAACTTCTCAAAAATAATTGAGGAGAAGCCTCCCAAAGCAGTAATGTTAATGCCGTGCTTTTGGGCATGGGTCATGGCATTGATAATTTTGCGGGTGGCAGCTTTGAAGCGATGAGAAGCTAGCATTTCGGGTAGAAAGCATGACTCCACGTACTTGCCCTGAATAATTTGCCCTGTCAGGCTGGTAACCGTGATCGTATCGACAATCTGGGGTGGCGCCATGCACCAAAATTCCAAACCTTGATCCGCGTATTCTGGATAGCCCAGTTCTTTTGCCACAGATTGGGCGTGCTCTAAACTTGTGAGGTGACCAATTAATCCAAACATGAAGGGCGTTATAAGAGACTGGGACTACAGACTGATGCAGTTAATAACATTAAGGTTTGCCAGTCTAGAAGGTCTTTAGCTTCAGTAGACTGGAGTGGGGCCCGGTTTCTGGGAGCTAAACTCTCAGCCTAGGCAGCGGAGAGACCATACGCAGACATTCGCATGATGTCACGGGTGGTAAATCCAATATTGCTTAAAGCTTCGCCGTACTGGATCATAAAGTCTTCCACCAGGGCTTCTTTTTCCATCCCCAGAGTGTGCGCATCAGCTGCTACATGATTCAGCATCCGCCAAACAATAGGCAAGTTCTGGCGATTAGCCGCTTCTAAATCGGCTTTAGCTTCCGCAAAATGGGCCTTTAGCCACTCTTCCCCAAAATTCAGATGGGTATATTCATCTTTGACAACCCCTTCTGTGATTTTACGGGCAAAGTCATCAGCCACTGGAATGTAAATGTTGTAAGCAGCGATCGCAAAGCACTCAATAATTAAAGACTGGATTAACAGGCAAGGAACAACCTGATTCTCAGCCGCTGCAGACTGGAAGTTGTGGTGCAATTGCGCAAAAAAATTCCGTGCAAAATCCAGGTCAGGCGTTACTTTTAAATTCCGCCCGCAAGCTTCAAAGCCTTTCTTGTGACGCCCTTCCATCTTTGACAAACGCAGCAACTCATCCTTGTGCTGCGGCAAAAGCTCCGTTAGCTGTATGTAGTTGTCGTGGGCTTCCTGTTCGCCTTCAATGACAATGCCATTGATGCGGCTATAGGCATCCCGATAGGTCTCACTATGGAAGTCAATTTCTGGACTGGCCTCTAGCTGGGGCATATTAATTTTGTCTCCTGGTAGTTCTTGGTCGATGCGCTAGATGGACTATGAATCAACCTAGTCTAGTTGTTAACCGTAATGCAATCATTTAAGTGTACTTTACCGCCAGACCTCACAGATGCGTTACCATGCCAAGCTTGGACATCGCCTTTTGTTTAGCCAACTCAACTTGGATTCGACCCGAAGGGACAAGAGGGAGCCAATGTTAAGCGTCAAGTTACATTCAGTAGTCGGATTAGCTAATCATAATGTTCCTGGCCCAGTACTTTCCTAGGGCACTGCCCGATCATTGCTGATGAAACTGTTGCCAAACTCAAAGGTTTTAAGCACTAAGGAACAATCTCACCAGCTTTCCACTGGGTCTACAAGGCTGGGCTTACTCACGCAAGGAGTGCTACTGGGAGCTGCCGGCTTAGTCCTCCTACCCTTGCTGATTGTGGTCCTCACTGCTTTTAGCCCTCCTGGTTCGACTCCTAGTTTGCAACTGCTATCTCAAGGGGGGTGGTCTGGGGAAAGCTATCGCCAAGCCTGGTTGCAGGGAGAGTTTCTGCGGGCTTTTGCGAATTCAACCATAGTCGCGATCGCCGTGACGCTGTGCCAGGTTACTACCGCTGCTCTGGCTGGCTACGCCTTAGCACGGATGAAATTTTGGGGAAAGCAAGCGATTTTGCTGATTGTTTTGACAACCCTAGTCATTCCGTTTCAGCTTTTGGTAATCCCTGTGTTCTTGGTTTTGAAGTGGGGACACTTAATCAACACCTATTGGGCCTTGATTCTACCCACCGCTGCCAATGGCTTTGGTATCTTTTTAATCCGGCAGTACTTCCTAACCATTCCAGTCCAACTGGAAGAAGCCGCAGCCCTAGATGGCGCTAATCGCTTCCAGATCCTCTGGCTGATTTTATTACCCCTATCGCGTCCTGCCTTAGTAACCCTCTCTTTGTTCACCTTCATCGGTGAGTGGAATGATCTGTTCAAGCCGCTAGTCTTCACAACCCGTCCCGAACTTCAAACGGTCCAGCTATCTCTAGCTAGGTTTCAAGAGCAATTTACTAACAACTGGCCGTTGATGATGGCTGCAGCTGTCATTGCAACACTGCCAGTGCTACTGCTGTTTCTAGCTGGGCAACGCCAGTTCATTCAAGGCATTGCTACCACGGGAATCAAAAATTAGGTCCGGTAGCATCTTCTAAAGCTGAAACTACAGGGGGAACTTTGCTGTGAGTTAAAGAACTTCAGTTAACTAGCAATATCTTAGAAGCTGTGGCTTAGATTGAGAAGTTGCCTCAACTGAAATGACTAAGTAGTTGACAGTTTTCTAGTGCGATACCATTAAAAAGTAACCCCAAGACCTGTATCAAGCGCAGGTAATATCGATGGGATTTTTTGATTCTGAGATTGTTCAGCAAGAAGCTAAGCAGCTGTTTGAGGACTACCAGTCGCTTATGCAGCTAGGTAATGATTACGGCAAGTTTGATCGTGAGGGTAAAAAAATATTTATTGAGAAGATGGAAGCAATGATGGATCGCTATCGCATCTTCATGAAACGGTTCGAGTTATCTGATGACTTTATGGCACAAATGACCGTACAGCAGATGCAAACCCAGTTAAATCAATTTGGTATTACGCCCCAGCAAATGTTTGATCAAATGAATTTAACCTTGGAGCGGATGAAGTCGGAACTTAATAAGCAACCTTAAAATTGTAGAGGCGGCTGAGAGTTGAAGAGGTTTGGTTGCGGCTATCCGGGCAAGAACTGGATTGACTGGGGCATAAGTGAGTTGCTCTACCTTCTCTAGGGAGTCGTTGGAATTTCAGCCAGGATTGTTAATCTATTTTTACTTTGTTCTCCTCCCCGTGTAAATTGGCAGTGAGACAGTAGGAGCTAAACTTATGGGTCTGCTCATTAATCTAGACGGTGCGATCGCACCAACGGCTTCAGTCTCCGTTTTAGACCGGGGCTTTTTATATGGCGACAATGTTTATGAAGTAGTTAGGACATTTGGCGGTCGACCGTTTGGTTTATTTGAACACCTGGATCGCCTGCGCGCCTCCGCCGCTCACCTGTATATGGAGGTACCCTGGAGCGATGCCCACATCCAGGCAGAGGTGCAAAAAACTTTGGAGCAAGCTGGCAACCTGGAATCCTATGTCCGAATCGTGGTTAGCCGAGGAGCGGAGTCAGATATTAGCCTGCAACCAGGAGAATCCCTACAACCAAGTTTAGTGATTATTGTCCGCTCAATTGATCCCGAGCCAAAGCTATCTGAGCGGGGGATTGACTTGTGTTTAGTCAAGCGGCAGCGCAATCATCAACTGGCGCTCAGCCCAGCCGCAAAAACTGGAAATTACCTGAATAATATTCTGGCTTTAATTGAGGCACAGCAACAGGGAGCTGAGGACGCCCTAATGTTAAATGCCCAAGGTGAAGTTACGGAGGCAACGACTAGCAATATTTGGTTAGTCCGAGATGGAGTAGTACGAACGCCTGCGGTGTCAGCCGGGATTTTGCATGGGATTACCCGTCGTTTTTTAATTCAGTTGCTGCAGGAACAGCAAATTCCCTACGAAGAAACTACCTTGACAGCTGAGGATCTGTGGTCAGCCTCAGAAGCCTTTCTCACTTCTTCTGTACGCTTGATCATGCCCGTGAGAAAAATTAACGACTATGTGCTGCCGCTATCTCCAGGTCAGATTACTCGTACCCTCTGGCAAGAATTGCTAACGTTGATGCAGAACCAGAGTGCGTTGCAACACGCTTAAGCCATGATCGAGGAATTGCCACAGGAATTTTGGCAAGGAATCGCCCAGTTTAATCAAGCTAAATTTTACGCTTGTCACGATACCTTAGAAGCGCTTTGGATGGAAGCAACTGAACCTCCAAAAAGTTTTTATCAGGGTATTTTACAAATTGCTGTTGCTTGCCACCACTTGGAGAATCATAACTGGCGAGGGGCCGTTATTTTACTTGGGCAAGGGATGAGTCGCCTGCAAAAATATCAACCAAGCTATGCCAGCATTGATGTTACACACCTAGTTACTCAAAGCGGCGATTTATTAGCAGCACTGCAACAGGCAGGGCCTGAGCGGGTAAGTAAGTTTGCTCAACAGTTAGCAGTCGAGCATAAATTTCTGGTGCTAAAGCGCGATGAATAGGACGCCAAAACAGGGTCGTCAATCCAAGATGTTACAACCGCCAAGGAGCGGTCAATCGCCTCGAATTTCTTACCCCTTGAAACTTCCTCCGCTTAGTCATCGTCAGTCTGATTGAGGAACAGCCAGATTTGAATGAATAGTTACCCGACTAAGGCCTAATTCACAGCCAGTAGTAAATCCTCGTTTGAGTTTCGTTCTCTATTGAACCTGCACGATCTATGCTACCTTTTGCCCTGATTCGCTCATCTTTTCGCCGGATTGGTTTACTGGTTCTCCCAGCAGCCCTGGTTGCCACGGTAGCCGTAACACCCAGAATGGAAACTGCCAACGCCCAGAACAATGGGCAACGGGCTTTAACCATTCGTGCAGATATTCAGCAAGCAAATGCCAACACAGGAATTGTGACAGCTAAGGGCAATGTACAGCTTAGCTATCCAGCTCGTGAGATTCAAGCTACAGCTGAACAAGCTCAGTACTACAGCCGGCAGCGGAGGATCGTGCTGAGTGGCAACGTCTATGTTCTCCAGCAGGGTAATAGCCTGCGGGCTAACTCGATTACTTATTTGATGGATGAAGGGCGATTTGTTGCCTTGCCCCAGGCACAACAGCAGGTTGAGTCGATCTTTCTAGTGCCGGAGACAGATGCCGCGCCGCCGAATGCTTTGCAAACCTTTTCTGGGAATTGAAGTTGGGATAACCTTGAGTGGCAATATAGAAAATAGTTGCCGCCATTAGTAGATAGCAGGAGCATTTTTTGAGAATACTGCTGGAGGATATTTACAAGTCCTACGGGCAGCGAGCCATTGTTAATTGTGTCAGCCTTTCCGTTAGCCAAGGTGAGATCGTTGGGCTGCTCGGTCCGAACGGGGCTGGTAAAACGACAACTTTTTATATTGCAACGGGTTTAGAAAAACCGGATCAGGGCCGGGTGTGGTTGGATCGTCAAGATGTTACCAACCTGCCGATGCACCAAAGAGCGCGATTGGGCATTGGCTACTTAGCCCAGGAACCCAGTATTTTCCGACGGCTGACTGTGTGTGAGAATATCTTGCTGGTGATGGAACAGACGAAGGTACCACGACACGAATGGCCGGAGCGGCTAGATCATTTGTTACAAGAGTTCCGGCTGCAAAAAATTGCTTCAACATTGGGGGTTCGAGTCTCTGGCGGAGAGCGGCGGCGCACCGAGCTGGCTAGAGCGTTGGCTGCTGGGCCGCAGGGGCCAAAATTTCTTTTGTTAGATGAACCCTTTGCTGGCGTTGACCCGATCGCAGTGGCGGATATTCAAGCGATCGTGGCCCAACTGCGCGATCGCAACATGGGTATTTTAGTCACTGATCATAACGTCCGCGAAACCCTAGAGATTACTGATCGTGCTTATATCATGCGCGATGGCCGGATTCTGGCCTCAGGTAGTGCCGAAGAACTCTATGACAATCCTCTGGTACGCCACTACTACTTAGGGGAAAAATTCCAGCGGTAGCCTGCTGAAGGCTACTCAACCTACTGCCGAATAGCGATAGGAAGTGACAGGACTAAGCTAGATAGTAAATCCCGTTGCGGTTGCACCAGTCTTGCAGCATTAACTCGATCTTGGCATCAATCGTCTTAGCGGAATAAAGACCTTGGGCATACTCAGGATGGAGCTCTCGCCGCAGCTGTCGCCGCTGGTGAGGGCTTTGAATATCATGGGTATCATACCAACGCTTCATCCAACTTGGTGTTTGGGTATCCAGGAAAAAGCGCCGGTACAGCCAGAGGCGATACTCTCGACCTAAGCAGCGAGAGATCGTAGGCTGGCTGACGTACAGCTCACGGGCAATTTCCGCTTGGGTACGCCGCTTTTCACACCAATCTTGCACCCACACAGGCGTCTCAGCATCGTTTAGAAACTCGGCAATGCAATCTAACCCCTGAACTGTGGGACTGGCTATCGTGCGAATGTCTGGGTAGTTGTCAATCCACTCTTGATTGCTGTCTGCGGAGGTGATGTTTAGTGATCGCGTTGATTGCACGTAACGGCCCAAAATCCGCCGGACTTGCTGGTGAACATCGCGTGTGTAGTCAATCGGCCAAGCCAGTAACTGGCCAACCCGGTGGCGCAGGCGACTGGTTGTGGTGCGAATCCGGGGGTCCGTGACCTGCGTCTGCACCACATGAATAAACTGGAGGCATGCAGGTAGATTGAGCTCAGCCTGCACCAGCGACGGTAGAATGTTGTGACGATCTTGAAAAATTTTCGCGGCTCGCGGTTCATAAAACAGCAACTCATCCGCTTCTCGCTTCAAAAGTTTGCGCTTTTCATCCGCCAACTTGTTGCTGATCACAGTCCGCACCCAAGCTTCAAAGGTGGGCCGCCCATGTCCAGTCGCCCCAAAAGCTTTCAGTGGGTCAAAGGACTTCATCGCTTCCCACAGCCAGCCGACAAGATTGTTCTGGCAGACCTCTGGTTCACTGGCTGCCATACAAGCACTGCGGATTAAATCTCGATATTCCACTTGAAAGCGATCATTTAAAAGCACTGCCGCCCCCAACTGTTGGCGCAAGCACTGGAGAAACAAA
The DNA here is from genome assembly GCA_902806435.1 of uncultured Synechococcales cyanobacterium. Taxonomy (GTDB): domain Bacteria; phylum Cyanobacteriota; class Cyanobacteriia; order Thermosynechococcales; family Thermosynechococcaceae; genus CADCWO01. The sequence continues at coordinate 21,324 of CADCWO010000095.1, read as the reverse complement.
GCTAACAGGCACTCCGACTCTGCCAAACAAGGCAAGGCTTCAAATTCACTAATGCCGTCAGCAGAACGACTAAACCGGAACACCAGGTGTTTTAAAGGCTGGTTATAACTATTACGATTTAGACGGTGATATTCTTCTTCAATCACTGGCAGAGGCATCTGCACCAATCGTTGAACCGTTTGATGCAGGGACTCCTTGAGTAATCGCATCTCTTCGTAGTCCGTCAAACAGCAAGGAAAGAGGCGATAGTAAGCTTCAATCAGTTGGACAAGGTAGGATGCCCTGGTCTCTTTTTGCTCAGTTAGCTCAACAGGACGATCTAGAATCGCCTTAAGGGTATTTGTTAACTCAGCGCGGCAAGTTGCGTCTTGTCCCCGAGCCGCTTTAAACAGCCTTGGCAATTGCTCAACCTGTGGATCAATAGCTACATTGATTGGAGTAGAACCAGCTTCAAACGTAGTGTTAGTTGTAACAGCGACAGTTAGCACCCCAAAATCCCCCACTAGGTACTTACAAGTATTTACTCAGCTGAAATTAGAATACCCTGGCAACCTGAACTTGCATAGTATGCGCTGACACATTACAAGGTTAAAGTTAAGCAAAAGTTTGATGAGATAATGCCCTTCTAGAGGTTTTTCGTGTCTTGCACTGGAAATAGAATTTAATCCTTGTTTTTGCTCGAATTAGCTTATTTTGGTCTTTGCTAAGGATCTCTCAAAAAGTGCTTGATGAATCAACTGAGTAGCGGTTTTACCCTCTTTTTAAGTTTGCTGGTGGAAGCAATTCCCTTTTTACTGCTAGGGGTCTTGCTCTCTGGGCTGATGCTCTTATTTATTGATGAGCGCAAACTGATTGCGCACTTACCCCGCAACCCCCTACTTGCGGCTCTAGCTGGCAGCAGTATTGGCTTTTTGTTTCCGGTTTGCGAGTGTGGCAATGTACCGGTTGCCCGGCGGTTGTTAATGCAGGGAGCCTCTGCCCCCGTAGCAATTGGTTTTCTACTTGCTGCTCCAACGATCAACCCTATTGTGATCTGGGCAACTTGGACAGCGTTCCGGGATCAACCAGAAATTGTCGTTCTCCGGGTTGTATTTTCCTTGTTCATCGCCACTTTAATTGGCTGGGTGTTTAGTGCTCAGGCTGATCTGCGACCATTGTTACAACCTGCTGTTGCCGCAGCCATCCCACAGTCTCAGGTGCCACCATCCACCCCGGAGAGCAGTCGACTCCTCCAGTCAGGCACTTTTTTATTGGCGCAGCCTGGCAAACCGATCCGAATGGACACTACTGAATTACAGGCCACGCTAGTTGCCAGTTCTACAACCAGTAAACCTTTGTCGGATCGTCTGCAGCTATTGGTCGCGAATACGATTCAAGAGATACGAGAACTGGGCGGGGTTTTGGTTCTAGGTAGCTTGGTTGCTGCAGTGATTCAAGTTGCTATCCCGCGTGAGCTGATTCTCAGCCTGGGTCAGGGACCTGTTACTTCAATTATTGCAATGCTCACCCTTGGAGCAGTAGTTTCTATCTGCTCAACTGTTGATGCCTTTTTTGCCCTCTCCTTTGCGGCAGCCTTTACGAGCGGTTCTTTGCTAGCTTTTCTAGTGTTTGGGCCGATGATTGACCTCAAAGGTTTGGCCTTAATGCTGACCATTTTTCGAGGGCGGGCAGTAATTTACCTTTTTGCCTTAGCTGCCCAATTAACTTTTTTGTTAACGCTGTTTGTGAACTTACAGATTAGTTGACGTGCCGATTATTTAACATGCCGCCAGCTTTTTCTCGTTCATTCCTAGTTACATCCACAGCTATGATTCAATCTCGACAACAATTTAGCTCTCGTATTCTTAACTGGCTGGATATTGTAGCGATTACGGCTTGGGGAGTATTGCTACTGTCCTATTGGTTGACAGGCAAACTTGGCTTGTTGATTCATCCCAGGTATTTTGGACTAAGTGTAATAGCCGGTTTTGGTTTGCTAGTTGTTGGAGCCCTCGGGGGCAGGCAGTTAATGCGATCGCATCCTGTCTCGGTGCGGCACTTTACTCTGTTTCCCCCAGGCTGGATGAGTAGTTTGTTGCTAGCAACGGCTTGCTTGGGTTTACTTGTAACTCCCCAACCCTTTGCCAGTCACACTGCCTTGCAACGCGGTATTAACGAACCCCTGGCCCTAACTCGCAGTCAACCGCAGACCTTCCGGGCTAACGCTCAGCCAGAGGCACGCTCCCTAATTGACTGGGTACGAACATTGGATGTCTACCCAGAACCTGACGCTTATGCTGGACAGAAAGTCAAAGTCCAGGGGTTTGTAGTTCATTCACCAGAAATGCCCGACCAATACTTAACTATTTCCCGCTTCGCAATTACCTGCTGTGCCGCCGATGCTTACCCAGTTGGGCTACCTGTAAAATTACAGCAAAGTCGGAGGGCTTACCCCCCTGATACTTGGCTGGAAGTTGAAGGTAAAATGGTCACTGAAAACTTGCAGAATAAGCGTCAGCTGACAATTCAAGCCAAATCCCTTAAGCCAATTTCAGAACCCAAAAATCCCTACGCTTACTAATCGCGCTTGGCTAAGACTAGACAAATTCACCTTTTGTATCTTGGATAGCTATTTGCTAGCACTCAGGTTGACCGACGGGGTTTCAAGCATCGTACGTCTTTTTAAGTGGACTAGGACAGCCAGCCCCAGTTTCTACCTTCAGCAGGGAGGGCTTTGAGTGAAGAAGTTGCGATTCTCCTCTGAAGTTCATTCAGCTTCAAAGCACTAGCAGCTTTTTGGTTCCCTTTTGATTCTCGCAGCTCAAACAATATTTCGATAATCCGGTCAGCGTTTGGCTCTGCCATCACACGCTTGGATAGAGCGTTCAATCCGTCGTCAATAATTGCGTCCGCTTTGGTATCATCTTTCACCCCAGCCAGCTTTGCTTGCAGAGACTTGAATTCTTCACGCAGTACCAATGTCTCTGGAGAATTAGGTATTTGCTTGAGCAGCCTGCTAATTGAGATGCGCGTCTCTTCAGCTATCGACAGTGAGCTAGCGCTAGCAGGCTGATTGTTAGAGAGGCTGATAGGCTGTACATTGGTAGGCTGTGGCGCTTCCGTAACCGGTGAGAAAAGCGTCATAGCCGAAAAGGCAAGACAGGTAATACACATGGCTTTGTTTCTCCTAATAAACTGGATGGCACTCTTGTCAGTGAGCTTTTCGTAAATTCATGGGCACTACTATAGCCTGGAATTTGGCTAGTCAGTAACCCGCGCTGAGCATTGACCATCCTTGAAAAGTTAGTGCTTAGTTTTTATAGATACTGATCACAACCCATGAATTCCTAACCCTCAGGGTACTCCTAGTGAAGTAAACTCCATACCTCGTGAAAGGCAGTATCCAGCGTATGCAGGTTTGTTTTCATGACCGTGAAGTAATACTGTGGATCTTGCGAGCCAAATTCAAGAGAGTCTAAGCTTCCAAGGGTGACGTTCAGGTCACTAGATAGGTTTTGCAGCAATTTATTATCTCCGCCTGTTTCCCCAAAAACAGCTTTGACCTTGTACCGTTTAACCACTGTCACTATCTACTGGATCTCACTAGGAGAGAGAGTATCTTGTGGAATTGCCACCACTGCAACTTGTTTCAAGCGGTAGCGTTTGGCTAGAAAGGGAAAGCGTCATGGAATGTGATGAAGGTCCGGTTGTGATATCGGTTTAAGCGCTGCTCAAATTGGTTATCTAGTTCCTCAAGTTGCTGAATATAGGCAGCGGCGTTCGCTTGATAAGTTGTTTCGTGTGCTGGATCAGCACTTGTCAAGCTACCGTGAATTGCTTTGACCTGTTGTTTGGCTAGTACTGGATCAAGCCAGACATGAGGATTTTCCTAACGGCCGTGGTTCTGTGATTGCATGGCGTCTGCCGTAGCCTCACCAGGTCTGACCACAGGAGAGATTTCTCCCAAGGGTTGCACTTTCTGGATAGCGTTAACTTCAATTAATTTAGAATTCTGAGCGCTTTTTACTGTGTTGTCGAGAAATTCTTCTAAACCTAAACCATTTTTTACAAGGACATTAACTTCAGCAATCGTTTGCACATCAGCAGGAGTCGATTGGTACTCGTGGATCTCTGTACCGGGGGGACTAGCATTCTTACGTCTGCCACCTCGCCCGAAATAGCCTTTGTGAAAAGGTACATCGGTAAAACAGTTGCAACTACCTTAAGCTTTGGCGGCTGGGAAGAAGCTCCTGTTCCTGGCGGTGTGACCTTAGTTGAGCTACATCCTGAAATGGCTAATAGCGCGATCAGCAAGGTCAACAAAATTGGGGGCTAAGTATCACGAGTTAACTGTCGATTTGAACTAAAGCATTTCATAACCAAGCAGTCCCAGTGTAAATTTTTATGAGAATGGATCTCATTCTACTTTGAAGGAAATCTCAAAGTTGCTCCTGCTATGAATAGCTGTGCTCTATCCCTACTACGATTACTACTATGTTGATTGTCTGAAGTGTTGCTTGCTGAAAACCTTAGCGTAGTTCAATCCTTAAAAAGGGATACAACTAAAGATGCCATAACGCGCTTAGGCTAACTCAGCGTGGAATCATGGTTCATGGAACTAAGACCAATGCAGATCCACCCCAACATGACTCGTAAATGGTTGCAGCCTCTAGATCGGGTTGCGATTTTGCTGATCCTGGGACTAAGTGTGTTGATTGGCCTGCTGTTGTGGAGTGGGGATCACACTGCTCCTCGGGTGCGCGATTTTAGCTGGCAAGACAAGCAGATCGGCGCAGAAGATACAGCGTTTATTCTTACCTTTAACCGCCCAATGGACCGCGCTAGTGTAGAATCGCGGCTGCGCATTGCGCCACCCCTACCCGGAAAAATCAGTTGGGCGGGTAGGCGGATGGCCTATACGTTGAACCAGCCAGCTTCTTACGGCAGTACTTTTCAGGTGCAGTTGCAAGAGGCAAGCGATCGCTTTTCCGCTAATCGGGCGCAGCCAAATTTGATCCAGCCCTTTGTCGGTAAGTTCACCACCCGCGATCACGCTTTTATTTGCCTGGGGGTGGAAGGAGATGATGCCGGACGCTTGGTTCTCTATAACCTGACGCAACAGGAAAAAACGGTACTAACTCCACCGGAACTCGCGGTAGCTGACTTTCAACCCTACCCTCTAGGCGATCGCATTTTGTTTTCGGCCACGCAACGCGATGCTCGAAGGCAGGCTTCTTTCGACCCCAAGCTGTATACGGTTTCAACGGGAATTCACGTTGACTCACCTGTCCAGCAATCGAGTGACCGGTCTGCACCAGGCAAGATCAAGCTGATTTTAGATAACACTGACGCCCAAATTCTCAAGTTTGATCTATCACCGGATGGGCAAACGATTGTCGTGCAGCGGGCTAATCGCCAGAATCTTAGCCAGTCTGGTTTGTGGCTGATACAGGATGATGCTTCCCCGCAACTGCTCAACAATCAACCCGGAGGGGACTTTCTGATTACGCCAGACAGCACTGCTTTAACAATTGCGCAAGGACAAGGACTAGCAGTGCTGCCATTGAAACCCCAAACGGCATCTCAGCCCTTAGATTTTTTACCGAAATTTGGTACTGTCCTCAATTTTGCTAGGGATGGTTCTGCTGCGGCAATGGTGAAGTTTAACACCGACTACACGCGATCGCTGTTTTGGGTCACCAATCAAGGCATTCAGAAGGAAGTCTTGAGAACCACAGGCTCGATTTTTAGTGCTCAATTTGATCCCCTTAACCAAATCCTTTACTGCCTGCTGACTCAAATCTTGCCCGGCTCAGAGTATAGAGAACGACCCTACATTGCAGCGATTGATCTGCGCACAAGTAAGCTAAACCCGTTAGTGATTTTGCCTGTGCAACGCGACTTGCAAATCAGTTTGGCAGCGGATGGCACCGCACTTTTATTTGACCAAACTACTACCGGCACCAGTCAACTGGAAGCAAGGCCCCAAATCGAGCCAAAGACAACCAGTAAACTCTGGCTACTCCCGCTTCAACTATCGGATCAGCGCACTTTCGCCAGTCAGCCCAATCAGTCCCGCGACTTGTTAGCCAAAACTGCCCCTGAAGCTCTACCCTTTTCCGGTGCTCATCCCCGCTGGCTACCTTAGCGGCATCTTTACCTGCGAAGAAACTAGCTTCTGCTGCTTGTAAGACTACTTTCCTAACTCAATATATCTGCGCCATGGAAGGCAACTTCATTGCCTACCGTTTGGATAAAAAGACTGCCACGACTGCAAATACTATCCTGGACTAGATAATAAGTGCCTTGTTATAAAATAATGACGTCAAATAGCCTACTAGAGGGCTGGTCATGATTTGAGCAGCTCCCAACTAAACTGCCATCAATCTATGGCCTTGAAGCATTAAATCTGTTAGTTCTTAGGAATGAAACAATTTTGAGGGCGATAAATCTCTGCCGCCTGTAGATGCTCAATGCAAAGAAGTTGTTAGCCAATATGACTTCGTGGAGCAATTCCTAGCAAAGTGAGTTCCGCTTGATTAAAGCATTGCCTGGTTTTTCAGTGAACCTAGCTTTTGCACCTAACCCTTCTGTCTGTGATATGAGTCGGATGGTATCTGAAATCTTTCACCCCGCCCGCAGAAGTTTTGCCGGCGTCTCAACGCGCACTTTGAATCCACCGCGCTCCAAGTTTGCGTTCTTGACATAACTGCAAGATCCACTATCGTTGTTGGTCAAAGATTTTCTTGGGTGAGCAATCTATATAGATATAGATGAAAGTGCTCTACCGATTTCCTCAAAGTGGGCAGAGAAATATTGCAGCGCCGGCAAAGTGGCCTTGGCTCTTAAGTCTTTTGGTATAGGTGCACCAACTGCAGGCGCTTTTTCACTTACAGGTCCATCGGTAGAACCTTCTCATTATTTCCACCACCCTATCATTGAAATCATGGGCGTGTGCACATTAGGTCCAATAGAGAATACGGGCCTGAGGGAAGCGCCGGCCAATTTCTCGCTCGAAGAAGTGGCGGAGCGTCTTCATTGTCTCTAAATCATAGACATACTTTGTGCCACCAAATTTATTGCGCTTAACGCTGCGTGTTGACTCATCCATGTCCAAACCTGTGTTCGGATACCAGTCAAGCAGTACCTGCTTAGAGCCGGGTGTAAAACGGTGGGAGATCAGCTCAAAGGTAAGGTCACAGTCAAAGTCTAAGGCCTCACTGATCGCATCAAAGAGCTGGCTGTAAAGTAAAGACCAATCTTCTATCGGCATGATTGGGGCAATGACCACACCAACTGGATAGCCACCCCCCCCTCGTGCGCGCGGTAGGGCTAAGCGACGCAAAGCTTGAAGCCGTGCCTTAACAGATGCAGTGCCACCTTCAAGTCGGCGGGAAATGGATTCGGCATTAACGCTAACCCGGCAACGCGTCTGGTTATTGTGGGGCAGATCGAGCAACCCACTCACGCCATCAAATTTTGTCACCCAGCGGAGGTGACTATCACGGCGGGTACCAAAGTAACGGATACACTCAGCAAGGCTACCAGTTAGGTGCTCGATACCCAAAGGGTCGGTATAACAACTAACTTCAAAGCTGGTGGCAGTTCCTGGCTGCTCGTAGGCTGCTAGGTTCGATAAAATCTGCGGCAAATTAGCAAAGACACGAATCACGGGGGGCCCTTGTAAGCTCCCTGCTAAGTAACAGTACTGGCAATGGGCCGGACAACCCTCTGCTAAGTGGAATTGCCAATCCGCTGACGGCGGAATCGGGCTGAGCTTAAAGGCGCTGGGTGGAGCGGTCACAACTGCCAGAGTCCGTTTGGCGATGCTATAGGTGTCACGCTCATCTTTGCCACGCAAACCACTTAAACGATTTCGGGGCAGTTCCTCAATCGGTAAATTCAGCGCCTGCACACGGGATAGAATCTGCTGACCCCACGGCTCTGCTAAGGAGGCAGGGGTGAATAGGACACGCTCAGGCATCCATAGACGAGGCTTTTGGACATCCGGTTGTTTTGGTACCGGGCTGGCTATGATTGTGTCGGGCATGATTCTGTTGAAGATTGAAAAATCAAAATTGACACATTTCAAAGGTGAGATAAGCAAACACTAACTCAGGTGGGGGAAGCCACTAACTGCAACTTCCCGCAACCAAAGCTGAATCTGGCAAGGTTAATCAGTTTTGGTGAACTTGAGAGCTGCAGAGTTCATGCAGTAGCGCTGACCAGTCGGTGCCGGTCCATCGTTGAATACATGACCCAGATGAGCATCACAAGCGGCGCATAAAACCTCTGTACGGCGCATGAACAGAGCGTTATCACTTTCTTCTTTAACGTTCTGGTCATTCAGCGGTTTCCAGAAGCTTGGCCAACCAGTGCCAGAGTCATACTTTGTATCAGAACTGAATAGTTCCGTACCACAACAGACACACTGATAAGTGCCTTTCTCTTTGTAGTCGTGATATTCTCCGGTAAAGGCTCGCTCTGTGCCTTTCTGCCGGGTGACCTTGTACTGCTCTGGGGTAAGCTGCTGTTGCCACTCCGCTTCGGTCTTATCTACTTTATTGCTCATTCTGTAAGGCTCTTATTCTTTAGGGCAAATTCAGAAAGCGTGGTTGACTTGAATAATTGCTGAGTTACTGAATTAGACAGCACCACAATTCAATCCTATCGTCCTATTTCACTGGCTACAGGTGAGGATTTCCGCAGTCCAACTTCACTCAGACGCTAGGCGTAGTGCTCTAAGCCTTGGCGATCGCCCAGTACCTCTATTCGTCTTAATTATGGTGATGGTTGGTAGGTTCAACGGTACTGCGGCGGCATCTCTCAGCCGGGCAAAAGCTGCAAGAGGCGACGATCCGTAGAACCCAGTTAAAATTGAGATATGTCAACTGCCTTTACCTCTGACGTCGCACCTATCACCCAGGAACGCGATTGTACCTTTGTCTTAGTAGATGGGCACTCTTTAGCCTTCCGCTCCTACTTCGCCTTCGCTCGAACTCGCGAGGGCGGGTTGCGGACTTCCCAAGGTGTGCCAACCAGTGTTTGTTATGGCTTTCTGAAGGCCCTGTTGGAAGTCATTGAGTCAGCAAAGCCCCAGTACTTAGCGATTGCTTTTGATCTGGGCGTCCCCACCTTTCGCCATGAGGCAGACGATACCTACAAAGAAGGTAGACCAGAAGTTCCAGAAGATTTTCTGCCTGACCTGAAAAATCTCCAGAAACTTCTGGCCGCGTTAAATTTGCCAGTGCTAACCGTTCCCGGTTACGAAGCGGACGATATTATTGGCACCTTAGCCAGGCGGGCCAGCAGTAGTGGTTGTCAGGTGAAGATTCTCAGTGGCGATCAGGACTTATTTCAACTAATCGACCCAGAGCAGGGTGTCAGCGTCCTTCACCTGGGGAATGCTTTTGCCCAGCGGGGAGGCAGCTCCCCCCGTGAGTTTGGCCCGCAGCAAGTACAGGAGAAGCTAGGAATCCGGCCATCACAGGTCGTTGACTATAAGGCACTTTGTGGTGACAGCTCTGATAACATCCCTGGGGTAAAAGGGATTGGCGCAAAAACAGCAGTGCAATTATTGGAACAATACGACTCGCTGGAGGGGATTTACGCTTCCCTAGACAAAATCAAAGGAGCTGTGCGCCAAAGATTGCTAGTCGGCAAGGATGCCGCCCGCCACTCACAATACATGGCCCAAATCGCGTTAAATGTCCCGCTTGAAATTGATTTAGACGTTTGCCAGCTGCGGGGATTTGATCAAGACAAGCTAGTGCCGATCCTAGAAGAACTAGAGTTCCAGTCTTTTCTCAGCAAGATTGCTCAGTTACAGCAGGTATTAGGGGGAACATCGATTGCAGCGGTTGCTGGTGCTCCAGACCTAGCAGTATCTGGAGATGAGGATTTGTGGTTTTTCAGTGCCAGCGACACGGCAGCGGCACAACAGCAAACCGCGATCGCCATCACCCCACGAATTATTGATACGCCAGAAAAATTAGCAGAGCTTGTAGATATTCTCCAAACCCGAACCGATCCAGCTGTTCCTGTGGCCTGGGATACGGAAACTAACTCTCTATCCCCTCGTGATGCCAAGTTGGTTGGTATTGGCTGCTGCTGGGGGGGTGGCTTGGACGAAATTGCTTACATTCCTACAGACCACAAGGGGGGAGGCAACTTAGATGTTAAAACTGCGCTCACAGCCCTAAGGCCAATCTTGTCTGATCCTAGCTACCCTAAGGTATTGCAGAATGCCAAGTTTGACCGCCTAGTGCTGCACTTCCAAGGCATCAAACTGGCTGGAGTGGTATTTGACACTATGCTGGCTAGCTATGTGCTCAACCCGGAAGGGAGCCATAACCTGAGCGAACTAGCAACCCATTATTTAGGCATTACCCCCAAAAGTTACACAGAATTGGTGAAGAAGGGCCAAACCATTGATGACTTAGATATTCCGACCGTTGCGAACTACTGCGGCATGGATGTCTATACAACCTTTCACTTGCTGCCGGAACTACGTGCCCAGTTGGAAGCTTATCCAGCTTTACACCGGCTGCTGCTTGACGTAGAACAACCGCTAGAGCCTGTACTAGCGATGGCGGAAGCCTGTGGAATTCGGATTGACCAGGCTTACCTGCAAGAGCTATCTAAAGTGTTAGAAAAAGATTTGCAGGCAATCGAAGAAACAGCTTATGCCCTAGCCGGTGAGAAGTTTAACCTTGGTTCCCCTAAGCAGTTGAGTGAGATTCTATTTGAAAAGCGGAACTTAGACCGCAAGAAATCCCGCAAGACAAAGCTGGGATACTCCACTGACGCTGCTACCCTCGAAAAGTTAAGAGGGGATGATCCACTGGTCGATACGATTCTGGAATATCGCACCTTAGCAAAGTTAAAGTCTACCTACGTCGATGCCCTTCCCACCCTGGTTCACCCCCAGACTGGGCGAGTACATACCGACTTTAACCAAGCAATTACCTCTACCGGGCGGCTTTCTTCTTCTAACCCAAACCTCCAAAATATTCCGATTCGCACTACCTTTAGTCGCCAGATTCGCGCCGCTTTTGTCCCGGAACCGGGCTGGTTGTTGGCAAGCGCTGACTACTCCCAGATCGAGCTACGAATTTTGGCTCACTTAAGCCAGGAGCCAAAGCTGGTAGAAGCTTATCAAAATCAAGAAGATGTACATACCTTAACCGCTAGATTGTTGTTAGAGAAGGAGCAGATCACGGCTGAGGAACGGCGACTGGCAAAGATTATCAATTTTGGGGTGATCTATGGCATGGGTGCCCAACGGTTTGCCAGAGAAGCAAGGGCGAGCTATGCCGAGGGTAAGCGGTTCATCGAACGGTTTTATGAGCGCTACCCTCAGGTTTTTGCCTATCTACAACGCATGGAAGCCCAAGCGATCGCCCAAGGCTATGTAGAAACAATCATGGGTCGCCGTCGCTACTTTAACTTTGATAGTCCTAGCCTGCGGCAGCTCCGGGGTAAAGATGTACAAGATATTGTTGCCACAGACCTCAGCCAGTTAAAGATCAGTCCCTACGACCGGGGACTACTACGAGCAGCTGCGAATGCCCCAATCCAGGGGTCGAGTGCCGACATTATCAAAGTAGCTATGGTGAGGCTGCACGAGGTACTGCGGACCTACCAAGCCCGCCTGCTGCTACAAGTTCATGACGAATTAGTTTTAGAAATCCCCCCCACAGAATGGCCAGAATTGCAGCCCCAAATTCAGTCCACAATGGCATCCGCTGTCAGCTTGACCATTCCCCTAGTAGCAGACATTCACACTGGCAAAAACTGGATGGAAGCGAAGTAGTAAATCTCAGTTAGTTTAGCGATTTTTGGCTTGAATTATTCAGTTACGTTGAAAAATTTACTTCTAGGAGTAGTTCGGGTAGCTTCAGTTACTGAAAGCGCATAAACTCCGGTGCTACATTAACCTCAAAAGTTTTAAAGCTTTTCTAGAAAGTGAGTTTGTAGTGGGACCGACACACATTCAGATTGTTGAAGGTAATCCGCACCTGCGATCATTGCTCGGCTGGCATTTGCAGCAAGCCGGATATTTGGTCCATCTATGCGCTGGCTTGCATCAAGCGCGAGAACTCTTTCAGTCCCATCACCCGGAATTAATAATTGTTGATTCTGACCTACCTGACGGTAATGGCCTAGAATTTTGTCGTTGGTTGCGGCGACAACCGCAAGTATTGATTTTTGTGTTGTCAGCCCGAAGTAATGAAGTCGATATTGTTGCCGGATTAAAGGCGGGCGCTGATGACTATTTAACGAAACCTTTTGGGATGCAAGAGTTTTTAGCAAGAGTAGAAGCTTTAGTTCGCCGGAGTAAACCTTCACCTCTTGCCTACTTAAACTATGGGGATTTAAAGATTGACCTAGTGCAGCGGCGGGTACAATTAGCAGGTGAACCGATTGACCTGACGCCCCAAGAGTTTAGTTTACTTTATGTGCTAGCTCAAGCTGGGGGTGCAGCGCTTAACCGTTTGGAGCTGCTGCAAAAGGCTTGGCCAGATACGATTGATAATCCTCGAACTGTGGATACCCATGTACTATCTTTGCGCAAGAAAATTGAGCTAGACCCCCAGCGGCCCCACTTGATTCAAACCGTACGCAACGTGGGTTATCGCCTCAACTTTGATAGCTTAGGGTCTCTGTTAACCTGCCGCATTAATACGCCAGCCCAACCAGTTACCCAGCTTACGGACCACTGGCGCAAAGACCCTGCTAGTTCCATTCGTTAGCCGCTAGTTGAGCTTGCTGGCTAAACGTAGCCCGGAGTACGTCCCAATCTACTGCCTCTACTTCGATGTCTTGAATTAGCTCTCCTTGATTCAGGTAAAGAATCCGGTTGCAAAATTGGTGTGCCAAGTCGAGTTGATGGGTTGCAGTGATCAGAGTGATCTGGGGGTGGCGGTCTAGAACTTGAAAAACAGCCTCCGCACGACCAACATCCAGGGCAGAAGTGGGTTCATCCAAAAGCAAAATCTGAGGTTCAGCTACCAGAGCACGAGCGATTGCCACTCGTTGTCGCTCTCCTAGGGATAGTCTCAGTTCATCGCGCTCCAGCCAATCACTAGGGATTTGCATCTGTTCGACCCAGTAAGCCAAGCGCTGCTTCACTAAGTTTGGGGGAGCTCCCTGCAGCACTAAAGGATAGGTTAAGGCTGCTTGGACATTCATTCCCAGAAGCTTTGGTTCTTGCGGCACTAGCATGATTTGCTGCCGCAATTGGATCACGGGTATGTCACGAACCGCTTGGGCGTTGAAATAGATTACTCCCTCGCTGGGGTCGCTAAGCCGGTTGAGGAGCCGTAATAGGGAAGTCTTGCCAGCACCAGAGGCCCCAATCAGAGCAATGCGATCGCCGGCAAAGACAGAAAAGGAAATGTTTTGTAGTAAGTAGTGAATACCAATACCAGCAGCCAGACTCACTTGTACTAACTGGATTTGAGCAGGAGTATCAGATGACAATGGCAACCTCTTGAGGCGATAGGATTAAACTACCCTAGGGCAGTGGTTGCTGTCCAAATTACCCACCCATCGAACAGCAGTAGCAGGCAGGTAAATCCCGACAAAACCAAGTACATCCAAACCTGAGCCAAAGGTCGAACTGCCGTGGTATTGATGCCAGTTTTGGCTTGTACCTGCTGGACCAATCTAGCAAAACCAACCACGCGCATTGGCAACAGATACGCTTGCCCAGAAGTACTACATAGGTAATACACTAGCCCGCCTTGTCCTGTAGAACGTGGCTTTAAATCTTGAATTTCTATCCAACGCAGCGACCAACCCTTGCGGAACCAGCGAGGTACCCAAGTCGGGTAGGTAACGCGGATCGTTTCTTGATCCAGCACCACCTGTTCACTTAAAGCAGCGTATAGAGCTATACTTCCGATACAAATCCCGAACATCAACCACTTTACAGATACTGCTCCCATGATTTGGGACAGGAAGGGCAAAGGAACCGTCAGCGCTAGGTAAAGGCTGAAAAGCGTTAACCGGATCAGCGGAGAAACTCGAAAGGTAGATTGGCCTTTTACTTCAGCTTGTATTGCTTTTGAAGCAAGAGGTGCGATCGCCGTTTGCGAACTATCTTGAGGTTCTAGTGCCACAGAGCAACCTTCAGAACTACTCTTTATACTCTAACCAGCTCGCCACGAAGCTGGGAACTCGCTTAGCAAGACCAAGATAGGCTTGAAGGTAACAGGGGCAATAAGAGCTAGGGCAAGTACTTCTGGACCACTGTCCATCCCGTCAAAGAAACTACGGTAAATCCGACCAGCAAAGTAATATTGGCACCCACGTGTAACGGTCTAGCCCAAGGATGTTTTGGACTAATTTGAGTCGCGCTCCAGGCCGAAAACAGCACTAGACAAACGACGCTCAGCCCTGCAGGTAAGTGGGATGAATGACCAAGATTGCCGTAGTGGCCGAGAGTACCGACAACCCCAATCGCTAGAAGCAGCAAGACCAAAACAACCAGACTGCCGCCGAGCCAGTAGTGGAGCGGCCGCAGCCAACTAGGTCTTTGCTTTTGATTTCGACGAGCATAGACAATCCAACCGCCTGATAGCGCTAGTAGCAAGTAGGCTAGGAGTGAAATCCCCATAGACCAAGCTGCCAGCTTCCACAGCCAAAGAAAAGAAGGAAGGTTCAAGATTAGTTAAGCTTCCGACAACACTACTTCAGTTTATTATTGCCTTTAACTCATTTCTTGCTTCGGCCGTGTGGTAGAGATGTCTGAGGGTCAATATTGGTGATATCTATAACGTACTGATAGGTAAAAAGTTCATCTAAGTTTTAGGCTAAATAAATTGACGTGAGTTTATTAAAAGCCGACGAGCAAAGTCCTCTACGAAGAGACTACCTCGATCGGCCGGTCCGCTGGTATAGCTTGCCCAACCTCGTTCATTTCTTCTAGTCGCTGTTGAACTTGTGGGTTAGGGGTGGGAAAAAAAGAGTTTTCAGCTTCCTGGAGGCGGAGCCGCTGGCAAGGAATAGTATCTGACAAGATGGAGCTGGCCATCATCCCAGTATGAATTTCTAACAATGCGTCAGGAACAGCCTCAAACACTAACCGTTGCCCGGGAAAAACAACTCGCTCAAAATACCAGTTTGGGATGTTGCTGATCCGGGCAATTTGAATCTTACTTGTGGCGTTGATATAGCAGCAAACCATATCATCAGGGCTACGCGAAGGAAGCGGATCAAGTAGTTGAGACATAAGTCAGTGCCATAGGTGAATAAAGGTTAAAACAAATCTGAGAGAATTATCTATTCGCCAACCTAACACTCTTGATCCCGACCTGCTGTAAATGTGACTACCAACCTACTAAATATTGCTTTAAATATTTATTCGAAGCCCGTGAGGTTATGGACCTGTGGCTGAGATGCAGCGGAGTCATGATGATCAGCCCCAAAACTTCCAGAAAAATAGATTTCATAGGCACCCAAGCAGGGTTGGTGCTATCGTAAAGTTATATAAACGCCGCTTTAATTTGTTGAGGCAGCTTAGATCCAAAATGCTCAGCTAAGGCAGGTATTAATGGAAAATCGGGTCCTATATGTCCGCCTTCCCTGCAATCCCATTTTTCCAATTGGAGTTGTTTACCTTGCTGATCACATTCACAAGCAGTTCCCCGAGTTAGAACAGAGAATTTTTGACCTAGGAACTGTTCCTCCCTTAGATTTTGGCTCAGCCCTAGACCAGTGTGTTGATGAGTTCCAGCCTACTTTGCTGGTTTTTTCCTGGCGAGATATTCAAATCTATGCTCCAGTTGGCGGCCGAGGGGGAAACCCGCTGCAAAACGCCTTTGAGTTCTACTATGCCCGTAACCCTTTAACTCGTCTGAGGGGAGCCTTTAGCGGCCTCCGTATGACCACGGCATACTACGCAGAGCTGTGGCAGAACCTAGGGCTGATTAAGCGAGGGCTGCGACGGGCAAAGCGCTACAATCCAGCAGCTCGAACCGTTGTAGGTGGGGGCGCGGTGAGCGTTTTTTATGAACAATTGGGCAGTAAACTCCCGCAGGGCACAATTGTTTCTGTGGGTGAAGGCGAAGTGTTGCTAGAAAGGCTTTTGCAAGGCAAAGACTTCCAAGATCAGCGTTGCTACATCGTTGGTGAGACTGTAGCACGCGATCGCCTAATTCATGAGTGGCCGACGCCGATCGAAAAAACCGCATGCAATTACGACTATATCGATCAGATCTGGCCGGAATTTGAATATTACCTGCAAGAGCAGGATTTTTATGTGGGAGTGCAAACGAAACGCGGGTGCCCGCATAACTGTTGTTACTGTGTTTATACCGTTGTAGAAGGAAAACAAGTCAGAATTAACCCGGCCGATGAAGTTGTGGCGGAGATGCGCCAGCTTTATAACCGGGGAATTCGTAACTTCTGGTTCACCGATGCCCAGTTTATTCCAGCACGCAAGTTTATCCCAGATGCAGTCGAGCTATTACAGAAAATTTTAGCTGCGGGGATGCAGGATATTCATTGGGCAGCTTACATCCGGGCCGATAATCTCACCCCAGAGCTGTGCGAGCTAATGGTGAAGACGGGGATGAACTATTTTGAGATTGGCATCACCAGTGGCTCTCAAGAGCTTGTGCGTAAGATGCGGATGGGGTACAACCTACGCACGGTATTAGAAAATTGCCGGGACTTGAAGGCGGCAGGATTCAATGACCTTGTTTCTGTAAATTACTCGTTTAATGTGATAGATGAGCGACCGGAAACGATTCGCCAAACTATCGCCTACCATCGGGAATTAGAGCGGATCTTTGGCGCTGATAAAGTGGAACCAGCAATCTTCTTTATTGGTCTGCAGCCGCATACCCATTTGGAGGGGTATGCTCTAAAAGCGGGAATTCTGAAGCCAGGCTACGATCCCTTAAGCTTGATGCCTTGGACTGCGAAGAAGGTGCTTTGGAACCCAGAACCGCTGGGTTCCTTCTTTGGGGAAGTTTGCCTGCGAGCTTGGCGTCAAAACCCGAATGACTTCGGGCGCGAGGTGATTGCAATCCTAGAAGCCGAATTGGGTTGTGCTGAGCTGGAATCGGCTTTAAGTGCACCCATTAGTCCTGAAACAACGCCGCCTTTGGCGATGTCTGCTGTGTAGTGCTGATATATTTGGTTCAACTTACGTTTGTCTGCCCGGTTTATAGTGTTTTACTCATTTGGAAGCTATGTTAGAAGGCTCAATCCTCCAAAAGTTAGAAGCTGCTCACCAACTGGATCAAGGCAAACGCCCGCTGAATTTTGGAGTGTACTACAAGAACACGTTAGTCGCTCTGTGTCACGCATTGGAAGATTGCATTTTGACTTCCAGTAGCTTGCCCCTAGTTATTGCTGCCTTCCAACAGGGGAAGTGGTATTTACAGGAAGCAGACCGATACGCTAGCTTAGCGGACCGTGCCCGCCAAGTCACTATCTTGGCGGGCACCAGTACTGGCTTTGCAGAGCATACAACTAGCCAGCGTTCTAACGTGGCGCTGGTGGAACTAGAGGCCAATGACCCGGTGGCGCAAGAGTGGCATTTGATTATCTTGTCTCCCACCTATACAGCAATGGTGTTGTGCCAGGAGCTATCAGCCGCAGATTACGGGCCAGCAGGACCACCAACCACAGATCGGGAGCGAAAGTTCTATGGCTTTTGGACTTTTGAACCCGATTTAGTACGAGAAGCAGCTGACTTAGCGATCGCCCACGCTGGTCGTTACAACCCGGTTCTCCAACAGCAACTCACAACTATTGCCAATAAGATTGCTGCAGAATCCCCCAGTGCTGATTCAGAAGAAGTCTCAAATGCCGTATTTCGGGTTGTGAATTACCTTCAATCTAGCCAGCAGGAGCTTAGTACCCTTGCTGGTGATATTGTGCTCGATCACAATCTTGTCTCAAATGAGTTGCAAGCTTTTCTGCGAATGGCCCAGTTAATTGACTTGGCAGACGCTAACAATCCTTTGGCTGCAACAGAGGTGGCTGCTTTAGCTGAAATGATGGGGCAACTGTTAGATCTACCCGCCTGGCAAATTCAGCGGCTGCGTCTGGCAAGCCTGCTACACCGGCTTGCTCCTTTACAATTAACACAGAGCGACTTTAATCCTATAGAAAATGAGCTTGGGCAAACGGAAGCTCCTTATTGTGCCTTGGCTTGTTCACTCGTGCCTGGGGCTCAAGCTCTACGGACGATGCCCCGCTTGCGGGCGCTTGCTCAGATTATTACCCACCTGACAGAGTGGTGGAATGGTAACGGTCAACCTGCCGGTTTAGCTGGTCAGGAAATCCCTCTAGAGTCTCGAATTCTGGGCCTGGTTTCTGTGTTTCAACAACAGGTCACCACCTACGTGCAAGCTAGAAAAAACTACGAGGAAAGCCTGGCACAAGCTCTGGCTAGTTGCCAATCAGGGGCTGGCGATCGCTGGGATCCTGAGCTAGTTGACACTTTAAGCCTTTTAGTCAGTGGACTTCAGCAGGGAATCGATCTAACATTTAACCAGCCGAAGATAGCTGCCGGAATGTGGCTTCTGGAGCCCTCTATTAAGCGGTCTACTCCTGCCCAGGCTCCCAATCCACCTCAGCAAATGGAAATTTCTGCATAAATCCGTGGTACAGAATATCGATATTGAAGCCGTTCGCGCTGGCAAGCTTAAACACTTGGCTGGTGCTGATCTTGAAGACGCCGACCTCTCCGGCGTCGATCTAGCTGGGATAAATCTCACAGGCGCAAATCTTGTAGGCGCAAACCTGAGTAGTACTCGTTTAGAAAATACTTGCTTAGATGGTGCTAGTCTGGTTGGCGCTCAGTTGATAGGCGCTGATCTGCGAGCAAGCTTCTGCGGAGCTAACCTAATGCAGACTGATTTAACTGGATCTGACCTGCGTGGCAGTAACCTCAGAGGAGCTAACTTAATGGGGGCCAAGCCAAACGGGGCCAACTTTGCTAGCGCTTCCCTCAGCGGGGCTAATATGACGGAAGTTAATTTTCAAGGTGTTGATCTGCGATGGGCTGACTTGCGAGGTGCAAATCTCAGAGGGGCAAATCTTCAAGGGGCAGACCTAAGTACTGCTAATCTTCAGGGCGCTATGCTAGCAGAAGCCAACTTAGAAGAAGCAGACTTGCGAGGAGCTAACCTTGCTGGGGCAACCTTGGCGAAAGCTAACTTATTATGTGCAGATTTAGATAATGCCAACTTCAATGGAGCTGATTTATCCGGTGCTTGCTTAATAGGAACATCTTTAATTAATTCTATGCAGGAAACGTAATTACTCCCTAGTTGA
>CADCWO010000095.1:1632-2036 GCA_902806435.1 uncultured Synechococcales cyanobacterium | reverse complement strand
TGAATCCTGCCGAACAGGGGTAATAAAGTGGGAATTTAGAAACGGGGTATCCGTTATTCTGTTACTACATAATACAGAATCAGCTTTTACCATAAAGCATTAAAACTAGCGTTTAGGTTGTGATTGATAGCCACTCAAAGGCACTTCGATTGGTCAGCTTAATGCGGTATGATGTGGCTGGCGATTGATTTAGTAGATAGAGGAAGGGAGCCGTGGTTAGAGTAGCAATCAACGGGTTTGGGCGCATCGGGCGTAACTTTATGCGTTGTTGGGTACTACGAGAAAATAGCCCGATTGACATTGTCGCTATCAACGATACCTCTGATCCAAAGACAAACGCTCACCTGTTGAGATACGATTCTATGCTTGGCAAGCTAGATGCCGATATCAGTGCTAATGAAAAC
>CADCWO010000095.1:0-1622 GCA_902806435.1 uncultured Synechococcales cyanobacterium | reverse complement strand
AATGAAGACTCTTTAATGATCAATGGCAAGGTTATTAAATGTACCTCTGACCGCAATCCGTCAAACTTGCCTTGGGGGGCCTGGGATATTGACTTAATTATTGAGTCAACAGGAGTGTTTACAAGTAAGGAGGGGGCTTCTAAACACCTAGAGGCGGGTGCTAAAAAGGTAATGATCACTGCCCCAGGAAAAGGGGATGATGGTACCTTTGTCGTCGGCGTCAACCATCAAAACTACGATCCGCACAATCATTTCGTAGTGAGCAATGCTAGCTGCACCACAAACTGCCTAGCGCCAATCGTTAAGGTATTGCATGAAAATCTTGGTATCGTTCAGGGATTGATTACAACAACCCATAGCTATACTGGCGACCAGCGATTACTTGATGCAAGCCACCGTGACTTACGACGAGCACGAGCGGCAGCTCTAAACATTGTACCAACATCTACTGGGGCTGCTAAAGCGGTTGCCTTGGTTATACCAGAGTTGAAAGGCAAGCTAAATGGTATTGCAATGAGGGTTCCTACTCCTAACGTCTCGGTTGTAGACTTTGTAGCTCAGATTGAGAAGCCGACAATCGCTCAACAAGTCAATGAAATCCTAAAAGATGCTTCTGAAAACTCCATGAAAGGAATTATTGACTTCAGTGAGGAGCCTTTAGTTTCAGGTGACTACGCGGGCACCAATGCCTCAGCAATTGTGGATGCCGATTTAACAATGGTCATGGGCGGTAACATGGTTAAGGTAGTTGCTTGGTACGATAACGAGTGGGGCTATAGCCAGCGTGTGCTTGATCTTGCAGAGCACATGGCGAACCAATGGGTGAGCTAGCATAGGATAGTTAATGCTGGTAATCTTTGGGTTCAATTTGGCTTAAAGCTGGTAATGTTGACCTTAACTAACCCGAACGGAAACACAAAAGATTTTGCATTAATTACCTTATGTTTGTAGTAAGTAGCTTGTTCAGAACACTTGTTACTAGCCTTTAAGACACCACCTCTAGAGCTAGGTTATGAAGTGGTTTAACCTAGCTCTAGCAATTCTTTGATAGCTAAAGTTCTGACTAAGGGTTAGCATTGACTACTCCATGGCAGGCAAGCTTTCATATTAATCAATTCAACCTCAGGACGATCGAATATTAAAGCCTACCCTGCTTCCATCCAGTCATAGATTCGGTCTAATTGTTCTAGTGTAATCAGGCCATACTGCCAAAGAATGATCGGTAAGGGGCCAGGATCTTGTTCGAAATGACGCAGGGCAATAGTAATTGAAGAATTAGATATTGCTAAGTCCTCTTTTAAAAAATTTAACAACCGTGATTCAGTTTTAGATGTCACTGATTATTCTCAACACCATAATCTCATATGCAAATTACGATTAACTTAAAATTAGTTGATCTTTAAATAGCTCAGTAGTAAGGTCAACCCTTGCTAGGTAATTGCTGCAATTGTTTTGCTTGAGGTGACTTTCAAGAGACTTGTTTTTCGCAGCTTGGTTGCACAAGACAATTATTAATTGCCAGTGATTAATGACTGAATGTATCAAATGAATAATCTACTAAGTTGACTAACAAGTTGATAAGGCAATCTGACTAGCCAAGGTAATTGGTATTCTGGCTCTTG
>CADCWO010000094.1 GCA_902806435.1 uncultured Synechococcales cyanobacterium | reverse complement strand
TCTCCGAGACAGCATCCAGATCGTTACGCCTTTCGTGCGGGTCGGAACTTACCCGACAAGGAATTTCGCTACCTTAGGACCGTTATAGTTACGGCCGCCGTTCACCGGGGCTTCAGTCGCCAGCTTCGCTTGCGCTAACCGACTTCCTTAACCTTCCGGCACTGGGCAGGCGTCAGCCCCCATACATCGTCTTGCGACTTAGCGGAGACCTGTGTTTTTGGTAAACAGTCGCCTGGATCTCTTCACTGCGACCAGCTCTCGCTGGCACCCCTTCTCCCGAAGTTACGGGGCCATTTTGCCGAGTTCCTTAGAGAGAGTTATCTCGCGCCCTTTAGTATTCTCAACCTTCCCACCTGTGTCGGTTTAGGGTACGGGTCATTTTGGCTTAACGTGTTTAGAGCTTTTCTTGGAAGCTTGACATCAACTACTTCGGGGACGTATCCCCTCGTACTCACGCCTCAGCTCAAGTCGTTTTCACCGACTCTCAGCACCTCGGACGCTTGAACCGGTAACCAACATCCGGCTAGTTTAGCCTTCTCCGTCCCTCTGCACAAACCAAAACAAGTACTGGAATATTAACCAGTTGTCCATCGACTACGCCTTTCGGCCTCGCCTTAGGTCCCGACTAACCCTCCGCGGACGAGCCTTCCGGAGGAAACCTTGGGATTTCAGGGCATTGGATTCTCACCAATGTTTGCGCTACTCAAGCCGACATTCTCACTTCTGCTTCGTCCACACCTGCTCTCGCTGATGCTTCTAACTACAACAGAACGCTCCCCTACCGATATTTGCATATCCCACAGCTTCGGTACATCATTTAGCCCCGTTCATTTTCGGCGCAGGAGCGCTTGACCAGTGAGCTATTACGCACTCTTTTAAGGTTGGCTGCTTCTAGGCAAACCTCCTGGTTGTCTCTGCACTCCCACCTCCTTAATCACTGAATGATGATTTGGGGACCTTAGCTGGTGGTCTGGGCTGTTTCCCTCTTGACGATGAAGCTTATCCCCCACCGTCTCACTGGCAATGTGTGCACTGGGTATTCAGAGTTTGACTCGATTTGGTACCGCTCTCGCAGCCCGCACCGAATCAGTGCTTTACCCCCCAGCTATAATCATTGCCGCTGCGCCTCAACACATTTCGGGGAGAACCAGCTAGCTCCGGGTTCGATTGGCATTTCACCCCTAACCACACCTCATCCGCTGATTTTTCAACATCAGTCGGTTCGGACCTCCACTTGGTGTTACCCAAGCTTCATCCTGGACATGGTTAGATCACCCGGGTTCGGGTCTATAAACACTGACTAACGCCCTATTCAGACTCGCTTTCGCTTTGACTTCGCCATTCCCGGCTTAATCTGCCAGTGCCTATAAGTCGCCGGCTCATTCTTCAACAGGCACACCGTCACACGTTAAATCGTGCTTCGATTGCTTGTAAGCTGATGGTTTCATGTTCTATTTCACTCCCCTCCCGGGGTTCTTTTCACCGTTCCCTCGCGGTACTGGTTCACTATCGGTCACACAGGAGTATTTAGCCTTACGAGGTGGTCCTCGCGGATTCAATCGGGATTTCACGTGCCCCGACCTACTCGGGATCCAGCTAGTAGCGTTAAGTTTTCGACTACAGGATTTTCACCTTCTCTGATGCAGTATTCAGCTGCTTCGTCTAACCGCTCGCGTCCATGTCGCTGTCCCACAACCCCAGACTGCATGCAATCTGGTTTAGGCTCTTCCCGCTTCGCTCGCCGCTACTAAGGGAATCACGTTTGTTTTCTCTTCCTACAGCTACTAAGATGTTTCAATTCGCTGCGTTCGCTCTTGCTACCCTATAGATTCAGGTAACAGTATGTAGGGTTGCCCCATTCGGAAACCCCCGGATCAATGCCTGCTTCCAACTCCCCGGGGCATATCGTCGGTAACCACGTCCTTCGTCGCCTCTGTGTGCCTAGGTATCCACCATCAGCCCTTTGTAGCTTGACCACAAAATTTCATTGGTGTCTGTGAACATTAACCCTGAGTCCGAAGAATCATCTCAGTCCTCAGTGCTAATGCACTACCTGACAAGTTACTATGCAGTTTTCAAGGTTCGCACTGGAACTCAATCCAGCAGGCTCTCTAGTCACAAACACTAGATGAGTTGCTGAAATAACATTCCTACATCTCGGACCGACACTTGATTGCCCAGTGGAGGTTAACGGACTCGAACCGTTGACATCCTGCTTGCAAAGCAGGCGCTCTACCAACTGAGCTAAACCCCCAGAAAAGCTATCAACACTCAGTTAACCAGTCTCATCCGAAAGATTGACCGCTCTAACTGATGGCTGACCGCTCTCAAAGGTGGGCCATCCTGGACTCGAACCAGGGACCTCACCCTTATCAGGGGTGCGCTCTAACCACCTGAGCTAATAGCCCATAAACCAAACCCAGAATAGTTTGAAAGCCAACACTTAACCTCGTTCGACCTTGGGATGACCAACATTGGCTCTAATCACAGTCTGTTTTCAAGCATCAATGCGGGTAGGTCTCCCTAAAAGGAGGTGATCCAGCCACACCTTCCGGTACGGCTACCTTGTTACGACTTCACCCCAGTCATCAGCCCTGCCTTCGGCATCCTCCTCCGCAAGCGGTTGGAGTAACGACTTCGGGCGTGGCCAACTCCCATGGTGTGACGGGCGGTGTGTACAAGGCCCGGGAACGTATTCACCCCAGTATGCTGACCTGGGATTACTAGCGATTCCTCCTTCATGCAGGCGAGTTGCAGCCTGCAATCTGAACTGAGCCACGGTTTATGGGATTAGCTTGCTATCGCTAGCTCGCAACCCTTTGTCCGTAGCATTGTAGTACGTGTGTAGCCCAGGACGTAAGGGGCATGCTGACTTGACGTCATCCCCACCTTCCTCCGGTTTGTCACCGGCAGTCTCTCTAGAGTGCCCAACTAAATGCTGGCAACTAAAAACGAGGGTTGCGCTCGTTGCGGGACTTAACCCAACATCTCACGACACGAGCTGACGACAGCCATGCACCACCTGTGTTCGCGCTCCCGAAGGCACTCCCGACTTTCACCGGGATTCGCGACATGTCAAGCCCTGGTAAGGTTCTTCGCGTTGCATCGAATTAAACCACATACTCCACCGCTTGTGCGGGCCCCCGTCAATTCCTTTGAGTTTCACACTTGCGTGCATACTCCCCAGGCGGGATACTTAACGCGTTAGCTACGGCACTGCCCGGGTCGATACGGGCAACACCTAGTATCCATCGTTTACAGCTAGGACTACAGGGGTATCTAATCCCTTTCGCTCCCCTAGCTTTCGTCCATGAGTGTCAGTAATGGCCCAGTAGCGCGCTTTCGCCGCTGGTGTTCTTCCCAATATCTACGCATTTCACCGCTACACTGGGAATTCCCGCTACCCCTACCATACTCTAGTCTCACAGTTTCCACTGCCTGTACGAGGTTAAGCCTCGCGCTTTAACAGCAGACTTGTAAAACCACCTGCGGACGCTTTACGCCCAATAAATCCGGATAACGCTTGCATCCTCCGTATTACCGCGGCTGCTGGCACGGAGTTAGCCGATGCTGATTCATCAGGTACCGTCAGATCTTCTTCCCTGATAAAAGAGGTTTACAACCCAAGAGCCTTCCTCCCTCACGCGGTCTTGCTCCGTCAGGCTTGCGCCCATTGCGGAAAATTCCCCACTGCTGCCTCCCGTAGGAGTCTGGGCCGTGTCTCAGTCCCAGTGTGGCTGATCATCCTCTCAGACCAGCTACTGATCGTCGCCTTGGTGTGCCATTACCACTCCAACTAGCTAATCAGA
>CADCWO010000093.1 GCA_902806435.1 uncultured Synechococcales cyanobacterium | reverse complement strand
AGAACAAACAGGCATTGAGGGACTGGGCGCTTGCTTACTCATCAGCTCCTCTGTATCCCGCCAACTCAGGGTATACCTCAAGTACTAGCATTCACAGCAAAGGATACCACCAGTTTGGTAGTGGCGCCACTTGAACAGGCTAGATTGTGGCATGAAGCGAGATCCCTGATACAGACCTCTTACCGTATCATCTCTAAGTGTGTTTTTTTGCAATACAACCAAAGTTTACTGCTCAGCCCATTAAAAGAACAGTATCAATAACGTGGATCACCCCATTATCAGCCTCAATGTCTGGAATCATCACAGTAGCATTTTTAACCTCAAATCCCTCGGAGCAATCAATTTTCAGTGGGGAACCTTCAACAGAAGTAACGCTATGGAGCCTAGCCAAGTCTGCCTGCATCAATCTGCCAGGAACCACATGATAGGTCAGAATCCTTGTCAGCTGCGGAATGTTTTGCACTAAAGTTTGCACTGTTCCTGGAGGCAGCTTGGCAAAGGCATCATCATTTGGCGCAAAGACCGTGAAAGGACCAGGACTTTTCAGCGTCTCCACCAAGTTAGCAGCCTGAACAGCCGCCACCAGGGTTTCGAAAGAACCGGCACTAACGGCAATATCAACAATGTCAGCCAATGGTTTCACCTCATCTTTAAAGCTGGATATTTCTTTGCTAGGCTTTGGCCGCCTATTACCTGTACTCCTGGTGCTGAACATCTCGCAGGCGCGCTTCTGGGCGCTTGAACCGGTCTATCTGAGCTTCAAAAAAAGCACGATTTGCCTGTAGATGCTTTGGGTTGGAGTCATCAAGCGGATACAGAAGCGCAGTTCGCAACGCTTGAATTACCGCAGAAGTGACACAGTACATTGAGCGCTGAAAACTAATTCCCAGCTGGATTAGCATGTCATCTTCACCCCGGCAGTGTTGTTGGTAGTAGTCCACCAGGTAGGGTGGCAGGAAATGCAGCATATCTTGCATCAACAGAGTGGGCGGAATTCCAGCCATTCCCACGGGCGCTACATCGGCATAGAGAATCCCGTAGTGGAAGTCCTTCTGCTCCTGAGGGACTTGATTAGCCTGAGCATTGTAGGATTTGGTGCCCCGAAAGGGCGCAGTGCGGTAGAAAACGGCTTCCACATAGGGTAATGCTGCTTCGTACAGCCACATAAAGCCTTTGGATTTAGGGATGATTTCGTAGACTTCACCCCGGATGTGGACGTGATGGTAGATGGGTCGCCCCGCCACGGCAAAGATTCCGTTGACCAAGAAGTTCATAGCATCGGGGACACTTTTGATGTCTCCTTCATCGTAGCGATCGCTCATTTCAAAGAAAACGGGAGCCATTACCTCCCAGAACAGGCCCAGATTACTGTAGTAAGACAACTGCCGCACCTGTTCAATAAACATCTCTGGGAATAGCTTGTAAGCGCCCAGCATCACCGGGTTGCCTTTGAAGTACGCCTTGATTGCTCGGTCGGCGTTGGCTTTGTATTCATCAGTGTCCAAGTAGGGGTCAAATTGTCCCCCCATACCTCGATGCCAAAGCATTGCCCGCATACAGGCTTCTGCAAACTCCATATTGACCCGGTCGTGTAGCAAGTGATGGACCAGCTTGGGGAGCTTGGTCTTGAATTCTCCCTTTTCTATGAACTCCAACAGTTCAGGATGAGCGGTGGCTTCCCCCCGCCAGACTCGCAAATCAGCATCATCTCCAGCGTAGTGGTTGTGTCGCTCCAAGTATTCCTGAGGCAGGAAGTACTTAAAAAAAGGCAGCGGGTCTAAAAATACCCGCTCCGCAATGTAAAGCAGGTCACGCCAGTAGAAATCCATCGGCACAGCGTAGGCTTTGTAGATGCCTATAATTTGCATCAGATTTTCCGGGGTATCCGGTAACATTGCCCCACCTGCTTCCAAGCGGTGAATGACATCGGCGAATTCGTGGTTGGATGGGGGTAACTTGGTTGTTGCAGTCGCGATCATGGCTTCATGTCTCCATTACGGACAGTCAATAAGTATGGATTGATAAAATTCTGAATTGAAGAGAAAGAGAACTCAGGACGACAATCTTGCTTGAGTCAACTAAGTGTTAGGAGCTACTGCTGCTAAGGCTGGAGCGTTGACTTTTGAGTGCTGGACTATGGGTTGATGACTTATCGGGGAAATCGCAGCAACCATGGCATCCGTCGTCGTTTGGCTCCACCGGACTAACCAGTTGGGTTGAACTCCCAAACAGATAATCAGAACAGTCAAAACAAGAGCAGGTATCCGCTCAGACCAGCTGACTTTAGGCAGGTAAGTTAGTTGTCCTTCCAAGCGACCAAACAAGGCGCGGTTAATTAAGAGCACAAAATAGACAGAGGTTAAGGCTGTAGTTGCTAGGCACAGCAAGGTTTGGGCTGGAAAAATAGTGTAGCTACCTTGAAAGGAGAGAAATTCGGCAATGAACCCCACTAGCCCTGGAATTCCAGCACTAGCCATGGTGCCCAAGATAATCAATCCGCCGATCAGTGGCAGCCCGCGTTTTGGGTTCAGTAATCCTTTCAGCACAGCCAGATCGCGGGAGCCTACTTTCGCTTCAACCATACCGACTAAATAAAACAACAGGGCGACAATCAGGCTGTGGGCGATCATTTGACAGACAGCTCCTAGGAGGCTGAGCGGAGTAGCAGCAGCGCTGGCTAGCAAGACATAACTCAAATGGGCCACCGAGCTATAAGCCACCATTTTTTTGATGTCAGTTTGGGCGATCGCCACCAATGAACCGTAGAGAGCCGTCACCACTGCCACAACACTTAACCAAGGAGCCACGACTGTCCAAGCCTCTGGAAACAAGCCCAGCCCAAACCGCAGTAACCCGTAAGGACCCACCTTGGACACGATGCCGCCTAGCAGAACGGAAACGGGGGTGGAAGCTTCCACGTAGGCATCTGGCAACCAGGTGTGAAATGGTACCAATGGCATTTTGATCCCAAACCCAAGCAGCAGCGTTAACAACAACAGCAGTTGGGTTCCTAAAGATAACGATTGAGCAAGCAGTGGATCGTAAGCAAAAGTAGCAGAACCACTCAACCAAGCCCAGCCCAAGAAACCTGCTAACAGAATCACTCCCGATAGGGCTTGGTAAAGCAGGAATTTGGTAGCAGCATAGTCACGCTGAGCTCCCCCCCAAATAGCGATCAGCAAATACAGAGGAATCAGTTCTAGCTCGTAGAACAAGAAAAACAGCAGTAAATTCTGAGCCAGAAACGCGCCGGTTACAGCGCCACTCAGCAGCAGTATCAAAGCATAGAACAGTCGTGATCGATCAACCTCCTTGGTGCTTTGGATGACCAACCAGACCAGCAGACTATTGAGCACCACTAGAGGTAAAGACAAGCCATCCACACCAAGTTGATAATCCAGTCCTAACGGCTCAATCCAAGCCAGATGCTCTTGAAACTGTAGAGCTGCGGTTTGGAAGTCAAACTGCCAGACCAAGACGGCTGTCCACAGAAACGTCAGGCCAGCGATCGCCTGCGCGGCAAGATGGCTAGATGGCTTCTTGGTAAGGGGCCAGAAACCGACCAGAGCAGCACCGAATAGGGGCAACCAGATTAATAAACTGAGCATAGTGGGAGTTAGCTCCTGTAGAAGTGAAATGAGTTGCTAGCGTTCAAGGTATGAGTTGCGAATGGCTAAACCAGGGTGACCACGCCAGTGTCCAAATCGTAGTAACCACCGACAATTTTCAGCTTGCCTGTCTGAATTAACTGAGAGAGAACTGGAGATGATTTAAGCTTGGCAATTTGGATCGCAACATTCGCTTTAGTCGCATTCAGCAACCGATTCCCAGGTTGTCCTGCTGAGCGTTTAACCGCTGGCTGAATCGCTTCAATCAAGGTGCCGATTTGGCCGGGAACTTGAGCACCTTTGATCGTGGCATCTACTGCGCCGCATCTTTCATGCCCCATAACCATAATCAACTTGGCACCTAAGACTAAGGTACCGAATTCAAGGCTGCCTATTTCGTCTGGAGTTGCAATGTTTCCAGCCACACGGCAGACAAATAGATCTCCCAAGCCTTGATCAAACACAATTTCTGAAGGAACTCGTGAATCGGCGCAGCTCAGGATGCCTGCAAACGGCTTTTGACTTTGGGCAACTTCTCTGAGGCGAGCTAGAGTCTGGTTGGGGTACTTAGATTTTCCCAGAGTGAAGCGTGAATTTCCCGCCATGAGCATTTGCAAGGCCTGATCAGGGGTGACATCTTTTGGATCTTTTGGTACTGTTTGGCCACCAAAAACTGATTGAGAACTGAGGCCAGCGGCTACTACTCCTGTTCCTAGTGCCCCTGCGCCCACCTTGATCAAATTGCGCCGAGAAAGACCCCGCTGATGTTTGCTGTGCATTAATTTTTCCTTTGGTTTAACGACGTTACAATCAAAAACTTAAAAACGACTGGCTAACGAAAAGACCCGCCAGAACCACTCCTAGGAGAATGGTCAGCAGATATAACTGGGATTGGCCTGAAGCAGTATACTTGAGCGCTTGCCCACTAAACAGCGTTGCCAAACCAATGCCATTCACAACCCCATCTACGATGTAGCGCTCAACCCAAGCAGTGAGGCGAGAGCTGTAATTCACTAGTGCTACCACACTCAGTTGATACACACGTTGGAGATAAAAATCGTAGGCCAACAACTCTTGCAAGGGCTTCCAAGGGAGCTGCACCGGCTTTGACCAGGTGGAACCAAGATAAATCACGCCACTAAGACCGCCACCAAACCCGCTAGACCAAATCAGAAGCGCTGCTAATTGCTTATTCAAAGCTCCCCACTCTGGTAGCAGCGACCAATACTGCAACACCAAGGGTGACAGTAGCGTGAAGATTGTCAAAATTATCATGGGCAGGGCCATCGGCCAGTGAACTTCCGGCGATCGCTCCGTCATTGGCTGGGGTCGCCCCCCAAATATTAGACTGAAGGCCCGGGTGAGACTGAAAGCAGTCAGCCCATTGACCAGCAGTAAGACTCCGACCAGCCAAGGACGTGTTTCCCACAGGCTGTCTGCTAACTTCAGCAGCCCCCAAAAGCCCCCGAAGGGGGGCAGGGCAATCAACCCCACCGTTCCCACTCCAAAAGCTAGCCCTGTTACAGGCCGACGCGCCCAAAGGCCACCGAGCTGGGTTAAATCCTGGGAAATGTTGCTCCAAATGACGGCTCCGGCACTCATATATAACAGTGCCATAGCACAGGACTGCGTCAATAGTAATAAGCGAGCAGCGTCGACATGCTGAGTGCCTACAGCGATAAATACCAGACCCATATAGGCACTGACGGAGTAGGAGAGGGAGCGCTTGATATCAATCTGGGCGATCGCGATCAAGGAACAACTTACTGCTGTCACCGTACCAAGGATAACCAAGGTGGTTAATGTCACGGGTGAGAGGGCCAAAACCGGTTGTAGCTTAACCAACACATAGGCTCCTGCCCCAACAATGACTGAGTTTCGCAGAATTGAGGCGGGGACCGGTCCTTCCATTGCCTCATCCAGCCACAGTTGAAAAGGAAACTGAGCGCATTTACCTAGAGGACCAGCAATCAGCGCCAAGCCCAGCAGCGTGGCTGTGCGAGGTTCAAGTGGGGTAGTTTTAGCCCATTCAGCCAGCTCACTAAAGTTCCAGGTACCCGACAGAGGAAACAGGGCAATCACGCCCATTAAGAGGATAATATCCCCGATCCGCTTGGTCCAAAAGGCATCTCTAGCGCCTGTCACTACCAAAGGCTGAGCAAACCAAAACCCTACCAAAAGGTAAGTTGCCAGCGTTAGCATTTCTAGAAAAACGTAGCTAAAAAATAAGGAGTTAGACAGCGCTAAGCTGCAGATTCCAGCTTCGAAGAAACCCATGAGGCCATAGAAACGCGCCCACCCCCAGTCCATTTCCATATATCCGATCGCGTAGAGCTGGGTGAGCAAATTGAGACCAGTCACCAGGACAACAGCGCCAACACTGACTGAAGAAGCCTGTAGGACAAGCGGGATATCCAAACTAGGGGTATGCAGCCAAGGAATCAAGATTTGTTCCGGGACACGGTTCCACGTGGCACTGAGAGCGCCAAGGCTGTGAGCTAACGCTAAGCTAGTCATTAACAAATTGATATACCCTGCTGGTCTTGGTCCGATTTGAGGGAGGATGCCCGGAGACCAGGGCAGGGCTAAAAAAGCACCGATTAAGGCATAGCAAGGGATTAACCAGATGCTCTGGAGGAGGAGCTGGTCCATTAAAATTACCTCTAAAAATCGCAACTCAAACTGTAAAGAGCCCCAAATTTGCCCTGGAACACTTAAGTCCCCTCTAATAGGCAAAAGGAGGTTGACGAACTCACATAAACTGGCACAGTTAGCTGTGCGTTGATGTTTAGCTTGGCCTCAGCCTGCGGCTTTAAAAGCCAACTCTTAAAAGTGTATGGAAAAAAGTGTATGGAAGTCACACTTTTGCTGAAGCAATCTACAAATTGTGAGGTATAGGTAAGGCATAAGGCTGAGGCACTTATCGATTGATAAATTGAATCGTAGCCTGAAAGGGGTATAGGAAAAAGATGATAATCTCGATAGTTAGCATAGATATCTTCTATAAAAAGCGGTAACAAGGTTCTGCTGACATCTATATCAAAAGAGCGGATCATTAAGATCAAAAACGTATGACTATCATCCGCTTAAATGAGCTCAGTGGTACAAGCTCCTAGAATTCCTTCGCCAACAACAGGGGAACTATATCGGCCAGGACAATGAGTAGAGCAATGGCAGTATCCAAACGACCCATTGAAACACTGACAAAACAAACAACATCACTGGCTGATTCTCCTAGGAGTACTTTTGATTGACGTACATCTGTAGCCATCGCTGGGACACCCGAGTGACTCGTGCAATGGCTGCCAGTGCCAGTCGTTCAAGCAGCAGTTTGTCATAGGGCTTCGCTCCGCCAAAGGCGTACAGACTCCGAGTAGCTTCATCAATCGGTTGGCGGGTTGGATTCTCCACAAATTGTCTCCCACAACCTTGGCAGAGAAAGCGTTACTTCCCATAATGAGTGCGTCCATTTTTCACAATCTGTTCTGGCTGGCACTGGGGACAGTTCATAGAAGTGGACAAGAGGTACACAATCTCTCTAATCTACCTGTTGATCATTACTATTCATGATTACCCGTAAACCGACGAACGAAAAAAGAATCTGGAGCTGTGGCTGCTTTTCCTGGTAACAAACGATGACGGATGCGGGATTCTGTGACCCATATAGTTTTACCCGAGATTGTTAAGTTGACGGGTGATGCCAGACCGGTTACCAAGGTTTCGATCGCCCTCGGTGTTCCGGTGTCCAAAATATTTCTGATCCTGAGCAGGCGGCCGTTTCCACTTGCGATCGCGCCTTCGGTGATCAGCAGCGAACCATCCGGGGCAAACTGCATCCCATCAGGATTCTCCAGCGATCGTGGTAACGGAATTACTTCAATGAGTGGGTTTCCTTGCACTTGCGGGGTGACGCTCAGCAGTTTACCATCCGAAAACAAACTAACAATTAGAACTCCGTTGGCAGAACGCGCAATGCCGCCCAGTCCAATCTGGTGAGAGCGAGAGCGAAACTGCTCATTCTCTGCCCAGACCTCAAGCCGCGTGGCTCCGGGTGCAAGGTAATAGATGCGAGGCTGCAAGCTATCGGTCACATAAATGCCGCCACTCGTGTCTAGGGCGATGTCATTACCAAAAGCCTTGTCTGGCATAGGAATTACTTGCAGAACTTTAGCAGTGCGGGTGTCGATCGCAAAAATTCGATGAGGGCGACGAGTGACCTGACCATTGGCACTCCCAATACCCAGAAAGTCAGGAGAGGCTCCCCAGAGAATGCCTCGTTGTTGATCCAGACGCAAACTGGTTGCCGCGAAAATCTCATCTGTTCCGGGAAAGAAGGTTTCAACCTCGCCCTCTGGCGTGATCCGCAAAATTTGCCCACGGGTAATGGAGCCAACGTATAAAGTGCCATCACCAGCATGAGCGATGCCATTGGGATACTGGAACCCCGGAGGCAGTTGAATGGGGTTTAATTGCTGGATGGGATTTGCCAGAACTGCGCCAGCCATTACGAGGACAAGCGCAGTTGTATGTAGAAAGGTGTGATGCATAGCACTCCTATTCAACAAAACAGTTTGATTACTGGGCAACCAACACTTGATGAACTCCGCGACCGAGATCAATCACCTCGCCTATTTGCCGCAAAGTAGGCTTTGGAGTTTGAATAACTTGCCATAGCTCAATCCCCCCTGCCGGTTTAGGGGTGAAGTAGTCGTAAACAGCAACAGCAAGATAGTTCCCGCTGGCATCAAACGCCACACTCTCTGGCAGGATGCCTTCAAACGGATAGTCATCAATTTTGGTTAATTGCCCAGAGGTGCGATCAAGCGTCATAAGGCTCAGTGAGGCTTGGCGAGAAAATCGTGGTGCGCCCATCGGAAACAAAGTGCCGCGCATGTTCACAGTTACAACTTGTGTCCCATCTGGGCTGATTGCTAGACTTTCGGGTGAAATATCAGCCGTTGCGGTTGAGACAACCCGATGTTGGGTGTTTGCTGCTGAAGTGCCCAGTTCCGCCAAGCGAATCACTGATACGGTTCCCCGTGTCTCAGGTAGGCGTTGCTCCAAAGTTTTGACCTGTTCACCAAAGTTACGTCCCCAATTGCTGCTTAGAAAGAAACGACCATCAGGCGTGAATTGTCCAGTAAATGGATCTTTGCCGACATTGACCGGGTGACCCCAGGGAATCAGTTGGCAATTACCCACCCGATCTCGTTGCAGCTCAAAAAAGGCGATTTGATCCCGATAGTCAAGATTCACTGCCAAATAGCGTCCCGATGGATGCCACTGCACCTGGCTCACATAAATGCCTGCTTGGAACCGCTCCGAATCCGGTTGAATTCCCAACTCACGCAGCGAAACCTCAACTGGTTGCCCTAACACATTATTTTTGATTGGAACCAAAACAATTTCCTTATTGGAGGTTTGGGTTGAAATTGCCAGCAGTGTTCCATCAGGATGCACATCAACAGTTTCTGGCCTAGGCGGGATCGTTACTCGGCTACGAACTTCTGGACGGCTGGGATTTGCCAGGTTGATCGCCGCCAGTTGCTGTCCTGGGGGAAGCTGTTCGCTGCGCGTTGCACCTGCTGACATTTTGCTTAATGTTTCCACTGCGCCCACTGGGTGAAAGATCAAGGGCATAGGGTGCGCCTGTGACCGAATTTGAAACGGGAATTTGAGCAACTGCATTCTGACTCTTGTTCAAGGGTAGGTTGACGATTGACAGCGTATCCCGTGCAGAGTTGGGTGCAGGCAATTTGCCATCATGATAGGTGCTGGCAAGAAAGTCTCCATCCGCGATCGCGGCAATATAGTGCCCGGTGAAGTTAGGTAGCTTTGACACTGGCGGCATCTGTTGAGTATCAATCGATTGATAGGTAGAAAGAAGCGTCAACGTGGCAAATCCCAGAATGAATGGAGCCATATAGCAAGTCATCTTCATGGCGAAATAGTTCTCCTTTACTCGTCATCAGGTGGCTCGACTTTACTCAAAGTCATGGCTGCGATCGGTTACGTCAAAGTTACTTCATAGGCTTTCAGCACTTGTTTAACGTAGGGTTGCTGAAAGTGAGCATCCAGGGCTGCCTGATTCTGCCAATTTTCATAGAGAAGGAAAACTGACGAATCGTTGGTATCCAGCAGTAGGTCAAACGTGATGCAACCTGGCTCCGTGCGAGTTGGCGTAAGTAAACTCAACAAGTCCTGTTGCATTCGCTCTTCCATACCCGATTTTGCTTTGATACGGGCGACGATCGTCAATAGTGAGCCTTTCATGGTTCTTCCTGATATAGGTAACAAATATTTATGATGAAGGGTCAGGATTGCATTACTAGCAATGAAGCAAGCCAACCCTTTAGGATTTACGGCAAGACAAGGATTTTTCCAAACTGCTGGCCTGATTCCATGTACCGATGCGCTGCAATAATCTCATCAAGTGGGAATGTTTTATCAATCTGGGGCTTGATTGCGCCGCGTTCTACAGCATCACGTAGCCAAGCTGCTGCTCGACCCATACGCTCAGGATTGAGCATGATCTCAAATACAGAGTAGAAGCCCAGCATTTTGCCATAAAGCAGAACGATTGGGAGATCTACTTTGCTTCCAGAGACACCACCTGCATCCAGAAACCCGTATTCATAGATCTTGCCCCCTGCCGCAGTTGCCTGGACAATTGCTGGTAAGAGCTTTCCTCCAACCGCATCAAAGGCAATATCAACGCTACTTCCGTTGGTCATCTCCTCTACCCGTGTAAGCAGATTCTCTTCTTCGGTGGCAATAACGTGATCAGCCCCCACGTCGAGAAGCGCCTGGCGCTTGGTTGAGGTCCGAGTCGTGGCGATCGCAATACCGCCTCGATCCTTCACAACTTGAATTGCCGCTAGCCCAACCGCAGAACTGGCAGCAGTAATTAGGACTGATTGTCCCGGCTGCATATTTTCGTACTCGATCAGCGCTCCGTAGACAGTGATGTAGGAAAGCCACAAAGCGGCTTCCTTAACATCGGCAGATTGATAGATGGATTTCACGAGCGACGTGACTGGAACGTTTGCCTGCTCCGCGTAAACGCCACTTGTGCCCATCGGCACAGTTGCCAGCACAGTGACACGGTCTCCAACCTGAAAGGAATCGGTTTTGGGTCCAAGTGCTTCGATAACACCAACTGCCTCCCCTCCAAGGCGTGAAGGAAACTTAGGTGAAGTAGCGTAGTTGTTCTCACGGAACATAATCTCGAATCGATTTAGTCCAATTGCAGTGATGGCAATCCGCGCCTCACCATCACCTGGTGGTGGAATCTTCTCGTCCTGAATGGTTAGAACATCGGCTGAACCAGCTTTGTAGAACTTTATAACCTTGCCCATTAGGATTTTCCTATTCTTGAGTTACAAACCGTTACAGTGTCACTTCTCAACGCAGTTTCGTTCTTGCTTGCTCAGCCACCGTGATTTTCTCTGACATTCGTATTTCATTTTGACCTGAAGTGGGTGAATGCTATAACGTGATCACGACTTTGCCAAAGTGCTGTCCTTGCTCCAGGTACTCAAAGGCAGCCTCGGTCTGCTCGAGTGGGAATTTGGCATCAATTGCTGGATGAATGTCATGGGCAACGATCGCTTGATTCATGGCAGCAAAATCCTGTGTACTGCCCACTTCCATGCCGCGAATCGTGGCTTGGCGGTGCAGTAGCGATAGCATATGTATTGTTGCTTCAAACCCCTCTAGCAAGCCCACAACGGAAATGTGTCCGCCCATCCGCACTGCGTTGAGCGATCGCGCCAAGTTTTTTCCACCTACTGTTTCCACCACCACATCTACGCCTTTTGCATCTGTGGCTTGATGGACAACTGCTTTCCAATCAGGAGTGGTTTTGTAGTTAATCAGAATATCAGCACCTAACTTTTCTGCTCGCTTCAGCTTTTCGTCATTGCTCGACGTGATAACGACGTTTGCCCCCTGTGCTTTGGCAAATTGTAGGGCAAAGATGGATACGCCACCTGTACCATGGAGCAAAACTGTTTCACCCGCTTGCAAGTTGGAATAGTGCAAGGCATTCCAAGCAGTTAGCCCGGCGATTGGTAACGTTGACGCTTCCATCACCGAAAGGTTGGCGGGACTATGAATTAGTTGTGTTGGGTGAAAACATTTGTAGTCAGTAAGCTGCCCTGGAACAGTGCCTAAGCCTTGCCGAGTTGAATAGTCGGTGCTGTCCGTGGTCGGTCTACCATTAAACCAATCGGGGATAAACGTTGTTGCCACCTTATCTCCAACCGCAAATGCAGTAACTCCTGCTCCAACCTCTTCCACCATACCTGCGCCATCCGCAACCGGAATGTAGGGTAAGGATAAGTTAGGATTGAGCAAACCTTTGACAACAAGCAGATCGACATAGTTGAGTGAGGTAGCCTCCAGTCTGACCAACACTTCTTCATGTGCGGGAGTGGGTTTTAGTTGTTCAGATAGTTCAAGATGATCCAGACCAAACCCATCCCGTAATTGAATCACTCTCATTTTCATAAAAATTCTCCAGCTTGCCTAATTCGGTTTGTAGTTGAGTGATTATCTAATTGAAGGCAGTCCGCTCTCACAGGCATGTCGTTATGAACTGACAAGTCAGCACTTGTGCTAACGCCTTTAACTGGTTTGCTTGCTGTATTTAGTAGGTGGCTCTAAAAACTCAATCGGCTTGCGATCAAGCCTCATTTCGTAAAAGCACGGTCTTGTGGGCCTTCACAGCTTCCTTGCCAAAACTGCTTAAGTTAGCTTAAGTCTATATTGATGCATAAAGTATTGACAATAGCTTTTTTGAGACAGAGTATCGTGCAAAAATCGCAATAATCTTTATGAGCCGACTACAAGATTTGGAAGTCTTCGTGCAAGTCGTGAAAAGTGGCAACTTTGCTAAAGCCGCGCTTGAACTGCAACTGAATCCTTCTGCCATCAGCCGCCGAATTGGAAATTTGGAAGACCATTTGGGGGTGCGATTGTTCCATCGTACAACCAGGAGCCTTAGCCTGACGGAAGTTGGCGAACGCTACCTCAACCGTTGCCTGAGCATTTTGACGGAGATTGAGGAAGCAGACCGCGAAGCTAAACAGCACAGCACAGAACCCCAAGGAACGCTCCAGGTAGGTTGTTCTAGTTACTTTGCCCATCGTCATGTTCTTGCACGCATGGCTGAGTTTCTCGAACAATACCCGCAATTAACCATCAAGTTGACGCTGAGCGATGATGTGATAGATGTGGTGGATGAGGGTCTTGATGTTACCATCCGGATTGGTGAATTAGCGGATTCGGCGTTGACTTCAAGACGACTGCTGTGCGATCGCCGAATTGTTTGCGCGGCTCCGGCTTACCTTGAGCACCACGGCATTCCCCAGACTCCTGATGATTTGGCACACCACAATTGCCTGACGTTAAATGCTTACAAAACCACGCTGAATCAATGGCGGTTTCGAGATCGATCAGGATTGCGGGAGATTAGTGTACAGGGAAACTTCACCGTCAACAGCGGGGAAGCCCTATATGAAGCCGTTTTGGCAGGGCTGGGGATTGGGCGTGTGACGCGGTTTCTGGCGGGTCCGGCAATCCAATCTGGCCAACTGATCCACTTGCTGATGGAGTACGAAGATGCAAACGATGTTGGAGTCTATGCCATATTTCCTAGCAATCGTTACTTACTTCCCAAGGTGCAATGCTTTGTTGAGTTCTTAGCGAAAAGCTTCTTGAAACTGCAATAATGGCTAAAGCTAGAGATTACGCAACTAGCGAATCAAATTTCAGGCAGTGGTGCCACTCGTTGACCTTGGGTGGATTCATCCTTTCCTTTTACCGTATCCAAGTCCCTTAACTGCGTAACTCCTGGTACTGTAAAACTGCTGATTCATCTGATTAATTAGAGCTGCCTAGCAAGATAGCTTCTTGCTTGAGCCTAGACGCTAGACCTCTTGTACCTGGAGCTAGATAGCTCTTAAGTAGCTTACCCAGCTCTGCGATTCCTTGCTCAATCTTTTCCGGTGGGTGCAAGAATGTCAAACGCAGAGCTGGATATCCACGCTGGTCCGGAAAAAACGCCGCCCCATTGGCAACCAAAACATGGTAGTGCCCAGGATGTAATGATGGGAAGGTAAAGTTTCATGCTGATTTTATCCTCTCATGCCTGTTTGCCCAAGCTGTGTGTCTTGCC
>CADCWO010000092.1 GCA_902806435.1 uncultured Synechococcales cyanobacterium | reverse complement strand
GAGAAAAGTGTAAAGTTTTACGTAGATAATGGTGAGGAGCCAATATCAAAGAGAAGAGCTCCAGTACAGCATGACCCTGCAAAAGAAATGAGGAAGAGGGTTCTTACACGTTCAAGGGCGGCAGATCCAAGCACTACTCAGCCTGGTGATATGCCATTACCAAAGGAGTGGTGGGAGAAGAAGAAAGAGAAGGATGAATCCACTGAGCAACCCAATGATAGCAGAAGAGGACTGGAGAAAGGAGAGTCAAGCAAGGCTAAGGGAAAGGCTCCTGCTTACAAGCTCCAGTCAGACATTGAGAACTCCATTGATATGAAGGGTATTTTGGAGGAGCGGATCTTGGATGCCAAGATCGAATTCACTTTGAGGGAAGCACTTGGCATAGCCAAGAAAGACTTCCATGAGCTGATCATAGACGTCATCAAGAGGAAGAGACAGATGACAGCTGAGACTGTGATGGTCAGAGCCTTGGACACTCACATGACCGAAGATGAGGAGACTGAGATTGGCGAGGTGTTTGCCATTATGGGTGAGCCGGTGGTTCAAGAGGAAGAGATTCCTAAGATTGAAGCTCAAATTTTTCAGTGTTCCTATGATCTTCCCAACATGAGGGAGAATGAAGAAAAGGTTGAATTTGATCTACCTTTCTGGGCTAGGGCCACTACTGAGACTAAGATCAAACTTGGAGAGTTGGATGACCATGTGCTAGCCCTTGTTGACCATGGCTCTGAAATCAACATCATGTCTCGGAGTATCTATGAGAAGGGCAAGTGGCCAATTGATACAGACCATGGCTGGGTCATGAGAGCGGCTAATAGCGGGCGGACTCGGTTACATGGGGCTTGCCCTGCTGTAGCCACAAAGATTGGAGATGTGCAAGTTGAACAAAACTTCTTTGTTCAAAACCTAAGCGCCTATCCGATAATCTTGGGCCAACCTTTCATCACTGCTTCGCGGATGGAGACCAAGGTGTTAGATGATGGGTCTCATTATGCCCGGATCCGGAGTACTGATGGGAAGAAATCAGTGCAATTCCTGACTGTGAGGCCTGACAATGAGAGGCATCGGCTTCAGCTCAGAGAGATTTCTCTGCCAACTTCTTTGAACTTCCCGGATTTTTGAAGGGCACACGTGGAATGCGGGGATCCACGGGTGCTAAGGAAATTAAGCCTGGCAGATTCCCCAATGTACATACTGATGATGGATGTGGAGTTTTCAGCGTGACCGAGTGTGGTTTTGTGAGCTTTACGGGTGTCAAAGACTTGAACCCTGTACATAGAAAGCTTGTGAAAAAGATGGAGAAAAACCTAAAAGAGATGAAGGTTCTAGAAGGAGATGAAAGCATATCTGGTATTTATGAAGAAAACGGCATGCCAGATGATATCTTGCAGACTTTGCAAGAGATAGAGACAAGCAAGGATGCAGAGAAGACTACCGATTATATTGTCAATATCCATACAAGTGCAATGTATCATGAGGTTTCTACAGCAATAACAAGGTTGTATGATTCCAAGATTGGTGGACAGAGCTTAGAAGCTGCAGTTTACACAAAATACAAGACTGTGGCCAAGAAGGTGAAGCCAGTGGCTACTCAGCTACCATTTGACACTGATAAGCATATCAAACATGCTGAGAAGGAGCCAAGTTTGAGGGAAGCTAGAAGGATTGGACACAAGTTCACCAAAGAGACTTTGGAGAGCTTGAAGATTGGAGGAGATGATTTCTTGACTGAGCCGGAGAAGAAGGCATTTCAAGACATGTTGTCTATGCATGGGAAGGCCTTTGCTTCTCTGCCAGATGAGATTGGATGTGTGCAACCAAGTGTTGTAGCACCGATGGTTATTTTCACGGTACCGCATGTACCATGGGATTTGAAGCCTATACCTGTGCCTAGGGCTCTACTTCCAAAGCTACTGGAGTTGCTCAAGGAGAAGAGACGTATGGGCATACTTGAACCTTCAATGGCTCCATATTCGAACCGGTGGTTCACAGTGCCAAAGAAATCAGGAGCATTGAGGTTTATTCAAGACATGCAGCCAGCAAACAAAGTGACAATCAGAAACAAAGGCTCAGGGCCTAATGTTGATGAGGTTGCTGAAGCATTTGCGGGGCATG
Organism: uncultured Synechococcales cyanobacterium; assembly: GCA_902806435.1. GTDB lineage: Bacteria > Cyanobacteriota > Cyanobacteriia > Thermosynechococcales > Thermosynechococcaceae > CADCWO01. The sequence continues at coordinate 1,726 of CADCWO010000092.1, read as the reverse complement.
CAATATATTCCATTGGAGATCTATATTCTGGTTATGATCAATTCCAATTAGCTGCTCAGAGCAGGGATTTGACAACCATGAAGACTCCACTTGGATTGATGCGCATGTGCACATTGCCTCAAGGTGCTACCAACTCGGTGGCACATATGCAGAGCGCTATGAACCAGATCCTGAGGGACTTTATACCGGAGAAAACCATACCTTTTGTGGATGACATTCCCATGAAAGGATGCGAGGAGGAAGGAAGAGACTTGACAGTCCAAGATGATGGTTGCCGAGTCTTTGTGAGCAATCATATCAAGGATGTGGCCAAAATCTTGAGCAGACTTGAGGAGGTAAACTTAACCCTCTCCATTGAGAAGTCCAAGTTTGGGGTTGATGAGATTTTGGTGGTTGGACACTTATGTGGTTTCTATGGAAGGAAACCTAACCCTGAGAAGGTGGATGCTATTGGGAGAATGAAGGCCTGTAGCAATGTCACTGAAGTAAGGAGGTTTTTAGGAGCCTGTGTCTTCTATCAGATTTGGATCCCTCATTTTGCTCATATATCTGAACCTCTCTACAAGCTATTGCGCAAGAGGAACAGGTTTGCTTGGCAGCATGAGCAAGACTTGGCCATGACGGAGTTGAAGAAGATTTTGGAGTCACCAACGGTCCTTAAACAAGTGAGCTATGATTGTGGAAGGCCGGTGGTAGTGACAGTTGACACAAGCCCAATTGCAATTGGATGGGCCGTTGGACAAGATGATGAAGAGGGGAAGAGGTTTGCTATCCGATTTGGAGCACGGATCTTGACAGAACGACAAAGGGCGTATCCACAAGTGAAGAGAGAACTATGGGGTGCCCTTACAGCTCTAAAGGCGGACAGAAACTACTTGATTGGAGCGGAGGTGGTGTTAGAGACTGATTGTTTGCCTTTGCTGGGGATGATAGCAAATTGTTCTTCACCAGACATTGCAATGCTGCGATGGATAGCCTACATCAAATCTTTGAACCCTGTTCTAGTTCACATTGAAGGCAAAAAGAATTCTGTTGCTGATATGTTGTCTAGAGCAAGGTATTTCAATGAAGGAGAGATGATGGCACATGGAGATGATGAAGAATTATTACACGGAGGCTATGTGATGAGTATAGATGGGGGAAGTTCATCTAGTACAACTTTACCTTTTAAGGCTGAGCTTTATGAAGGAAGGTTGAGGGATATTGGGCTCTATTTGAGCACAATGGAGCGGCAGAGAAGCTGGATGGATAAGACATTCAAAGACATCAGACATCAGTCTTATGGATATCTGTTGAAAGATGGATTCCTATGGAAGAGGGCAAAAAGAGCTGGTGAAGTGCCGTTGAGAGTGGTGGGAGACTCTTTGACCAAGACCCAAGTTTTACAAGAGTTTCATGATACACTTTGGGCCGGTCACAGAGGCATTTGGGCCACCTACACGAAGGTCAAGGAGCGGTATTGGTGGAAGGGGCTATACAAAGATGTTGAGGAGTTTGTTGCCTCTTGTGTAGTGTGCCAGTTACAATCGAAGGTGCGGCACAGAGATGAACTACATCCCACTTACCCTATTGCAATCCATTTTCAATGGATGATTGATTTGGTTGCCATGCCAAATGCGATGTGGGGGATGAAGTACCTTGTTTTGGCCCGAGAAGAGCTCTCAAACTTTGTTGAAGGAAGAGCTTTGAGGACCAAGACAACAGAGAACGTATGCCGATTTATACT
>CADCWO010000091.1 GCA_902806435.1 uncultured Synechococcales cyanobacterium | reverse complement strand
GGGAACCTCCTAGAAGTTTCTGTTAGTAGTCGATAGAAGGTCTTCTAGAAGCTTCCTACCTGACCGAAGTTCTAGAACTTTCTCGGTTTCTAGTAGTATATATAGGAGTCGAGGCTGAAGAGTTCTTCAGTCTCGACAACGCATCTCTTGGAGCTCTAGCTCACCTCTCTTGGTGTTGTTCGTGTACTCATCTTGTTAATCCAAGTTCTTGTCAATTCTTGTCTTCCAGTTCTTGTTAGTTTCCAGATCTTCTTGTCATCTGTTTCCGTGTCCCTGACAGTTTGTCGAGACTGCTCTCTTTCCTCTGCTATATTGGAGTCTTATTCTTCTTGGAGAGAGTGGATAACCCCTCTTCTTGAAGATCTTAAGGCGTTTTAGAGGTTGCGGAGTACCCTCCTCTAAACCAATATTGCTCCTTTGCTAGATCTTTCCTTTCTTCTCTTTCATTTGTTGCGAGACAGGTCATTACCATGGCCGAAACTCTGGAGTCCAAATTGGACGCCATTATGAGTGCGCTTGCAACGTTATCGCATAGACAAGCGGAGATGGAAGGAGTTATGGCGGGACTTCACAATGATGGAGCACCCGGGATGACGCAATCCAGGCTTCACCAGTCCCAAGCTACTGCACCAGAGGAAGCGGCCATGCCTTTGCTTCGACAAGACCCGACGATTCAACAGCGGAAGGAACCTCGAGTTAGCCTTCCGGACAAGTTCGATGGTACGCGTGCCAAGTTTCGTGGCTTTGTCAATCAAGTTAGGTTAGTAACAGTCCTACAACCCGAGCGCTATCCAACAGAGGAGTCACGAGTGGGACTAGTTGGTACCTTGCTCACGGGACAAGCCTTGTCATGGTTTGCTCCCTTGTTTGAGAAACGATCACCAATTCTTAGCAACTTTGAGACATTTTTGGAGGCTTTTGCGGAAGCGTTTGGCGAGCACGATAAGGCTCGTTGGGCTACAACAAAGATTCGGTCGCTGCGGCAAGGAGCGCGTTCTACATCAGTTTACGCTTCGGACTTTCGGCAATTGGCGTGCGACATCAACTGGGATGAAGAAGCGTTGATGAGCCAATTCTATTGGGGTTTAAGGGATGATGTCAAGGATCTACTATTGTCTCTTCCCGATCCACAGACACTCAACGAGGCTATCAGCCAAGCTGTGAAGTGCGATAACAGGTTATTCCAGCGGCGCCAAGACCAACGCTCGAGACATCAGACAACACGTCACGGCGCAGCTATGTCGGCAAGCAGCCTTAATTCGCATTTGGAGACGGAAGACATGCAAATCGACGCAGCGCGTGTTAGATCTCTCACGCCAGAAGAGAAGAAACGGCGTATGGAGGAGGGATTATGTTTGTATTGCGGCGAAGAAGGCCACAAGGCTGGAAACTGCCCTAAGAAGCAGAACCGGCGCACTGTCAAGACTAGGAGCGCGGTGATTTCGGAAAACGACGGTGCCCAGCCACAGTAGGAACCGTGCGGCTGGACGATTCAACACCCCAACAACAATCAGGTTCCTCTTTTTCTGCCCAACCTGCCCGTTGCTTTACAATCCCCTTGTCTCTTGGTCCTCAGAAACTAAACACCATAGCTCTATTAGATTCGGGAGCGTCTGCTTGTTTTCTGGATGAAAACTTTGCTAGTCGTCATAAGATCCGTCTAGTGCAAAAGTCCAAACCTATTCACGTAGAAGTTATAGATGGACGACCTTTGTTGTCTGGTAGCGTCACTCATGAAACTGAACCTATTGAAGTGGCGTTTAAGGACCATAGTAGTCGTATTATCTTCAATATTATTAAAACCCCGTCAAGCCCTGTCATCCTTGGTCTCTCCTGGTTGGAACAACATAACCCGTCCATAGATTGGAAGTTGCGGAGGATGACTTTTCCCAAAGAACAGTCCAAGAGCCAACCTAGTAGACGTCCCAAGGTAGGAAAACCACTGTTTATTGGAGCAAGGGCGTTCGTAAGATCAGCAAAAGAAGGCGCACCATTCGTCATCTATGCAGCTCCAACTAGCGCAGAGAAGGATTCGACGGCGAGTATACCGGAGCAGTACAAGGATTTTGAGGACGTGTTTCACAAGAAGAACGCGGACATGCTACCGGAGCACCGACCATACGACTGCCCCATAGACTTGCAGGAAGGAGCACAACCGCCTTTTGGTCCAATCTACAATCTCTCTCAAACGGAGTTAGCGGAGTTGCGGAAGTACATTGACGAGAATCTAGCGAAGAACTTCATTCGTCATTCAAAGTCGCCAGCTGGGGCACCGATCTTGTTCGTGAAGAAGAAGGATGGCTCGTTGCGGATGTGCGTGGACTATCGAGGCCTCAACAAGGTAACTAAGAAAAACCGTTACCCGTTACCCTTGATTTCTGGTCTCTTGGAGCAGCTCGGGCGTGCAAAGATCTTTACGAAAATTGATCTAAGGGGAGCCTACAACCTCGTACGAATCAAGGAAGGAGACGAGTGGAAGACAGCTTTCCGTACAAGGTATGGCCATTTTGAGTATAATGTCATGCCTTTTGGCCTTACCAATGCTCCGGCTGTTTTCCAACATATGATGAATGACATCTTTCGGGAGCACCTTGACGACTTTGTTGTCATCTATCTGGATGACATTCTGATATTTTCCAAGAACGAAGAAGAGCACGAGAAGCACGTTCGTTTGGTCCTTGAGAAACTACGAGAACGAGGACTCTACGCCAAGTTGGAGAAGTGCCTATTCCACCAAACCGAGATGGAGTTTCTAGGGTTCATTGCAACTACGGACGGCTTGAAGATGGACCCCAAGAAGGTGGAAGCAATTGTATCCTGGGAGGTTCCGAAGACGGTTAGAGACGTACAATGTTTTCTTGGATTTGCTAACTTCTATCGGATCTTCATCAAGAATTATTCTCAAGTTGCTGCTCCACTCACTCGGTTGACTTGTAAGGACAAGCTCGAATGGGGACTTCAAGCAGAAAAGGCATTCCAAGATCTGAAGACGGCGTTTACTACGGCTCCAATCTTGGTACACCCTGACTTTGCAAAGGCCTTCTACTTGGAGACCGATGCTTCTGATTTTGCTTTGGGAGCCGTACTGTCACAGATGGGCGTAGACGAGAAGCTTCACCCGGTTGCATTTTATTCTCGGAAGTTCTCTGCCGCTGAGATCAATTACGAGATTCATGATAAGGAACTCCTCGCTATTGTGGATTCCTTCCAAGAGTGGCGACACTTTCTCGAAGGCGCTGCGCATCCGGTGACCGTATACACGGATCACAAGAATTTGGAGTACTTCATGACGGCTCGAGTCTTGAATCGACGACAAGCTCGGTGGAATATGTCGTTGTCGCGATTTGACTTTGTTATTACCTATCGACCTGGGAAGCAACAAGGACTTTCTGACGCTTTATCAAGGAGATCATATCTTGCGCCTAAGGCTGGAGAAGCAGCGTTTGATCAACAATGCACCACATTGTTGAAACCGGAACATTTTAGAATTTGCGCTGCTGTTATGCCAATTGATGCGGACTTCCTCAACCAGGTACGTACCGCAACAATTGAAGATTCTGTAGCTCTTGAGATTAAGAAGCGTGCCGATAACAACAAGTTCAAGGTGGAGGGAGATCTTTTATATTTTGAAGAGCGACTGTATATTCCAAAGGGACCAACACGACTTCGAGTTCTCCAATCTCGCCACGACTTTCCAGCAGCAGGACATTTTGGATACAACAAGACATTGGAGCTTATTTCGCGAGACTTTTGGTGGCCCCAAATGTGGAAGGATGTGAAGGAGTTTGTACTCTCTTGTGATATTTGTTCAAGGTCAAAGAACCCTCGGCATCGCCCTTATGGACTT
>CADCWO010000090.1 GCA_902806435.1 uncultured Synechococcales cyanobacterium | reverse complement strand
CGGTGCAAGAGTTTAGTCAAGAACTTTGAACGAACGCTTGACCATGCTACGGCAAAGATCAATCTGTGTTTCATCCGATTGATGCTCAGACGCTTGGCAACTACATAGATATCAAATGGGCTCTATAAACATGAGGACCATCAAAAAAATCAACCTCTGTTATATAGAACATGAATTTCAGACAACGATAATCCTCTAAATCATAATGAAAGGCTCCTTGGCCAAACTTAATTTGCTCATCTGTGTTTGCTACAACTTGTGTTACGAAGCTCCACCGCATGATACTTCCTGCAAATACAGGTTTAGCAACTAGTAGATACTTGGCAGCTATTTCCCATAATTTAGGGTCTCTTTCAAGGCTTTTGACAGCTGAACAATATGTTGAAGGGTTAAAATGATATCCAAACCGAAATTTTTCTCCGTACTTTTCTTCTGCTTTTGCTTTCTCACTAAGAGAAAAGCTCATTTTATAGTCTCCGTTACCAAGATAAATGGCCTGGTCAGAAAAATCCTGTATATCCTGCAAAAGATTTTGAGGTAAGTTTATATCTTGGTACACGCCATCATTTCTTAGTCGTTCAATAACATTATCGGCATTTATCTGCTCGAAATTAGAAGAACCTTGATAGCTGTAATTTGAAGGAGGTTCAGAAAAGAAATCTACAAAAGATTGGATAATCTGAAGTCGGCTAAGCACAAACATTGCTAGCCACTTGGGATTTTTTATGCCGTGTACGGAATACTGAATAAATCTTCGTTTGAACTTCAAACTCAGTTTTTGCAAAAAGCTAGTTAATTCATCCATTCTTGTATCTGCTCCGCATATTAAGGCTGTAGTTTTTCAGTTAGGTGTATTTAAAGTTGTTCAAAATAAACTCACTCCTAACTCAGGATGTACGACTAAGTTATTTAGCTCTTAAAACTAAAGATTTCCCAATTAAAGCTCAGCAATTTCACCAGCTATAGCAATCCCAAGTCAGTAGTGAGAATCTAGAGGGGATGACAACGCTCTAGAGGCTAGGACGATGCTAGACGACCTTGATGAATTCATTCATTCCAACCCAGATGCTCGTGAGCTCAAGTGAGCCATCGCAGTGCAGATGTTTCTCAAGGGCTACAAACATCGAGAGATTAGCGAGGGCTTAGGGGTCAGTTCCGGCTTCATTAGCAAATGGACGGGGCGTTACGAACAGCTTGGGGTATCTGGATTGAAACTGAGCTATCTAGGGTGACTCGGGTATCTAAAGCCTGAGCAGCGACAGGGCTAGTTTACCGTCGCTGCGGTATCTCTCGACCCACTTTGAGAAAATGCGTGCGGCGCTATCATCAACTAGGGCTAGAGGGGCTCAAAGACCGTAGCCGCAGACCTCAGCATTGCCCACCCCAGAAAGTCTTTGATCAACAGCGGCAGTGGGTCTTGCAGTTGCGTCAAGAACGCAAACTTGGAGCGCGGCAGATCCAAAGCGAGTTGCGACGCCGGCACAACTTCTCCTTGTCCACGGCCACGATTCACAAGGTTCTCAAACAGGCAGGGGTCAAGCTGCTCAAAGCGACCAGACGAGCTCGCAAGACCCGGCGACGTTACGAGAAAGCCACTCCTGGAGAACGGGTGCAGAAGGCAATGTGCTGGAGGAGGATTCCCCCAGCCGCTTGCCGCATGGATGTTTGTAAGATTGCTCCCCAGCTCTATCAGTACACAGCTATCGACGACTGTACACGCTTAAAAACCGTCAGGCTTTACCCTAACAAACAGGCCAAAAGTACTCTGGAGTTTGTTGAGCATTTAATCAGTGCTTTTCCCTTTCCCATTCAGCGCCTGCAAACCGACCGGGATGAGGAATTCTTTGCCCTTGCTGTTCAGAATCGATTGCGGGAGCTTGCTATCAAATTTCGTCCGATTAAACCTCGCTCTCCTCATCTCAACGGTAAGGTCGAGCGCACCCAGAAAACAGACCTCGAGGAGTTTTACTCCCTGGTCAATCTGAAGTCACTAGACCTACCCCAGCAACTGCAATAGTGGCAGGACTACTACAATCGCCAACGACGCCACTGCTCCTTGCACAACCAAACCCCTTGGCAGAGATGGCAACGGCTGGCAGCGAGCACACCCACTTGGGAACAGGTCAGAGCAGCTTATGACTCCTCAAAGGAGCGCATTCGCTGTAGTGACTATCTTCTTGATATGGCAGCTCTCTAGGTACCTTGTTTTATAACTCATGTTAATAAATCTCACACATTGGAGAATCACATCGATGCAATCTGGTACTTCATCCACTATTACAACGCATCATTACCTGCTTAGTACTACCAGTAAAGCTTCCATATCGAGGGTTGAAGGAGAAAATACCCGGCTCAGGCATTATTTGGCACGGCTACATCGCAAGATACTTTGTTATTCCAAGTCCGTAGAAATGCTCAAATTATCAATTCGATTACTCTTACACTACTTGAAAGACAAAACTGTTCCTCTTCCTGCTTAAATCATCCTTGAATTCAGCAATGTCTAGCGCAATAGATTATTAGCTTATAGCTGCGTTGGCTAAAGCTACGCTTAGACGGCTAAAAATCGTTGGATGACTTCATTGCTGAGCTCGCTTGTTGGGCCAGAGGAAACAATTCCGCCCCTCTGCATGGCATAGTAGCGATCGGCTTGGCGGACAAAGTGCAGGTGCTGCTCGACTAGGAGAATTGATATTCCGGTGGACTTGATGATCCGGCGCACTGCCGCTTCGATTTCTAAAACAATCGAGGGCTGAATGCCTTCCGTGGGTTCATCCAAAACCAATAACTGAGGTCGTCCCATCAAGGCGCGGGCGATCGCTAGTTGTTGTTGCTGGCCTCCACTCAAATCGCCGCCCATCCGAGGCAGCATCGCTTTGAGGGCTGGAAACAGCTCAAGAATTTCATTGGGAATAGCTTGCTGGGCCTTACGACGATCGCTGTCGCGCCGTGCTTCCAAACCCAGGAGCAGGTTTTCCTTCACACTTAACCGAGGTATAATTTCTCTGCCTTGAGGGACATAGCCAATCCCCAGGCGAGCCCGTTGATCGGATGATTGGGTAATGATTGGTTTGCCCCCAAAGGCGATCGCGCCACTACGGGCGGGAATCAATCCCATGATCGTTTTGAGGAGTGTCGTTTTACCCACACCATTGCGGCCAATTAAACAGACCATTTCCCCTGCTGCTACACTCAAGTCCACATCGCGCAGAATGTGGCTCTCACCGTAGTAGACGTTTAAGCCCGTCACCTGGAGCACAGTGGGAGCAGTGGTGGGATTAGTTTTAGAAAGTAGCGGATGCTCATGGCTCATCAGGACTGGCTCCCACTTCTAGTAACGCTGTTTGACCACCTGCCAAGCTAATTTCACTCTCCTCAGATAGTTCACGTCCCAAATAAACTTCCACCACCTGTGGGTTACTTTGAACTTGCGCCATTGTACCTTCGCACAGGCAGCGACCTTCATGGAGTACGGTCACCTGGCGGGCAATCTGGCGCACAAAGTCCATGTCATGCTCAATAACCAAAATGGAATACGTTTCAGCCAAGGAAAGAAGTAATTCTCCTGTCCTTTCCGTTTCCTCATCCGTCAGTCCAGCTACGGGTTCATCTACCAACAGTAAATCCGGGGCTTGGGCCAGCAACATGCCAATCTCCAGCCATTGCTTTTCGCCGTGAGATAGCAGTTCTGCTGGCATATCCGCTTTCAGGGTCAAGCCAATCGTTTCGAGCAATCCAGCGATTGTACGCCGTTCCGCTGCCACGGCTTGCTTGAGTAGGGTGGAAAAAACATTTTTGTGCCGGTTGTAGGAGATTTCCAGGTTCTGGCGAGGTGTGAGGTTGAGGTAGACCCGTGGCGTCTGGAACTTGCGACC
>CADCWO010000089.1 GCA_902806435.1 uncultured Synechococcales cyanobacterium | reverse complement strand
AAGCAATGCATCCCCAGAGCGGGCAGCAAAACATCGACATAACATTCGTAGACATGGTAGTTTTTCGAAAGCTCCAACTTTCTTGATGGTTTTTCCAGACAAATTTTACCTATGGGCTAATGCTGAGGCTGATCAAGATCAGAGCGAAACCACGTACACTTTTGATGCATATCCAATTCTTCACCCTTATCTTGAAAGGGCAGGAGTAGCAGCTGACCAGATTAGCGGGGAAAGCCTTGAACTAATTGTTACATCTTGGCTTGGAGAGATAATCCATGCCGAGCAATTTCCTGAAAACATAGATGCTTCTCAACAATGGTTGCTTGAGCCAGGGCTGTATACTGCTTTAGCCGGAGGAAAATTTGAGCACGAGACGGCTGCGTGAATATCTACGTTGAGAAAAACTTTGTTTTGAAGCTAATCTTTGAGCAAGAACAGTGGGCAAGTTGTAAGCAGATTTTGCAACGAAATTGATTCAACCCAATGCGAGTTTTATTTCTCCACTCCAACTTTCCGGCTCAATATCGCCACGTGGCGGCAGCCCTTGCCCAAAATCCCAACAACAAGGTTGTGTTTGGCACGAAGAACCGGGATGCCAGTTTACCTGGTGTGCATAAGGTGTTATTTGAGCCAAGTCGCGCTCCCCATCCCAATACGCATCACTATGTTCGCTCCCTGGAAGGGGCAGTGCTGCATGGGCAAGCGGTGGTCCGGCTAGCGGAGCAACTGAAGGCTCAAGGATTTGTCCCAGACGTAATTTGTGGTCACTCTGGCTGGGGCCCGACTTTGTTTGTCAAAGATGCCTTTCCGGAAACTCCCTTGCTCTGTTACTTCGAGTGGTTTTATCACGCCCGGGGTACAGATGCCGATTTTGACCCTGCTGATCCGTTAAACCTTGATGATGTGGCACGCATCCGGGTGAAAAATTCGCCAATTTTGATTGATCTGTACAGCTGCGATCGCGGGCTTTCTCCTACGCAGTGGCAGCGATCACAGCTTCCTTTAGAATTCCACCCCAAGATCTCGGTGCTACACGATGGGGTAGACACAGATTATTTCCAGCCGAACCCAGGAGCAAAACTGGTTTTACCTCAGCTTGACTTATCTCACGTGGAGGAGCTGGTGACCTACGTGGGGCGGGGTATGGAGCCGTACCGGGGTTTCCCACAATTTATGGAAGCGGTAGCCTACCTGCAAGAACGGCGACCTCAATGCCATGTGGTGCTCGTCGGCAGCGATCGCGTCTGTTACGGTAAGTCCTTACCGGATGGCCAGAGCTATAAAGACTGGATTCTGGAAAAAGTGCCGCTGGACTTATCTCGGATCCACTTTACAGGACCCCTACCCTATGGGCAGTACCGGCAAGTGATCCAAGCTTCCTCCGTCCACGTCTACCTAACTAGACCGTTTGTACTGTCCTGGTCAATGCTGGAGGCAATGTCTACAGGGTGCCTCGTCTTGGGGTCTGACACCGCACCTGTGACGGAAGTGATCCAAGACGGCAATAATGGGTTGCTTGTTGATTTCTTCTCGCCGCAACAAATTGCTGAACGCATTGCAGAAGTATTGGACCATCCAAGCCGGATGGCGCAGCTGCGGGCTAAGGCTCGCCAAACTATTCTTGACCGGTTTGCCCTAGCGGATTTACTACCCCAACACTTGCAATTGATTCAAGCTGTGGCAAACCGTTCAGTTCCTACTCAAACCGCAAACAGGGCTGCTCAGCGCAAAGGCTTTGGCACCCTACCCCACTAAGACTACGAAGTTTGGGAAATCTGGATTTTCTGGATCTGCTCTCGCAGCCAAATTTCAAACAGTTCATTGATTAGCTGGTGGCGAGTTGACTCATCCAATTGAGCCGGAAAAAACTTCTCTAACCGTAAGATTAAGAACCACTCCTCTAGCCGGGTGGGAGCCCATAGCTGGCCGGGTTGACTGAGGGATAAAATCCTGGCGATCGCTGGGTGGGGGGTACTTAAGGAGACTGGCCCAATTACACCGCCGGTGTGTGCCTCCGGCCCTTGAGAATACTGCTGGGCTAATTCGTTAAAGGACTGCTCGCCTTCTTTAATTCGAAAGTAAACTTCCTGAGCAATACCAAAGTCTTTAGTCCGAATTAACGAGTAAACAACTCGATCAAGCCTAGATTTGCGGCTCATAAAATAAGCCTCAACCTTTGACCCCCAGGTTGCCGTCTTAAATTGTTCCAGCAATACAGGCCGTAGTGCTAGCTCCTCAACTTGTTCCGAGGTCAGGCCCTGACTTTTTAACCACGCTGAGCGATCTTCTGGGGAGGCGTTCCCGTCTGGAGCGCGATGTTGTTGGTAAAACCGCTCAATTGCTGCTTGGCGCTCACTTGGTGTGCAGGTAAGACCAGCTGTTGCCTGATCTATAATTAGGCCGCGTAAGAACTGCGGCATCAACTGGTAGCGACGCAAAAGCGAGAAAACTTCATTTGCTTGAATGACTTGGTTACCTACTTGCAGAATCTCTGTCATACCTAGCAACCAATAGAATCTTTAATCATTTTCCGCGACAGACCAAAGAATAGCAAAAAGAGGTTACCCCCTGTAATCTGATGACCTCTTGTTTAGAGATACATTTATAAACGCTTTTCTGCCCTGGGTCGTGTCGCAACTTAAGCTCTAAACCACAAAAATGTCCTTGTTAGTCAGCTCAAGACCAGCTGAAAGGGCGACAAACTGCTCTTGCATGGCTGTACCTGTACCATCACGATCAAAGAACAGCGCACCCGTACTGGTGTTGTAGATAAACCGATCACTGGTATCACTTGCTGTCGTGCCAAGCCTGAACTGCTCTGGTGTAATCATTGCTGCCGCATTCAGGTCATCTCCAAAGCCACTGGCAGAAACATTAATGGTATCTTCAGCAACTACAAAATCCTCAATGGTAGCACTAGAGCTATAGCCATAGCCAAAAGCAAACCGATCAGCACCAGCTCCGCCAATTAAACTAGCATCACTACCACTCAGGGTGTCATTACCGCTGCCACCATTCAAAGTGCCACTGTTATAACTAGTTAAGCTATCGTTTCCGCTGCCACCATTTAGAAAACTGTCTTCTCCAGACAATGTATCGTTACCAGATCCGCCATCCAGGGATGAAAATCGGCCATCCAGCAGGTCATCTCCAGCTTCACCAAAGAGGTCATTACCACCGGAGCCATAGGTGTAACTGCTGAGTGTGTCATTACCATATCCACCATATACCCTAGATCCACCATTTTCTGAGCCACCCAGCCTGTCGTTGCCACCCTCACCGTACAGAGAGTCATAGCCCAAGCCACCTGTGTCCCCTTCATTACCAAAACTAAATAGGTCATCATCCCCATCACCACCGCGCAGCAAATCGCCATCTTCGTTGCCATCATCAAATAGACGGTCATTACCAGCCCCACCAATCAGCGTATCGTTGCCAGTACCACCATATATACTGTCATTACCATCGCCGCCGTTGAGATAGTCGCTGCCACCCGTAGTATCAAAATCCGTGGAAGGGTCATAGTCGCCAAATAAGGTGTCATTACCAGCACTACCCAACACTGTGTCGTCACCAAATCCACTGTTAAGAGAGTCATTGCCAGCGTTGCCTAGCAGTGTGTCGTCACCAAATTCGCCTTTAAGAGTGTTGTTAGCAGCATTGCCAGTAAGCCTGTTGCCAAGGTTGTTTCCTGTACCATTCACTGTGCTCGTTCCGGTGAATGTCAGGTTTTCCAGGTTGGCACCCAAGGTATAGCTAATGGAAGATTGGACCGCATCAGTGCCAGCACCAGCGGCTTCTTGGATCAGGTCAGTACCCTCTCTATTAATTAGATAAGTATCGTTGCCAGTGCCTCCACTCAGGGTATCGTTACCTGTCCCTCCATAGAGGGTGTCATTGCCAGATTCACCTAGCAGGGAGTCATTCTCTGCACC
>CADCWO010000088.1:5504-14126 GCA_902806435.1 uncultured Synechococcales cyanobacterium | reverse complement strand
AGTGGCGGAAGAACCGTTGCAGGCGTTTGTAATGAGAGTCCTGGTGCGCTTGTCCGATAAAGGCAGAGGCAATCTCAGCCAGGTTCACCGTCTTAACGCGAAACAGGGCAATCAAGAGTTGGGCCAGAAAATTCAGTCGCGCACCATGCCAAGGAAGATGAGAGTTGAGGGTTGATTGCAGTAAGCTGATTTCAGACATCTGGGTTTCAGGGATTGTAGTTAAATCTCATGAAACCTTTTTCTTACAATCTTTTCCAGCTTTTTGTCCCGTACTAAGCACCTACCCTGGCATGGTGCGCGACTGAATTTTCTGGCCCAACTCTTGATTGCCCTGTTTCGCGTTAAGACGGTGAACCTGGCTGAGCTTGCTCCTGCCTTTGTTGGGCGGGCACAGCAAGCATCTCATTACAAGCGGCTCCAACGCTTCTTTCGCCACTTCGAATTGGATGAGACCGTTGTAGCAAGAGCAGTCGTAGCTTTGATGAGCTTTAGCTCACAATGGGTGGTCTGCTTCGACCGAACCCAGTGGCAGTTTGGACAAACAACCCACAATGTCTTAATGCGGGCCGTGGCCCATCAGGGTATCGCCTTCCCTTTGCTATGGACCCTGCTGCCGAAGCGCGGTAACTCCAATACTGATGAGCGTCTTGATCTGGTGGGTCAATTTCTCAAGCTCTTTGCCCGCCAGCAAATTGCTTATCTAACAGCAGACCGAGAGTTTGTCGGACAAGCTTGGATCAAGTATCTGCTCAAGCAACCCGTGCCGTTTCGGATCCGCATTCGCCAAAGTGACCGCTTGAGTAATGGACGTGGCAAACCCATCATGCGCCAGAGTCCTATTCGCTGATTTAGCACCTGAGCAGATGCAAGCCCTGCCTAAACGTCGTCGCTTGTGGGGCTACTGGGTCTATGTGGCAGCGTTACGCCTCAAAGATGGACAACTTTTGGTTGTCGTTATCTCTGACTCACCCGAATCGGCAATTAGCGACTATGCCAGGCGATGGGAAATTGAAACCCTCTTCGGTTGCCTCATACCAATCCGCGACCCGAAGCGTAATATTGATAGAGTGTTGGGTGACAGAGTTGCAGCATCCATATGGCTAGAGTCAGTCGAGTAGTAGCACATCTATCAGAGACAGAAATTCAGGAGAAACTCAAAAGCACTGCCAACTTTCGGCGACAGCAAAAGTGGCTGATTGTCTACAACGCTTTGGTTGACCCACGACCGGCAGCCTTGATTGCCAAGCACACAGGCACTTCAGTTCGAACCGTACATCAGGTCGTATCTAGCTACAACCGGCTGGGGGCAACAGCAATTGAGACTCCAGGCAAAGGGGGACGGCGCAGTAGTTACCTGAGTTGGGAGGCCGAAGTTGACTTTCTAAGTCCGTTTATCGAACAAGCAGTGGCCGGACACCTCAGCACGGTTGCACTCATCCAGCAAGCGTTGAGCAGCAAGTCGCTCAGGCGATAGATTCCTCGACCATCTATCGTTTATTGGAACGGCACCAGTGGCGTAAACTGGTGCCACGTCCGACTCATCCTCAAGCAGACCCAACGGAGCAAGCCGCCTTTGAGCAAACTTTCCCCATCAGGTCCAACAAATCCTGGAGGCCAGAGACTCAACTGACGATAGACCTGTCCTACTACTCGCTGCCGATGAAGCAAGATTTGGACGCCTTGGACAGGTGATGAAAGCTTGGTGCCCTCCTGGTCTACGCCCATTGGTTGCCCAACAGGTAGTTCGAGAGTACGTCTACGCCTACGCTGCGGTGGCTCCAGAACTAGGGCAAATGGTCACACTGGTACTGCCCTATGCCAACACGCAGATGATGAATCTGTTCTTGGAACAAGTCTCGATGGAGTTTGCTGAGTACTTTGTCATCATGCAAGTCGATAGGGCTGGATGGCACCGCTCCCAGGATTTGGCTATCCCTGAGAACATCCGTTTGTTGCTGCAACCTGCTCACAGCCCAGAACTCAATCCTGTTGAACATGTATGGGAGGAAGTGAGAGAAAAGCACTTCTACAATCGAGTGTTTGACTCAATGGATGCGGTAATGGACACTTTATGTCAGGGGTTGAACGCACTGATCGAGACACCAAAACGCTTACGCTCGATGACCTACTTTCCCCATCTGAGAATGGCTTTTTAGAACGCGGATTGGTATGAATTTCACTTTCACACTATTCCTAGTTCAACCCTGCCAAACCCAACCCAGTAGAAACAGAGCGCCCAGGAGGGCTTTTGCCACTACACCACCTATGTTTTTGATTGTGATGCTGTGGTCAAAGATGCTCGATAGTAACCGGACGATTAGCGCTTCGCGCAACTCCAAAGGAAACGTCGCTCTCAAAGAGGTTGTGTTGCAAGAACGAAGGGAGATGGTACAGTGATGAGCTTGTGTCCCTAAATGGCCACCCTCAATGTCCAAAACCAACTCCTTTAAATGGCGTCATTACCCTCGCGATCTAATTCTGCGTTGCGTCCGCTGGTACTGCAGTTACCCTCTGAGCTATCGTCAACTTGCAGAAATGGTGAATGAACGAGGGTTAGAGGTGAATCACGCTACTATTTTTCGTTGGGTACAGCGATATGGACCAGAGCTGGAACGACGTTGTCGCCCCAACTTGCGCCTAACTAACAACTCGTGGCGGGTAGACGAAACCTATATAGAAGTCAAAGGTAAGCAGAAGTATTTGTACCGAGCTGTCGATTCAGACGGCAATACCCTAGACTTCTTGTTCAGTGCTAAGCGTGATGCTCAAGCTGCCAAACGGTTCTTCCGCAAAGCAATGAATGCAGTTCACACCCAAGAACCTCGTGTAATTAATGTCGATAAAAACGCCGCTTATCCCAAAGCAATAGATGAACTTAAAGAGAAAGAAGAGTTGTCCAAGCGGGTGGAGTTACGACAGAACAAGTATCTCAATAATATAGTTGAACAAGACCATCGAGCAATAAAAAGATTAGTCAAATCTGGGATGGGATTTGGGTCATTCAACACGGCAAGACGAACGTTAAAAGGATACGAAATTATGAACATGCTGAGGAAAGGACAAATTCAAGGAGTAGCGAAAGGAGCCGTTCAAAACCGGGTCAAGTTCATCAACCAAATTTTTGGAGTGACTGCCTAATTTGAACTCCTAAGACAGAGTTTTTCTGTTCTTCTAAAGTTTTTGCAACACTATCCTACGTTTCGCCCTTAGGCAGCCCGCCCAAACAAGCCTTGGTGGCTGAAGCGTCTGCCGCTCGCCGCGCTTCCTCATTCGCTCTTGCTCCACCTTTCACCCTCTTTGTCACACAGATCTTCTCTGCCGTGATCTTCGCTACCGCTAGATAGGACGTTTTCTCGCTTGGTGAAGCTGGATTTTCATGGGCATACAACCGTACGATCAACGCAATGGGTACCACCTTCCCGTCCTTCCTCTTTACCCGCCATTCTGCTTTCTTCCCCACTGTAGAGAAAGCCCCGTGATCACGGACGGATAACGGAGCGAATGCTTCTGCCCGTCCGGTGTGAGTATGGTCACAGACTGACGAGCATCATAATCCTGTACAAGCAGGCTATGACCTGCGACGCCAGGGCATCTCTGCACAGAATCGCCGGTTTCCTGCTCAACTTCGATGGTTTTGCAATAATCAGCAGAAAGATTGGAATAAATGCTGTCAGTCGAAGTTGCGGAAGCGATAAGGGGAAGGGCCAAAAAGGTAAAGATAGCGATCTGGTTGACTGACAAAACTGGAAGCGAAGGGAGGCTCAACCCTGATCACAAGGGTGTTTCCGGCTTACTGTGAAAGTTACCATACTTGAACAGTTCTGCCATGAGAACCTCCCGTCTTTATGATCAACTGCAAACCCTACTGGGTCAACCAATTCCTTGGGTAGATCGACGACATTTGCAAACCCTCATCTGGATGGTGATTGGGGTCATTTATGCTGAGTGTATTAGTCTCTCAAAGTGGTCAATCTACAGCCGCACGCGTGCAGTGTTTGCTCAAAGTCATCAACGACGATTCAGCCGTTGGCTGCACAACCCTCGCATCAATGTTCACAAGCTCTATAGCCCGTTGATTCAAACAGCACTGGCTGATTGGGAAAGCTCGACTATCACACTGATTGAAGACACCTCAATGTTGTGGAACGAATATTGCCTGATTCGGTTGTCGGTGCAGTATCGCGGACGGGCAGTACCGCTGGTGTGGCGAGTGATTCGACATCGCAGCAGCAGTGTTGAGTTTAGTGTTTACCAAGCCATGCTCAAACGTGCGCTCAACCTTCTACCAGCGGGTGTTGCAGTTTGTTTTTTGGCAGACCGAGGCTTTGCTGATGTTCAATTGATGCGCTATCTGCGTGACCAATTGCACTGGAACTTCCGGATTCGCGTCAAAAGTAGTACTTGGATTCATCGCCCTGGCAAAGGCTGGAAACAACTCAACCACTATCGCCTTGGTGCTGGAGAAGTCTTGCTGCTTCAAGGCGTAAGCTTGACCAAAACCCAACCCCTCAACCTGCTCAATCTTGCCATCGGGCGCGATCCTATCTCCGGGCAACAGTGGTTGGTCGCCACCAATGAACCTGCGACGCTGCAAACGTTTTGTGAGTATGCCGGTCGCTTTACGATTGAAGAAGAACTGCTTGATGAAAAATCGAATGGCTTTCAACTGGAGCGCTCAGAAGTGCGCTCGGTTATCGCGCTGTCTCGACTGTGTTTTGTGTTAGCCGTTGCCGCGCTCCTACTGACAGTGCAAAGGCAACAAGTCGTCGCGGACGGTAAACGCAGATGGGTGGATTGTCACTGGCAACGTGGCAATAGCTATCTACGAATTGGCTGGAGTTGGCTCAAGGGAATGTTTCATCATGCCTGGTACTTGTTCCCCACCCTTGCTTTACAGGGACGTCTCGATCCTGCCCCTGCTTTTGCCTCGAAGAAACAAGTACAAAACCAATTGCAGCGCCAATTCACGGTTAAATCTTACAATCTTGTGTCTTGAGTTTTGTCAGTCAACCAGGATAGCGATAAACGGACTCCTCACGAACATATCAACATTCTCCTTTTTACGAAACTTAAGTTGATCACTTGGAATTAGACTTTCGCTCAGGCAAGTAGTAGTAACAGAGGCGCTCAGTAGTTGCGTGGGCGCTCAAACATGTATGTAGATGTATGACCTGTCTTGCCTGGCTCATAGAGATAAAAACGATTCGTGCCTTCCCACTTTGCTGTTGCATTAAGGGGACGTCTAGCTTGCCTCAAAGCACCAGGCGGTGGTGTGAAAACCATGTGAAACTTATTCCCGTGATGATATCCGCTAATTCGAGAAAAGTTGAGACCATCATTAGATTCATAACTCCTGTGCAGTTTGCTTGCCGAATCGATAAACAAAAGGATTGGGTCCTGAACGCCAACTTGCTACAAGTTTCCTGCCCAGCCGGACTTCCTGCCTTTAGGTATATCAATAAAAACGGTTGAGGAATTCGGGGCTTCTTCGGGCAAAGGGTCTGGAGTTGTTTAGAGACGTTCGCTTCGTTGCTGGAATCACTGGCCTTTGGACGCGGGGTTCGCTGTCATGCATGTACCCGTACTTGATGACCTTAGCTGAGTGGCATTTGGAACAATTAGTGAGAGCCGCTATTTGAACCGAGATTGAGAAGCCCTTTAAGCTAAATTAGAGAAAATCAAGCCCGCTCACCTTACTATTTCTGCGACGCAACCTCTTCAAATTCCACAGCTTAATAGTCTATTAAAACTACCAGAAGTAAGGGTTTGTCCATCTGGGCTGAAGCTGACACTGAGCACATCCGAAATGTGTCCCCTCAGCGTCTTAACCAGCGTGGCATTTCCGCTCTTTTGCTCAGTTACTCCCTGCTGCTGACCCGCGACGCTCAAATTTTGCTCAGCGTCTGCTGGCTGTTTCCATAAATGTTCATTCTTTTGGCGGGCTGTTTCAACCCCTTGATCGCGATTGGCAGCAATTCCTGTTTCCGCACTTTGGCAAGCCGCAAATCTTACTATGACCGCGCCCATCAGCATCACTTTTGCAGTTGCCTTAACCTGCATCCGTCGATTCGCTTTGGGGTTCGTCAATGCCTGTCGTCGTTTCATTTTGTCTCCATTAAAAAAGTTTGGTGTAACTTTATCGAGAACTTTTTTGTCTAAAGTTTCTGGTTCAAGATTTGCTGACGTAAAGTATTGCAGAATGCAAAACATTCTGATGATCGCTTTGAAGTTCAACACTGCTTCCCGATCTATTGAGTGGGTATTTCGATAAGTTTATGCTCTAAATTCCTTCAACCACGTCTAATGTCACGATCGTGTTCTTACTCGTGCCAAAATTTCACCTGCAACTCGCTCAGCCGATTCCAATGCTGACTCCATTCCCGGTGACGAGACGGCGGTATGTTCACCCGCAAAGTGAATCCTTTTCCAGGGCTTTGCCATCTGGTTTTGAAAGCGACGGATCTGCCCAGGGGCAAAGTGCGAGTAAGCGCCGCGTGCGTAGGGATCGCGCCCCCAGGAAACAATTCGACTCAGCTCGACTTGGCTCGCCAGGCCCGGACGTATTTTTTCCAGTTCCGACTGCACGAATTGAGCTTGTGCAGGAGAACTCATTGCATCTAATCGCTGGGCATTGCTTCCGTTCGCCCAGCACACTAAGCTTTGCACCCGTCCTTGCTCATCCCGATGTGGCCTCAAGGAGGACAACACCGAATCAGTCCACATCGTCGGCGAATACCCGTCTTGCTCCCACGGCTGGCGCACGCTCAAGTGAACTTGAGTTACAGCTGTGTAGGGCAAGGTTTGAACTGCCTCAGCCTGGGCCCCTTGCAGTGGGGGCATAATTTCTACCTGACGCAAAACTGAAAACGGTAGAGTCACTACCGCATAATTGGCCCGGAAGGCTGTACCATCGGCACAGCAAACTTCTACCTCAGTCTCGCGAGAGTGCATTGACACGACCACTTTATTGAGCTGAACTGGAGATTCTAGGGCAGCAGCGATCGCTTCTGGAAGGCGGCTATTGCCTGCCTGAATCTGCATCGGCTGTGAGCGAGACCGAGACCGCTGGTTATTTCGCAGCGACCATAAGGTGGAGGTTGTTTCCAGGTGATTGACCAAGGAGCCGGGATCAAACCGGATCAGCCGCAGGGCTTCGGCAGAAGCTCCTTGGGCACGAAGATAGTCTGCTAGGGAGATATCCAAAGCGGCATAGCGTGGGGTTGTCCAGGCGAGCGCATCTTTGAAGGGATTGTGTGCCCGCAGGTAATGGGTGAGTAACTGCGGGGGAAGCAACTGGCGTTCACGCTCAACTAAGTGGTTCGCCGGCGATTGCGCCCAGTCTTGTGGCAGCACAGTCTGTCCCCGGACATGGAGAAGCAAGGCTTTATCTAACCGATTTGCTGGTTTCACTGGCACTTGTAGGCGTCTCGTCAGAGCGAGCAATCGTTGGTATTTTTCGCTAAACCCCTGTCCTCCCCCTTCCGGTTTGCCAGGTAGGTCATCTAGGGTATGGACGCGACCCCCCACGCGATCGCGCGCTTCTAGAACCGTGACTGATAGCCCATGAGCTTCTAATAATAATGCAGTCTGTAATCCTGACAGGCCAGCTCCTAGAACCAGCACAGATGCCGGACGACCAGCTGCAACAACGTGCTGGGAACGATCCAAAATAAGTACGCTGAGCGCAGACAGACTGGATTGCCAAAGAAAATTACGACGATTCCAACGTGTAGACATAGCGCTTTTAATCCATTGAGATCTGGCGGCATTCTCCCACTCAGTAACCCACCCGAAATGAATTCAGAGCAGGATAGCAACGAAGTGAGGGCTCTCAGAGTTTTGTCAGTGAATCCAGGGATTATTAAATTACTCTTTGGAACTAGACTTTTGCTCAGGCAAGTACTCAGGTGGGCGCTCAAACATGTATGTCGCCGAGCCGCCTGTGACTGGGACTTGGCCATAGAGATAAAAGCGATTCACGCCTTTCCACTGCGCCGTTGCAACAACACTAGAATCATTATGCGTTGACGGCATCGCCGCTGGGTGGAAAGTCATGTAGAGCTTATTCCCACGATGGTATCCACTAATGTCCAAAAAGGCGCCACGATTGGACTCATAACTCCCGTGCAGTTTGCCTGCCGAATCAATATACAAAAGGATTGGATCCTGAGCGTCGGTTCCTTGCAAGTTTCCTCTCCAACTGCCTTGGAGGTTGGGATAGAGGCTATTCTTGGAGACCTTTATCTGGGCTTGACTGATTGGTAGCGAGAAGCTGGATTGCAATTTTATCAGTCCAACCGCCCCCACCATTAATATTCCAGTGAGGAATATTTTCATTCTTTGAGCGTTCATAAATTATTCTCAAAAACTGTGTTCACCTAACTGCGTCATCACAATGGCTTCCTAAGCAATGCTGTCTCCACTCAGACCCTTCGCTATAGCCTCTTCGGTAATAAAGAAAAATACTAAGCAACCGATGTTGAAGGGGAGGAAGGCACTGCAAGGAGCCATTTCTCCAGCCCGCACAGTAAAGGTTGTGTAATCTATTCATGATTTCTGAACCATTAGCTGGATGGCGACACGTGGAAGTTACTGAGCGTCGTACGAAGCAAGATTATGCTC
>CADCWO010000088.1:0-5494 GCA_902806435.1 uncultured Synechococcales cyanobacterium | reverse complement strand
TTTACATCTGACTAGGTGGTACTATTCGGCGAATGCACTACTTTCAGTACCAGTTAGTATCGGACTAGTAGTCTGTCAAGAAAGAATTGAGGGATAAAGTCGCTTGAGTTTGATCCGGGCCTCTTCAGTTGTAAATTGCCAATCAATAGTGCGAGATTGAGCGTTTCTGCGTTCTTCCCAAGCCGCAACTTCCCGCTTCAGTGCATCCTGATCCGGAATGCGACGGTCTAAACACTGACGGGCTAACACACTCAGTTCAATTTCTGCCATGTTGAGCCAACTGCCATGTTTGGGCGTGTAATGAAGCTCCAATTTGTCCAGAATCCGCTTAGCTTCCTGAGGTTCAAACGTCTCATATAATGCCGATGGGTCATGGGTATTGAGTTGGTCATGGACAACAGTAATCCGCTCGGCATCTGGGTAACGCACATCCACCAGATCCTTGATTTGATGAGCATAATCTTGCTTCGTACGACGCTCAGTAACTTCCACGTGTCGCCATCCAGCTAATGGTTCAGAAATCATGAATAGATTACACACCCCATTGCGTTCATATTCGTAGTCATAACGCTTGAGCCGGCCTGGTTGAGGAGGCAGGGAAACTTGTTTTTCGCTCACTAATTGTTTGCTGGTTTCGTCAAAGCAGACAACGGGATAACACGGTTCATAGGGGCGGGTATATACACTCAAGACATCCTCCATGTAGTAAACAAACTCTCCACTGCCTTTGGCAGGAATCACCCAACATTGTTGCAACCAGGGTTTCAGTTCGTTTTTTTCAGCGTTTGCCGTACCGTTTCATGAGAAATGCTCTCCACATGTCCCAGCTCAACCAGTTGATCTGCTAACAGACGAATGCTCCATCTCCCCTGCCCTTCGGGTGTTTGAGCACAAGCTAGGGCAATCAAATGTGCTTCTTGTTCTCCATCAAGTAATCGTGGCTTCGTTCGACTCGGCACTTGGCGCGATAAGGCTGCGTCTAAACTTTGTTCAACAAAGCGTTGTCGGACTCGTTCAATAGTAGAGACGCTGATATTGAGGGCATCACTGATGTCGTGATCTCGCCAACCACCGACCGCTTGGTTGATGTCAGCCATCAGTAAAATCCAAGCGTGATTGAATTTGTAGGCGGATGTTTTTCCGGTTGTTGTCAGGCTCTCTAGGGCCTCCCGTTCTTCAACGCTGAGGGCAACGATATATTTCTTTTTAGGCATGGTTGGCAAAGGCATCTACCTATCAATTTTCTCTCAATTTACCCATCAAAATAAAGTTGACAGACTACTAGGTGATCGCATCCATTGAATCTAAAATACACCTTGATAGCGCAACATCTGCACTGACTTATCCAACTTTTGGCGTTCCTAACTGGCGAATTTACTACCTTTAAATATCAGATATACCAGTGAAATTGGTTAGCGAAATTCGGAACTTCTTCGGACGAAGGGTCTAAAGTTATTCGGACAAGTTCGCTCTGTTGGGTGGCTACGGACTATTTACCTGTTGAGGAGCAGGGCTTTCTGCAATTGCTCCAAGCCTCGCTCATCTAACTTTGTATAGAACTCATTTGAGATCTTTTCTTAAAAAATAAGGCGGACAGACAAGCTGTCTCACAAAACTCAATAGCCGCAAGACGAAAAATCACAGGGCGATGGCGGTACAAGATTTGAAACCCATATGGTACAAGGCTTATGGTTACAGCAATACACATCAAATGGGTTCTATAAGTCTATGAACTTGAGCCAGCATTTGATGCAGCAGCACCACCCTCTGGTTTGGCCTCTAGATTAAACTCAGCAAGGCTGCCACCAGCTACACTGGTCTTCAAGACCAGACATGAAAGTGGCTACCTCAATAAATTGGTGCTTATTTATCATGGATGCCTCTTCCTGTTTTAAGGTTAGGTGACTATATCCAAACTTTGCAGATACACCCTAGAGGCTACCTCTAGCTTGATCTTATGGCACCCTTCCCCTAAATATTCTGCTTTAATTTCCTCATGCATCTTTATTACCGGGGCCCACTTTATGGCACTGCAAGTTAGGGGCGGTTCTATTTAGGAAACAGTAATTCATGGTTTGTTCTCCTTTTTACTTAAATAGTTGAATGAACGTGTATTGTTCCATCCTTAAGCTGCCCTCATTGTATGAATTTGAAGCAGGGAGAAACATCTGAAGAACGTCTCAAATTTTGCCTCAGCGAAATGGGGAACTTGGCTCTAACCTTCGTTGACTAACAAGCAAGTCTGCCTATGACTTTCGTCTAGGTTCAAACCAGTGATATTTAATCAAAGGCGGTGATTTGCCGTTTGCTAGGGGACTGAAGCGTGGTTAGGAGTATTACTAATAAATCGAAGGCAGGTTTTGGTAAATAGTGCTACCTGTTGAGCACTCTCACCTAGCTCGACTTTATCGACACCAAAAATCGCAGGTAGATTTGCTTAACTCAATCCGCGAAGGTCATATGAAGTTCGGTCTTTCGTTTAGGTGGGTTCAAGACCTTCTTCAGATGTTTCTGCCTAGTTTAATTCCTACGATGAGGACATCTCGATTTATAGAAGAACTAACTATGAAACTCATCTACCGCGCTCAAACCTTTGATTATAATCCTCGTCCTCGCCCTATTCAGCTCAACTATAAACCGTGTTCACTAAGCAGCACTCCGAAAGATGGGGCGGTGAAGCTGATCTATCGAGGTCAGGCCTTTGAATACACACCTCCACCGATTCAGCCTCATCATAAACCACGTGCAATGAACTGGCGGTTTCAAATACCAATGGTGCCATCCAAATCGAGAAAAAAGCAGACGGGTAGTTCTGACAAATTAGCGCAACCATGTCTGTACTACCCAAATAGCCAAAAACCCTACCTCGTGCGAACTATCGTTAGCAATTGGTTTAACCAGCTCAGGCGCTAGCTAGCTATGAGTCCTGAGACTGGTAAAGCAGCCCTGCGTTAGCCGAGCTAAGCACTCACGCAGGGCACACAAATATAAGTAAGCTTTGTCTGTACAAGTTAATCAGTTCCTTTGTTAACTATCAAGAGGGAAGAATCCTTCTGAATATCAGCAACAAGCCAACCTTCTTTGATGACTTTTCAAGTCTCGTTCAAATAGCCGCATTCTCAACCCAGAAATCATCCTATTGTGTGTTTATTAATATTTGCATTATCCGTTGTTATATCGTCAAAGTGAAAATGTTCGAACGAGGATTATCAGTAGAAACGAACTCAGTGTACTTCAGATAGATAGAACCAGGAGATTTCAATGCTTCAAAAGGTTGTGATCGTTGGAGCGGGTCCGACTGGACTGTTGCTTGCCCATTATTTGTTGCGTCGAGGGAAGTATCGCGTTGAGCTTTATGAGCGGCGTTCTGACCCGCGTTTGGTGGATGTATCGCAAGACCGCACATTTCCGATCTCGCTTCAGGAACGAGGGAGAAAGGCACTCCGCAAGATTGCAGGGTTAGAGGAGGCAATCATCTCTGCCAGTGTGTTCTGCAACGGATCAAAGATTTATCGGCAGCGGGGCAAAGCCCTTGAGATTTCACGAACAATTCCGCTCCTCACGATTGACCGCAATCGCCTTGTCATGATCCTCTTACAGCACTTAACGCAAACATACAATTCAGATCAACTCACCGTTAAGTTTAGCTGTCAGTGTGTCGAGGTGGACAGGAGCGCTAAGACCGTAACGTTGAAGCCGGAGCAAGGTGAGGCGTTCTCCCTCACGTATGATCGCTTGGTTGCAGCAGATGGAGCGCGATCGCCCATTCGAGATTATTTAGTCCAGGATGCAGGTTTGCAGTGCGATCAAAACTACGTACCGGATGCGTATAAGTCAGTGTTTCTCACCCGCTTAAATCCGGCTCTGGGGTTGGAGTTAGAACCTGACAAAATCCATGGGTGGAATCGGGACAATAAGACGCGGATGTTAATGGTGCCGCAACCTGGCGATCAATTGAATGGGGTGATTATTTTTGAGCAAGAGCAAAATCCGCTCTCAAGCTTGAGAACCAAAGAAGAGGTCTTGACTTTTTTCCAAGAGAACTTTCCTCTGTTTGGGCAGTTGATGTCACCGGAGGAGGCAGAAGCGTTCTGGCATCGTCTAGTGGGGCGAGTGTTAACGGTACAGTGCGATCGCTTTCATGAGGGAGATAGTATTTTGCTGATTGGAGATGCGGCCCATGCCGTATCGCCGTCGATTGGGCAGGGGTGCAATGCTTCATTGGAGGATGTCCTGATTTTCGAGCGGTTGTTGGAGCAGTATGAGGATGATTGGGCGCTAGTATTACCGACCTTTTCTGAGCAAAGAGTTCCCGACGCTCATGCGCTCAGGGAATTGTCAGATTATTCGTTTCCGCGCGCGAAGCGGTTAGTCGCTGAGTATTTCTTGCGGTTGAAGATCAGAAGGTTCCTCCATCGATGCTTCCCACAGTGGGTGAAGCCGTTTGTCTTCGATCTGCTACTCGATCATGATTTGCCCTACTCCCAGGTGTTGAGGCTTCACCAGGGCTGGATTAACAAGGTCAAGCGATCTCTGCCTCAGTCCTCGTGAAACACTCCCCAAATTCTGGTTTTATTTTCGAATACCATGGCTCAGTATGACTACATTGTGATTGGTGCAGGTTCGGCTGGCTACGTGGTTGCCAATCGTCTGACCGAAGACTGTGAAACAACCATGTTGTTGCTGGAAGCAGGTAATCCAGATACCAAACCAGAGATTCAAATCCCAGCAGAGTGCATGAAACTACTCGGCTCCGAGGTGGACTGGGGCTATTTCTCTGAAGCAGAACCGTACCTCAACGATCGCAAAATGTTTTGTTCCCGTGGCAGAGTAAGGTTCTAGATCGTCTGGTTGAACAAAGTTTTTGGGGTGTGTTGCCAGTTGAAGTAGACAATCCATTTGATGTTCTACAAAGGGAACTTAGACATGACTACGACAAACAAACTGCACGTTATCTTCGGAACGGGTCCAGCAGGCAGCACACTTGCCGAAGTCTTACACGCACAGGGTAAACAGGTGCTCTGCATCAATCGCAGTGGTAAAGCTGATGTTCCACCAGGAGTCAGCGTTATGGCTGGCGATGTGCTTGACGTTGAGCAGGTGCGATCTCTCTGTGCTAAGGCATTCTACCGCTTGAATATAATCAAAGGCTGCTCAAGGATGCTTCCGAGCGAGCGGGCAAAGTATTTGCCGATTCGTTGCTGGAATGACTTGAGATTATCACTCCATACGCACAGAGCTTCCAAAGCTTGCCCGTGAGGAAATAAGTTGAACTCTTCCTGAATCAGTACCCTTCATGTTCACCCTTACCCCTAATTTTATCTACAACTGTAGTGCTATGCAGCCTAGATATATCTAGTCTCATTCCTTGCCGAGTTAATAAGTCGCTTGGGTAGGGTTTGCCTTGAGGATTAGCAATCGTGGGCAGGCGGCTCATCAGTAGTAGAACTAGACTAAACTTAGCCTAAACTGACCCCAGCTGGACAGATTCTCT
>CADCWO010000087.1:7307-61272 GCA_902806435.1 uncultured Synechococcales cyanobacterium | reverse complement strand
AATGAGCTGTGACCAGATTCTCCCCCAAACTATCCAGAATGCTCTCTAAGGCCAGTAGGTTCTCTGGGCGATCATCAACCATAAGGATGTTTGCTTTGGTTGTCAATTCCATGTTCTGACCTCAAGGCAGGTTGATATTAAAGTGGCACTGAATAGCGGAGTCCTTTATTGACTCAGGTAGACGCGCAGCAGCGACATTAGCTGATCAAGATCGACGGTTTGGCAATAGAGCCACGAAGTTGTTCCAAAATTTGTTGCTGGGTTCTGCCAAGGTCGCTTGATTGCGATGCAGGAATAAAGAGGTCTCATACACAGGAGCCTATCTTCCAAAATCTGTGTTTCTCGTGCCGTGATAAGGGCGATGATCAGGTGGATAGCTGTACCTAGCTGTACTTGTATAGATACCTGTTGTCGTAAAAGAACAGGCCAAAGCTCCTTAAAAAGGGTTAAAGAAACAAACTACTAGTCCCCAATTAAGTTGGTAATAGTTACTCACGAGCCCCAGCCGGCCCAACGAGACAGCTACAAATCCCCAAAAGGCTAATGGGTAGTTACTACTCTTCCTTGGAACTGGCCTGTGGTCGAAATAGGATTTCCACTAGTTGTGTCCCTTGACGAGCAGCGGATAAACCAATAAATAGGTAAGTTGTCATTGTTGGAAAGGCACCGTAGGCAGCCAAAGACCAAGCGACAGTTATTAATAGGTAAGCAGTACCAAAGTAGAAGAGGATAAGGAGGTAGATATTTCGTTTCTGTTGCCCAATCAAGCCCATGCTGCCAATAAACAGAAAAATCAAGCTCCATACCTGATCTGGGATGATTTGAAAGGCGATCAATTGAGTAAATAAGGCATGAGGCAGTAGGAGCACCCCCAAGCCAAAACCAATCATGATCAAGGCTAGTAACCGAGCACTGGGAATACAAAGGATCGGGCATTGCGCTAGCTTGGATAGGCGTTTGGTGAATGGCATAGACGTTTGTCTTGTAGGACGCTGAGGAGTTTTCGGGTTTTAAGTCTTCCTTAGCCTTGTTTTACCAGTTGTACCGGGGTACCCGTTTGGGTACCCCCTTGGTGAGTGGGATGGCCTTTGGCCGGTCTTTAAACCATCGCCTCAGGTCACTTCCGCTACAGAGAAAGCAAAAGGCTTACCCAGAACAGCGGCACTTTTGTTATATTCGAAGTTAGCCTTGCCATCGGATCCAAGTTCACCCCAAGGTTTGAAACCCCAGCAGTTATAGGCGCTTACTTGGTAGTTATGGACACTACCCGCTAAGTCGCAGACGCTGACGAGGTTGGGACCATGCCCCTTGGATCTAGCAACTGATACCGGATCCTTTATGCGGCTGTCTTGCAGTGTCTTTTCAATGGTGCCATCCGGTTTCATCAGTACGATTTTGCGATCGCCTCGGCAGGTAACCCAGATGTCATTGACGGTGTGATTCTGCCGTCCTGTAGTGATATGAGTAGGATTTTTACCAATAGCAACTGTTTTGACTAATGTGGGAGTTGTTGGGGCTGATGTCGTCATCAAATTGTTAACGTCATACACCCGCAGCTCACCCGCAAGTGTGCCAACGTATAGCTTGCTTCTAAAGCTGTCATCTCCATACCAGCTTGTCGTCCCGGAACTACGAGGGAACCCAGATAGTAGACAGGTTGGCTGGGGAATATCTAGGACGAACGCGAGTTTAGGCTTCTGCTCAGGGCGATAGGTAAAGGAGTATGGCCATTGATTGTCCCCCTTACCCATAACTTTCGTCGCATCGTAGTTACTTTGCGTAGTCAAGTACATCTTGCGATAGTACTGAAGCAATGGCTGGAGGTCTACCAATGCGACTTTACCCTCGGTGCGGGACGCCACGGCGACGTAGCCCGACGCCGCTACTTGATGATAGCTGTCTATACCTTGAGCAAACTTATCGCGCACAGCTTGGGTTGAAAGATCGTTTGGTTCCTTGGTTCCTGTAGCCCAGAAGTACATTCGATCTATGTCCCAACGGCTGACGTCAAAGCCTACAGATAGAGATGATGGCGTGGCGAAAGGCAGGTCTACATAACCTAAAAGCTTCAGATCAAGGCCGGTACCATTTGCGTTGCTAGGTAACCCGAAGTACTTATACATAGGCATTTTCTGGCTACCGTCTGGATGTTTTTCCTCCCCTTTAAGGGCGATCACCGCTAGTTGTCCTTTATAGTTCACCGTGTCCCAGACGGTAACAAAAGCAAATTCGTTATTCGGCGAGACAGCAACATTTGTGGGGACTTTACCACTGCCTAGCTTGATGAACGGAAAATAGATGCGATCATTGCCTGTGCCAGTGATTCCAATTAAACCGTTAGAAAACACGACAACGGCGCCAATGGCCCACTTTACTTTCGCCCGGTCAATTGCCACAATCTCAGAAGGAGCAGTACCTCCAGAGGCAGTAAGCCAGTCGGTGTCCTGCACACAAGGGTCAGGGTTGCGGACGTAGCCATCTGCCCGTTCTGGCACCCAGAAAGGTTTCAGGTGAAAAGCTCTCCAATGATTAGGATCGCTCCCCTGAGCATAGTGATAATCAGCAAAAGCTGCTGCCCGGATCATACCTGGGTCAGGGTCAGTATTAGGCCGATAGCAGAGGTTACCGGCATTGGCAAACCAAGGCCCGTAGTCACCATAAGAGGCTTCACCTTTCAGGGGTGGATGGTCGATTTTGTACAGTAGCCAGTCATCGCTCCGAGTACGGCCCCAGATAGTAGAAAAGTTACCTGGGTCAGTAGGATGAAAGAAACTCCAAGCTGGACCAAATTTATAATTTAAGTCAGCTTCTTTAGCAACGCGGCTGTACTCTATCCGGTTGAGCGTACCATCGGCATTAAGAACGGTGTCTTTCCAAGTATTAGTCTGAACAGTTATCTGTATAGGTGCAGACGTGGTTACCACGCCGCTATTATCTGTCGCTTTGGCAGTCAGGGTATAGTTGCCTGCTGGAACACTACTCCATCTACATTCATAGGGCGCAGTGTTCTCTGTCTGAAGGAACTTTGTTCCAGCAAAAAACTCTACTTTGGTAATAGAACCATCACTATCGGATGCTTGGGCAAGCATATAAATTTCTCCACCAGCGGTAAATGTACTGCCGTTGGTAGGTTTTGTAATTGAAACAACAGGTGCAACCATAAATAACCCCCCGAATAAACTAAGTTTTGGTTGTATTTGCAAAATCAATGGTTCAGCTTGCATACAGGCAGAATTGCCCTTGGCTACCAGGCTTGAATTGGCTTGAGCAAGCCAGCCTGGCCCCGCACTACTAAGTACGCAAGCGTTGCGGGCCTATCTGGCAAAAGACTGGTGAGCTAATCGATCAGGTGTAAATCACTTCCAGCGGTAAGGCTGGAATTCCCTGACAGTTGGCTTCCTTGAGGTAGGGCACAAATTTTTCCTCAAACGTGGCTGCATCTCTTAGGACAATGCAGCCACTACTGCCGGGCACATTACTATCGAAATGGAGCCCAAAAGCGGCGCGAGTAACACCGCCAGGTCCCTGTAATGTCCAGGGCAGGATGTCAAACCAATACCCATTTACGCCTTTTAACTCTGGACACCAGTAAGCCTGGGTGCTGACTTGGAGTCCTTTCAGAGGTGGCAAAGGACCAGCTCCTGGCGACCAGAATTCCCCAGAGGTTTGGTAGCCTACTGCCCCACTGGTGGCAATGGCGCTTAATACTGGCTTACCTTGCCCATCCAGTAACGTCACTTGGCCTTCAAGCAGGTGGCCAGCCGGCCTTAGGGACATCCTAAAGACAACTTTACTTACGGCTGCCACGGTGGTGGAAGCCGTGATGCCGGGGAACAAGTTGACGTAAGGTAGTGCTTCTGGTGGGCGCGGCGGCAAACCCGCCAGCTCCCGATAGAGGGTATCAACTTTAGCGTCAGAGCGGGGAGCTGGGTTGTCTTCCCAGCTTTCTAGTACCTTGCTCATGCCCTGAGCAATCGCCAGGCGATACTGGAGCAAATACTGTTGGTATAACGTTTGTTGATCCATAGCGGAAATATCTAAACTCCTTGCTCCACTAGCTTCTTGACCACATCTTCTGGTTTGGAAAAGATGAGATCTTTGGCTTGGCGCGGATCTTTGAGCTCGGTTTTAATCTTGTCTTGATGCTCAGCCGAAAGCTGCTGCAACAGAGGATTAACACTAGCAATCAAGCCAAAAAGTTTTTCTGCGTAATCATCAAGTTGTGTTTCTTGCATCTGTTTAGGAAATTTTTTCTGCAGAACTGGGACAACTGCTAGGCCGACAGCAGCAGCAGTACCAAGTGCACTACCGGCAACTCCAGCAATTGCCCCAATGGTGATTAACAAACTGGTATCACTACCGGGAATTGTTGCTGCTGCCAAAGTGGGAGGTAGCGTCAACGGTGGTGATTCAGTAAATGTTTTCATTGCTTACTCCTGTAAGGGTAATTAGTAGGCGAGATTTTTTACGGCAATCTAAGCCTTAAATACCAGAGCATTCAATCCGAAAATTTTTCTCCGTTTATATGCTGTAGGTATGGCTAATCTTAGAGAGCCTTGGTTCTCAAGCGCTGAAAGGCAATTAAGAACCTGTTGTAGTTATTGTGAAAGCTCTGGCTTCATCCCAACCTTAGTACTGTGTTAAGAGTAGGGTTAGGACCGAAACATCTGCATCCTAAGCCAGGTTCCCGTAAATTCACTTCAGTGTAATTACTGATCCTATCCATCTTTTCGAAGTGGATAGGATCAGTGTTAATATCTGGACGGTGTAAATTTGCTAGGGTGTATCTGCAAAGTCTAGTGGTG
This sequence comes from uncultured Synechococcales cyanobacterium, assembly GCA_902806435.1. GTDB lineage: Bacteria > Cyanobacteriota > Cyanobacteriia > Thermosynechococcales > Thermosynechococcaceae > CADCWO01. The sequence goes on along the minus strand of CADCWO010000087.1, from coordinate 56,467 downwards.
GTGTAAGCTAGCTCAGTTCAACTAAACCAAGATGGCAGCAATTGTAACCATTTCCAAATAGCTTTGCGCTCGATTTTCATGGCTGGTAGCAAAGCATGCCGCGCTTGCTTGAGCTGATTAATCAGTCGCTCAATGCAATTAGGCTCTCGGTACACTCCCTGATTGAAAGAGGTTTTCGCTTAACGTTCTTATGCTTCGGGATGATGGGGTCAGTGCTTTGACTAAGCGGCTCAAGACTGTTTCTTACGGCCCACACCTCTCAGGCAAGTCATCCCACGGTGCGCCAGTGCACTGCATCACAGGATTCCATTGATGAGTGGTCGGTGGCCGTTCGCAGGTCTGTTAGCGACAGCTTTCTTGGATACAAGGGGCTGAGCTTCTGCCATTAAGTTTCAGTTAAGCACCTATGTTACGGGATTTTATAGACTGATTGTCTAGTTTTCAGACAGTAGTGCACCCAGTTCTAGCTCTATCCTCTCTCCCCATTTAGTCGTCTTTTTGAGCTTGCAACTATACCTTAATAGTTATGCGGTGTGAAACTAAGCATTTCCGAATAAAAAGCTCATCCTCGATACCAAGAGTGAAAGAAATCTTACGTGACCAAGCTAGGAGTCATGTTTTCTTGAAGAGTTTATGATCGCTGCCTTTTGCTGCATAGATGACTGGCTAGAACCGATTACTCAAAAGCACCGCCTCTGCAATACGGCTTTGCCTTTAGCCTGTTTGATGTAAGGTCATCTACCCACGGCATGAACTGTCATGTAGGGTAGCAGCTAAAGCTAAAGGAGCTTGTTGCTCCCAACCTACCGTCCGTCGATCTGATCCGAGGGTATTGCAGTTCCGGTCTCTATATAAACCTCCCTTACGATACTAGAGAAATTACTCGTCCTCCTGTATCAACCTATATGAGAGAAGATGTGGGTTACGGCTGGGTAAAGGTACGTTCTGGATATTGTGTGTAGCTAACTATTTGTCGTTATTGCTATACTTCCATCACTCAACGGCTCGGGAACAATCATGAAGTTTACCTCCGCTCAATAAACCTTGAGCACCCATTGACCTGAAACAGCACGAACTGAGGCCAAGGGTGCTCATTAGAAGTTAACCGGCTTCGCATCAGCGATCGCTAAGTCCGGCCTGGTACCAGTATGGTTGTCTTATACCGCAGCCACACGGCTATTGAGTGAAGTTTTGCTAGCGGTAAGACGCTCATAGGTTGCCCGCATCTTCAAACCCGTCAAAACTTGGAATAGACCTGTTCCATTGTTAGAGCCGGGGTAATCGCGGTGCTGGAGTAATAGTTCCGTCATTTCACCGTGAAACCTAGTTGAGGTTTTACTCAGGTGGCTCTCAATGTAGATGACTTCTTCGAGCCGATCAAATTGACCATCTACTTCCAGGACGGAAGCGCTATGACCGTAATACTCGTCGGGACCATAGAACATCTTAATGCCAGGATAGGAACAAGTAAGCTTGCGGCCACAGGGCGTCCAGTTAATCGTTGAACCCTCATCAAACAAGTAGACTGGCTCAAAGCCCTCGACGCTATCCCGCTGGATCATCCGCACGCGTAAGACCTTACGTTCCTGATCATCTTTAATCAGATTCGTTGGCAAAATCTCAATCACGACATCGGCGTGCTGCTTCTGTGGATCAATGTATGCATTAAAATCTGGTCGACGAGAATTGATTGAGGCCATCACGTCTTCATAGCTGTGCCCCCGCTCTGCCATGTCTCGCTGGACCTTCCAAGCGATCTTGACCTCATCACTTAGATCAAGATAGACACTGAAGTCGAGCAAAGACCGCACACGCTCGTCATAGAGGGGATGCAGACCTTCAATCACAATAATATGATTGGGTTCGATCCGTTCAGGCGGATCAAGCAGACCCGTTTCGTGGTTATAGATTGGCTTGTCAACTGCCTGACCATGTTTCAGCGCCTTGATTTGCTCGTACATCAGGTCAAAGTTGTTTGCCTTAGGGTTAAGGGCAGTAACCTTTTGTTCTTTGCGCTGCTTGCGGTCTAAGCTATGATAGTCATCCAAACAAATGACTGTCATTAACTCTTCTCCAAATAGATCGGCTAAACGCCGCAAGAATGTGGACTTACCACATCCGGAGTCCCCGGCGACGCCAATCAGAACCACATGGTCCGGCTTACTGATCATATCTACGCTTCCCTCTTGTTATTGTCTTTACAGTAAATGACCTCCGGGCTAACACCCGGATTAAAGTGGCTCGATAGCTGGCACTCCTGACGTCGATACCATCATCTGAACCCTTGGGTAAATCAGTCGCTACGGTTAGGGCAATAGCACTTCCCCAAACTTAAGATTATTAAGTATTGGGACTTCTGGCAATTTCTGGAAGGTAAATTCCCAACTGTTAATTCTCCCTAAGGAAGATTGAGCCAGTTCAAAATCTTTAAACCAAATCCATGAGACGCCAAGAACGTCTTCATACTCTCTTATTGATATTACTAGGCCATTGGCCAAGCTGATCAAAAATTCTAGAGAGTTCTGGCGCCGAGACAGCTCTCTGATTAATTCAAGTTTCACTTCCAGCCGAGTTGAATTCTAGACTGGCCGAAAAATACCAAAGGCAGAAGTGTAGCCATGCAAGCAAGTTGCTCCCCCAACCGGACCAATTTCTCCATTGCAAAAAAAGCCACTTAAGGGAATGTCGCGAAGATAACGGTTAAACAGCTGAGAGTCAAAGTCGGGGTGACCATACAGTCCTTGACCTCGGCCCATACAAGAAAACAGTAGGGCCCCGGCAGAGGATGTTTCTTGCAAACTTTTTTGATGCCGCTGCAAGAGCATTTCTAGATCCTCCGCAGAGGTGTGAGCATCCCGGAGATGAAACTGAATCCGTTGACCGGGACGGATACGATCGCCAATCGCGATTGCCCCCACTTTGGGATCAATTCCCAGCAAGTTCCGAATCAGAAAGTCGCCCTGCTCCAGATCTTGTTTAAATTCGTTGCGGACAACGCCAACAAACAAGGAATGCTGGGCTAAAGCTTGGTCTTGTTCACTGAGATCTTGCACGAGATCTTGCAGCACCTCTAAGGGCGTTTGAACAGGGGATAACGTCCCAGAGCCAATAGGAGAATCTGGTTGCAACTTCAGCACAATATTGCGCTCTGCCTCTGCGATCCGATAAGGTTCCCCAATCGGGCGGCATCCTTGCGCGACAATGGTTTCTAGAACGATATTGCCACTAAGGGCGACACCAACAATCCCCTCCCGGTAAAGTTTTTGGTTACAGAACAAACCACTGTTGGCCAGCGACGAACCATTACTAGCTAGTCCCCCCACTTTTACAGAGCCAGGATAGGCAAAATCTAATCCTTCTAGCAGGTCGTTGATTTTGGCAGGAATCGGATCCGCCAGCAAAATAAACTGAGGTTGATCAGCAGGGGAAACCCCGATCAGCTCTATCCAAGCATCGGGAGGACTGTCCAAGTCCGGTAGCTCGTCTATGGACAGGTCAAAGGTTTGGATTTTCACTCCTGGCAGGCGAGCTAAGGTTAAGGATAAAGCAGGTTCTCCTTCAACTTCCTGTGTTTGGTCTTGGAGACTAGTGCCGATTACCCCACCGCCACCACAGCCAACCAAGTGTGGGATTGCCAGCCGCTCGTTGAGCAGCGGTAGCAACCGTGGGTATTCACTGGTAAAGGTTGAGGAAATAAAGACTAGGCCCAAATCCGCAGGACCCCCCAGCAGTTGTTGTGCCCGTTGCGTTACTTCCTCAACTGCTGCTTCCAATGAAGGGCGGGTGGATAAAGTGTTAACCCACTTCATCAAATTTGCTGCGGGTTCTACCATTGTCGTTGCGCCTCTTGATGTAGTTGATAGAACAGTGCCGTTGGATCTGATTCTTACAGAAAAAGCGCCACAAAGCGCAAATCTCCCCTGCGACTGATGTTGAGTTTGTATACATTTGTTGCAATAACCATAGGCTTAAACTGTGGAGTATAAAACAATGCGTAAGTTAAATATCGGTTTATCAGAAGAGCAGCGCCAAGGCGTCGTTGAGTTGTTAAACCATGATCTTTCAGATGCCTATTTATTACTTATTAAAACGAAAAAACACCATTGGGATGTAGTTGGCCCGCAATTTCGTTCATTGCATCAAATCTTTGAGGAGCAGTACCAAGCACTAACCGCCAATATTGATGCAATGGCTGAGCGCGTCCGGACCTTAGGTGGCTATCCGGTTGGCTCAGCGGCAGGCTTTCTGCAATACGCTTCTATCAAAGAGCAACCGTCGGGTGATATTCCTACAGCTACTGGGATGGTGGAGCGCTTAGTCGATGATCATGAGCAGGTGATCCGTAATCTTCGCCAACACATTGATCAGTGCTCTGAGGAGTTTCATGATGAAGGGACAGCAGACTTTTTGACAGGTCTAATGGAACAGCACGAAGAAATGGCCTGGATGCTGCGTTCCTTCGTTGAAGGTGATACTATTCAACCGGACCAAGACCAGCCCGGTGGGACTGACCTCAAGGTTCCTGTAGAAATGAAGTGACCTGGTACCTACAGCTTCTGAACTCCGTTAATCACTGCTGAACTTTAGATGCGATTCACGCTGAAATTTTAGGCTTAGTATCTTAACTACTGAAGACTTTCAGCAAAGGGCACACTTAAGTTGTGTCCTTTTTTATTAACTGAATTATTTCTGCCACAGATAATCTGGCAGGGTACGGAAATTGGGAGCGTAGATTGGCAAAGAACCGAACTCTTTTTATTTGAGGGTCTTGATAGCCTTAAGGTGTAATGCAATGAAGTGAATGGTGAGCTCAACTCACAAAGCATCGCTATTCACAAGTTACAACTAACCCTACTTAGTCCAAGATTTAGGATTTGAGGAGACGAAAATTATGGCACTTATTCGTTGGGAACCATTCCGAGAAATCGAAGGCTTACAACGGGAAATGAACCAACTTTTTGATACTCTGACTCCCCGTACGCAAGGTAGAGTGAATGGCAGCTTTATACCCGCAGCGGAAATGCAGGAAAGCCGAGAATCTATTGACTTAAAGTTGGAAGTTCCGGGTATAGAGGCAAAAGACCTTGATGTGCAAGTCATGGCAGAAGCTGTATCTGTCAGTGGCGAACGGAAAACCGAGCAGAAAATAGAAGAAAAAGGGCTGACTCGCTCAGAATTCCGCTATGGCAAATTCCAGCGGGTGATTCCTTTACCGGTAAGAATACAGAACGACAAGGTACAAGCCGAATATAAAGATGGTATCCTCCACCTGACCTTGCCCAAAGCAGAAGCCGAGAAAAATAAGGTCTTCAAAGTGAATTTGGGCTAAGCTTGTACCCCTTGATAGAACCCGATAACAGGCTCAGGAAGGGCTATTTCGAAGAAGGCCTTCCCTGCGTTTAGGGTCATCAGGCTAGATTAAAGAAGTCACCTGTACAAGACTATTTAAGCTAATGCTGGGAGGCTAACCCATGCCTGCAACTGACTTCAAGGATTACTACGCTATTTTAGGCGTTAGCAAGACAGCTGACGAAGCTGAGATCAAAAGAGTCTATCGGAAGCTGGCTCGCCAATACCACCCTGATATGAATCCTGGCGATCGCCAGGCTGAGGCTCAGTTTAAGGAAATCAACGAAGCCTACGAGGTGCTCTCTGACCCTGAAAAACGCAAGAAGTACGACCAGTTCGGCCAGTATTGGCAGCAGGCTAGTGAGGGTGGCTTCCCTGGCGGAGCAGGTGTGGGTGGCTTTGATTTTGATTTCGGCCAGTACACAAACTTTGACGACTTTATCAATGAGCTGTTAGGCCGATTCGGGGGCTTTAGCCCTGATAGCCAACAATCTTATACCTACCGTACGCCCGGAGGCTCAGGCGGGTTTGCAGGCTTTGAAGATTTTGCTAACTTTGGCTCACAAATCCCCGGCATGTCTACCGATGCTGAGGCTGCGATCGCGTTAACCTTTGCTGAAGCCTTTCAGGGGGTAGAGAAGCGACTGGGATTAGGGAATGAAACCATTACAGTACGCATTCCCCCCGGTGCCAAACCTGGTAGCCGCATCCGCGTCAAAGGCAAAGGGCAAGTCAATCCCTACACGCGGGAACGTGGAGACCTGTACCTGGTTGTGGAGATCCAGCCCCATCCTTTCTTCAAGTTTGATGGGGATAATCTGGTCTGTGAGCTGCCAATTACCCCAGATGAAGCGGTGCTCGGTGCTCAAGTGGAAGTTCCCACCCCAGAAGGTACAGTGCAGCTCAATATTCCTGCTGGGGTTCGCTCCGGCCAATCGCTGCGACTACGGGGTAAAGGCTGGCCCCGACCTCAGACCGGCCGCAGTGACCAGATTGTGAAGCTCCAGATTGTCCCACCGAAGAACCTGAGCGCGGAAGAGCGAGAGTATTACGAAAAAATTAGGGCAGCCCGGAGCTTTAATCCCCGTGCTCACCTGCGTGAGGTCAAAGTATAGGCAAGTGAAGTGGTTACTTTTGTAAAGTTTTAACGGTGATGGGTGCTCAATCCCCAAGGAGCGGCGATTATATTATCAGCCAATCAGGGGAATAGCTTATGGAGTCTATCACCAAGCATTCACGTGGCATCTCCGGTGGGGAGTCGCCGTCTTATCTAAATAGCCAAGGAGCTGACCTAGCAGTACCCTCAAGGGGTGCTTCAACCTGCCAAGAGCTACATTCTCGGCAGCCCTGGCCTGAATGGGCAGCAGCTTTCCCCCAGGTTGAAGTTGAGATTTTGACATCCATCTGGCCTGATAGAACTTAAACCTGCATGCAATCCGCTACAGATGAGAGAGCACAGACCCGACGAGTCGTAGTTGTCGGCGCTGGTTGGGCTGGGTTAGGAGCTACCTATCATCTGGCCAAACAAGGATACGACGTAACGTTACTGGAAGCAGGTTCCTACCCCGGTGGCCTGGTAGCTGGGTGGAAAACCACGGCTGGGCGATCAATTGAAGCTGGCATTCATGGTTTTTGGTATCCCTACCGCAATATTTTTTCCCTGGTCCAGGAACTGGGACTACATCCCTTTACCCCCTTCACCCGCTCCTCCCAGTACTCGCCGGCAGGTCTGGAGGTGGAGTCGCCAATTTTTCAAGACTTACCCCGGCTTCCGACTCCTCTGGGAACTTTCTTGTATACTCGGTTTCATCGCTTGCCACTGATTGACCGTCTGTCCGCACTGCCTTTACTGTATGCTGTCGCTGATTTTGATAATTCCGATGCTGCTTGGCGGCGCTACGACTCAGTAACGGCTCGAGAATTATTCAAGGATTTTGGGGTTTCTGCACGACTTTATCGCGATTCCTTCGAGCCGATGCTCTTGGTGGGATTATTTGCACCGGGAGAACAGTGTTCGGCAGCTGCCGCCTTGGGGATGCTTTACTATTTCATCTTGGCTCATCAGCCTAACTTTGATGTGGTTTGGTGCCGGGGGACTGTAGGAGAGCAGATTTTCCTGCCTTGGGTGGAACGCATTGAGCGGGTTGGAGGCCAGGTGCTGACTCAGCGGCGAGTCAGCGATCTCACCCTTGACAGCACAGGTCAGGTATCGGCTGTGGTCTGCGGAGATGAGGTGTTTCAAGCAGATGCCGTGATCTTTGCCGTTGGGGTGAGCGGTATGCAAAAGATTGTTTTGGGCAGCCCTACCTTGCGCGATCGCCAAGAGTTTCGAAATTTAGCAAACTTGGGTGCCGTCGATGTGCTGGCCACCCGTCTCTGGTTTGATCGCAAAATTACAATTCCTCAGCCGTCAAACGCCTGCTTTGGATTTAATGCTACGACGGGTTGGACTTTTTTTGACCTGAATGCCCTGCACGATGAATATCGCAATGAACCCGGAACAGTTGTTGAAGTAGATTTCTACCATGCCAACCAGTTACTACCTTTAAGTGACGAGCAAGTGGTCCCGCTGGTCCAGCAAGACTTGGCAACCTGTATTCCGGCTTTTCGCCATGCCAAGGTAGTTGACAGTAGTGTGATCCGCTTACCACGAGCAGTCACGCACTTTGCACCGGGTAGCTACCAATACCTATTACCTGGCCAAACCAGCTTTGAAAACCTATTTATGAGTGGCGACTGGATTGTTAACCGCCACGGTTCTTGGTCTCAAGAAAAAGCCTTTGTCACGGGCCTGGAAGCTGCAAACTTAGTTATTGACCGCTTGAAGCAGGGTGTCAAAGCACACATCCTGCCGGTAGAAGCCGATGAACCTCATATCCGATTTGCGCGCACGATCAATCAGCAAGTGCGCGACTGGAGCAAAGCCTTACCAGATTTTTGGTTACCCTAAACCATTGGGATTTTAGATTTTGAATTACAAGTAGCTAGCTTGAAGTCTAAGCATCGTCTACTCAGCAGATTATCTGATGGAGCCAGATGTTGATTAAACTACCCAGCAACAAATCGTTGTGATTTAGCTATATCCTTCTGCTTTCAGGAGACTTATTTCTGTCTGCAAGATCAAGATGATGCTTCAGATACTTAAAGGGGCGCAGAGCTAGACACTGTGACTGATTAGCTTGCTCGTAGTGTTGGCTCACAGGCAAATAATGTGTGCATACGCTTCCGCCTGTGTAGCATGAACAAATATAATGGCGAGGATTGGATATGGCGCTAGGCAATATTTGCTGCACGAGCAACAAAGTCTGGACGCTGTTTAGCTGCTTCTGATGCCTTAGTCCATTGATACCGTTCCTACACCCATGGGAACTGCTTCTTACACCATGCCAAAGGATGATTAGCGGAGCCGGTAAGTCAGTAAGTCAGGCAGGCGGACGAGTCACGACAGGCACACCAGCCAAGTCTCATGATTCCACGTCTGACATCGCCTTCACCCTGTAGAAATTATTACCAAACCCAAATTAATTATCTAGAAGATTTCAACCCACCAGATTGCATTCATGGGTTTGACCATTCCAGCAGTAGAATCGTAACCGATTTTTGTCACTAAATTTAGAGCTGGGTTAAAGTGAATGCGGTCCCTGAATAGCCCGCGAGTATGACTCGGAGATTTGTTCCTCGCCCAAGCAGAACCCATGCTATACCCTATCGTGATAGTAGTAAAACTGGCTTGCGGGTCGCGACGTTACTTTTTGGTGGATTAATCCTGTTTGTTGGTTTTGGAACGCTACTGCTGACAAATAAATGGTTAACCGTTGGTGGCGTTCCAGTGCCAATTATTCTCCAATTTTTACGTGACGATACCGCTCGAACGGCTTACCTACAGAAAGATAGCCGCAAACTACACGACCGCCTGGAAGCAATGGGCGTAGAGTCGCAAATCAAAGCATTTTATCGACCCCAAATTCGCGACGAAATCAAATTGGATCAATATATTCACCAGCTGCTCTACGAGCGTACGGGTCACGTCGGAGATGCTTACCGAGTAAACGCCCAAGGAATTTTGGTTTTAAAGCCAACTTCAGCAGATAAAGACTTCAACGAGTGGTACAAGCTAGCGCGTGAAGCTGGTCTAGTAGCTGGTAAGGTGAAACGGGAGGGAATGCAATATGTCATTACTTCAGAAGGATTGGCTATTCCCTATCCAGAATTAGCCGCTATTTTTTCTCGTAACGAGTTACTCTCGTTGGTAAAGATGAAGCGGCTTTGAGCCATTTCCATGGCTTCTATTGATCGCGATTGACAGCACTTTCAATAACCCTCAAGTAAGCCTTCGCAACTTCGGCACTAGTATGTTTAGGCAAGTGCTCTTTAGCCTTTTCTCTGTAATCAACCAGCTTGTCTAAGTTTGACAACAACTCAAATAACCGTTGAGTTAGAGCTTGGACATCACCGTTGGGGAACGTAATGCCACAAGGACCAATAGCATCTTTTAGTCCTCCGCCTTCTGAGCCGACCACAACACAACCACAAGCAATACCTTCTAAGGCAACAATCCCAAATGGCTCGGCCCAAAGCGATGGCACCACCATGATTTGGTGTTGATTTAACAACTGAACCAGCTCTAAGCCAGTTTTTGTCCCAACAAAACTAACCTGAGCTTCGACGTTAAGGCCTTGAGCTTGTTGCTCTAACTTTTTTAGCTCACAACCTGTGCCAATGACGGTTAATTTAGGAGTAAGGCCTTTCTCTTTAAGTTCTTTTAGTGCCTCAATTAACAGGCCAACTCCCTTATCAGATACCAGGCGACCGACGAACACAAGCTCTCGCTCGCGAGGTAGCTCTGGCATCTCGTAAAAGAGATGATCACGGTAGGGATTACCAATAACCGTGGATGAAACGGGCAAATGATTGGCTACCGCCCTACTAATTGAAATGCTAGTGGCAAACGGCAGCAAAGACCGTTTCAAATAGTCTTGCCAGCCTAAAGTGCCATCAAGCCGAGAAATCCAAGTCCGGTGAGCGACTACCCAAGGTCTACGAATTGCTAACAAGGGCCAAACTGTCTTTAAACTGATGTTGTTATGGAAGTAAACATCACACCACCACAGTAAACTAAGTAGTTGCTGGGGTTGCGGTTGACGAATAACTTCAAACGGAAAATTTTTTTCATCAGTGGCTGCTGTCTGGGTGATCAGTTTTACTTCATGCTCTTGGCAGATAAACTCTTGGCCCAGCATCTCGGAAATTGTCTCAATACCGCCCACGCTAGGATAAAACACGTGGGATGAAATTAGAATCTTCACAAGAGTCTACTAATACTTTTCTGATACTATTTCACTTGCCAAATCGTGAATGTTCGTGCAGTCAGTGGGAGACTTTTAAGGTTGAACAATGTAGGTCTTCTAGGAATTTGCTAACCGTTGTTGTTAAACGTGATTTGGCTGGTTTGCGGTAAAGATATTCACTAATTTTATCTGGCAAGTTGGCCTCCATTTTATACAACTGTGCCTCATCTGTTTCGATTGGGCTTGAGTGTAATGTCAGCCTTACTTCATCTCGGTTTACGATAACAGGTAGCCCATGCTCCAGCATGGTAGCGACAGTACCACTCTTTTCGACTAGTAGGTAGGGTGATGTCGCAACACCAACATCAATAGAATTCAGGAAGGCCGACACTTGCTCGGCTGGATAGTTCCCTAACTGTAAAAAGGTAAACTTGGAAGCATAGGTTTTAGCTAAGTCTTCCCACAGATTTTTCCCCGACCCTAAGCGCCCAATTGAAATCATCGCAATTTTCTTATGATGCTGCTGTGCTGCCTGATATAGATAGGTGAATAGGGGTTCGGGTGGCCAGATCGGTTGTAACGTTCCAAAAAAGCCGACCAGCCAAAATTGCTCCCGATTGCCTTCGGTAATCTCTAAGCCTGCAGTTTGAAGGACAGGAAATAGCCAATTATTTGCATTTTGTTCAGTTATGGGAATGTTGCCAAACAGGGGCAAGCGGCCTGCTGTAATACCATGCTGCTTTAACAATTGAATATAGGCAGCGTTACTACTATGTATTACGTCGGGCTGAAGTTGCTTAACTAACCACAGAATAAAGAATTTCTGAATCGAACCAATGAAGCGCTGATTTAACTTTGCTCCGACAGTTTGACCAATCCACAGCTCATGAAACATGATGTGGATTTTTTGCCCCCTAGAGATTTGGGGCAGCCAGCGACAAAGATTAAAAACGATACCTTTGTCCTGAAACCCATAGGGGACAAATTGTAAGCTGAGCCAGCTTGCCTGAAAGGCAGCAAACAATTCTTGCGCATGGGCTATACGCTGGCTCCAGGGCAGATGCGCAGGTAAGCGCAGAACTGGAATTTTCTTGCCATTCATCTCAACATCAAAGTAAGAGACTTGAGGCGAAAAACGGTCATTGATCGATAGCAAGCAGCACCCATAACCGTGTTTAACACATTCCTGGGCAAGCAAATAGGTATAGTCACCAACGCCATCCTTCTCAGGTTCTAGACAGCTAGTGACAAATGCTATCTTCATTCAAATTTCCCTTTGTCTGGTAAGGTTCTAATTTAGTCTAGAGGCTGAATGTAAATGCATCATTACTTTTCAGGGGTAAAGGAAATAAAGTTGGACATAGACCACTCAGGAGCCATTGGACGCTAGCCAGTATGCTGCATCTTTTATCTAGTAGATTGGGTAAAGCTATGGATTTACTAGCCTCTGTAGATCCGCTGATTCGCGCTCCTTTAGCTATCAGCTTTGGGGCAGTTCCTGGAGCGTTGAGCCGCTACTACCTCACGTTACTCTTTGCTCGCTGGTTAGGAACCAGCTTCCCTTACGGAACCTTGATCATTAATCTCTCTGGTGCCCTGGTGATGGGTTTTTTCGTCACTCTAACTCTAGAGCGGGCTATCACTGCCCCAGATTTACGTCTGCTAATTGCGGTTGGCTTTTTAGGGTCTTATACAACTTTTTCTACCTATGCTTTAGATACATCTATGCTGTTGCGCACTGGGGGCCAAGACTATGCCCTATTGTACTGGGCTGGTAGCGCCATTTTAGGGGTGCTTGGCTTGGAGCTAGGAAGCGCGTTAGCAAGGAAATTGGCATAAGTACATGGGAGGGGCTCATACTTTAGGTTGGGGAGCCAGAGCCTTGGCCTGTACAGAAAACTCCTCTACATACCTATGCTTGAGGAGGTGCAGAACGGAGGGGGATCGAGTAATTGTCTCTAAAGGTATAGCTGGCTTTGGTAAACGTAACCGCTAGAGAATTAAAGCGGCTCAAATCTTGGAGCTTTCGTCAGATTGGCCTGTGGTAGTGACTGTGATTGCCCAGACTAAGGCGATTGTCAAAGGCAGACTGCAGGCCATCGCCGCTTTTTTACCTTTGGCCAAAGAAATGATCAGAAGAGGATGATTACCCAAGAGATAACAACGGTTGTTCATCATGCTCCGGCCGCTGAGGAGAAAAGTTAAGTTGACATCCGGTGAGAAGTTTATACACCCTTTTCAAAAGCAGTACGAGCCTTAATAGGCCCTTTTAGGCGGGCGTCAAGAAGCTACGAGCCAACGACGGAAGCGAAAGAACTTCTCTAGCAAGCCTTTGAGCTGCTGGTTTTTAGCATACTTCTGCTTGGTATATTGAAGGGCAATCTTGCTGTTGACCTCCGATAGGGTGGGATAAACATGGATACCACCCAAAGCAGAAACTTTCAGATTGTGGGACATCGCCAGCACAATCTCGTGAATGAGTTCCCCAGTTGCGGGGCCAACCAGATGGGCTCCTAGGATCTCACCGTTCTTGCGGGTGATCACTTTGGCAAACCCTCTGGTTGCTGCGTCCGCCTGGGCGCGATCAACCTCTGCAAAATTCTGCTTGAGGACATAGATATGGTTTCCGTAGCGTTCTCTGGCCTGCTGTTCGCTCAACCCCACTCGTGCCAGTTCTGGCTCCGTAAAGGTTGTCCAGGGAGCAACACGATAATCCACTTTGCTAAACGGTAGGGCTAGAGTATTTTTGAGCACAGTAAATGCTTGATAAGCGGCAATATGGGTGAACTGGTAGCCACCAATCACGTCACCGCAGGCATAAATTCGACGGTTAGAGGTTTGGAGTTTGGCATTGACCTGGATTCCCTGTTTACCTACCTCAACCCCTGCCACCGGCAGATTCAATGATTCAGTGTTCGGAGTTCGCCCCGCCGCAACGAAGACCTGTTCTACCGCAATCTTTTGGTCTCCTACCCAGAGATACTTTTGCCTGTCCCGAACCTCAACACGCTCAACGCGGGTGTTAGTTAAGACCCGAATACCTTCTGATTCAAACTGTGCTGCAATCACCTGGGCTGCTTCTGGGTCTTCTTTCGGGAGTAGGTGTTGACTAGCGGCAATGATCGTAACCTGGGAGCCCAAGCGGGAAAGGGCTTGTCCTAGCTCACAAGCAATCGGCCCCCCACCAATGATCCCCAGGGAATCGGGACGTTGTTGCAGCGAAAAGACATCTTCATTGGTTAGATAACCGGCTTCCTGAAGGCCAGGAATTGAGGGGACGCTGGGTCGTGAACCTGTAGCGATCGCAAAGGCTCGCGCTCGCAGACGGCGGCCGTTCACCTCAAAGGTGCGATGATCCACAAACTGACCAGAACCAAAAATGATCTCAACCCCCTCCGCTTCAAATCGCTCCGGGGCATCGTGCTTTTCAATAGTGCTAATCACTTGCTGCACAAAGCCAGTGGCCTTAGCAAATTCAATTTCAAGCTTATGGCTATGAATCCCAAATCGGGAGCCGTGTTTGACCTGATAGGCTAGCCGTGAGGCATGAATCAGAGACTTGCTAGGAACGCAGCCGTGCCACAGGCAATCCCCGCCCAAGCGATCGCGCTCTACCAATACCACCTTGGCTTGCAGTTGGGCGGCTGCACTGGCTACCACTAGCCCCCCAGAGCCGCCGCCAATCACCACCAGATCGTATTCAACTGCCATCGATTACCTCCATGTTTTGATCAGCAGTAGGCTGCCTGAGGTGAGTTGGAACGGTTGCCGCTATCATATGCCCTCACAAGATAGGCTGGTTTCAGTGACCGTAACTATCTTTAAGCTAGCAATAAGGCAGCCTAAACCTGAAAACCTGCTGCTGATAGGGCGTCCTGTATTGCCATTGCATCCCTTCTGGGTAGATAGTACTTATTTCATAACCGGGTTGGCGGGGATTAGTCTAGAGGAGCCAGCTTTTTTTCTTGCTCTTGCAGCTGACGGGTGCTTTGATCTACTTGGGCTAAAACTTCATTTGCTCGACCAATCGCTTTTCCTCCGTCCTCAACGTCCTGGGGTAATTACCCTCGACGAGATTGCTGCATCCACTTATGGTGGCTCCTACAACACCCCTGGTGAGGTGTAAATGATGAATGCTAATGGCCTTAAACCAACTCGATAAAGTAACTTGGAGTCATAACACCAGATGTTGACGCCCCATCCTATTTCATAGCTGTTGCCAGGAATTTGGCGATAAACTCTTCTAAACAAAAGTGGCAGTAATCGCGCGATCGCTGTAAGCTTAGCAGCCAAGGGGTGTTTACCAGCCTCAACACCTGGCTTCACTCCAGTCCTCTATGGCCTTTGTTCCAGTAGCATGAGCTTTGAATCCCTGAACCGGGTTTTGGGTTCCTTACAAAACCAGAGCGAGTGGCAACAACACCAGCAGTTTCAATACCTACGCCGCTGCTGGCCTGAAGTTGTTGGCCCAGTCGTTGAAGCTCAGACCCGGCCGTTTGCGATTACTCAGCAGCAAGTGCTTAAAGTAGCCGCATCTAGCTCCGTATGGGCACAGAATTTAGCATTTGAACGCCAGCGTATCTTAGACAAACTGAATGCTAAGTTGCTCCAACCGCTAGTGGATATCCGATTTTCGACCACTCAATGGCATAGCCCACCTCAACCACAACCTAGTTTTAAGCAGCTACAGCAAAGCCATCCTAGTCAACTCCCGCAGGAGGCTACCTCTGCTATCGCGCCCGTAATTAGGTCCGCTGGTCCAAATTTGGCTTTTACCCGCTGGGCTAACCAAATCCAAGCGCGATCGCGATCTTTACCCTTATGCCCCCAGTGTCAATGCCCAACGCCACCAGGAGAACTCCAACGTTGGGCAATCTGTAGCCTTTGTGTAACCAAACAATGGAAATAAAAAAGCCCAGTTGAACTAGCAACTAGGCATCTTAAGTATTTTGAGTGGAGCTGACGGGAGTCGAACCCGTGTCCGCTTTAGCTATTAGCTCCTCGTTCCTTCACAGGCTTAGCTTCTCTAGTCCTCGAAGCGGGAACCGTCCTTTATCCCGGACGGTAGGATGCTCTGGTAAATTTCTTTGCTAGCCAGCTGACCAGAGGCAGCTCACTAGCGCATCCGTTGGGGTTAAGTCTATAGCCTTTAACGGAGTCAAACTACAGACGCTCAAACCTATGAGAGGTTTTTAGGCGGTTACTGCCTTACGAGCAAAAGGTACGATGTTGTTCGCATGTACTGATTTTAAGCCCGGTATTAACGAGAGAAGACTCACTCTCGGCCTGAATCACGAGGGTACGTTGACTAAAACGTCGAAACCGTTACAGCCCCATGCTTATAGCTTTATTATAGTTCATGGTTGAGGCTGATGGGAGAAAGTGTTGGCGTTGCTGCCCAGTAGAATAAATCCGTTACGCCGCCACCAAGATTTACGTCATTCTTGGGTCACCAAGCTATCTGCTTTTGGACAGCAGGAACGTTAAGACAAAGGAAAGCCAACCGCCTAGCCGTAAATAGTGCAAGTTCAATTTTTGGTCAGAAAGTGCCTCAAAGTCTTTGATAGTTTCCGTTACTAAGGTTGCTGGATGCGCCTAAGCAACCAGAGGGAAGTGATAATGCCGGCAAAGTGAGCGGCGACAACATTCGTATTTGCTTGAACCACAAAGATATCTACTGCTTCAATCAAACGACTAGGGTTGTAGAACGCCGCTCCTTGTCCCTGGGTGAGAGATTTTGCTAGGAGAACCCCAATAATCGCTTCTGCGCCCAGTAAGGTCAATAACATTCCCACTAAATTCACGATTAATCCAGCTTGCAGGGCTTTAATCATCTCCCCTTTTCTTGGATGGTCCCCTGGAGTTGAGTTTTGCAGGCGCCTGCCCAGGCGAGTATACATAAACGCCCAATAAAGGCTCCCGGCCAGCACTAAAATTCCGCATACAGCGAGGAATAGCCCAAAGCCAGTGCCCGGATTGTTGGCGTTATTGCGATCGCTGCGAGTCGAGAAAACTGCAAACAGCAGGATCAGACTAGAGACAACCCCTAACACTAACTGGACCCAAAACCCAACCCAACCTGTGATCCGAAAAGAGGTAGCAATCCGCTGGATGGTCGGTGGAAGCGAGGAGCCTTTTGACATAATCGATGGGAACAACCTTACGATTAAGCATAGCTCTATGTGTTGACATCCTCCTCATACCCTATGGCAGGAGCCTCAATTTGATCAGTCGGTTTTTAGCTTAAGTGCATTGATCGCTAGTAAATTGAAAAACTGAGCTCAAGTAGAGTATCAGACTAACCACCCGTCAGCAAGCTTACTTCTTCTACCTGATTAGCTGCAGCTAAGGTCTCCGGCTCCATTACTTGGGCCTGCTCTAATGCGTTTAATTGTGCTAGTAGCTGAGCTTTAACTTCATGGCGGAAGGTGAAAAAATGTTCACCAACCCCTAACGTCACAAAGTAGTCATAGAAAAGCTGTGGTTTACGCAGCGCGATCGCGCCTAGTTGCCACCAAAAGCGGAAGCGGGTGGAGCGGAGTACACCCTGACGCCAGCAAACTGCCAGGAACAGGCGGGCTTCATGCCGGGTAATTGGACGCTGCGACTTGCCCCGCCAACCATTCATCATCATGAAATGGCGGAAGGTACGCTTGAGAAATGGCAAAGGTTCGTAGATTTGCCAGAAAGCATCAATGTATTCTTCAACAATGTCTTCAACAGGCCGCGTCGGCACAAAGTTCATGATCGCCCCCTGATGAAAGGTGCCCAAGCCATTAAGCAACCGATTTTCACGCTTCAGGCGGTCCCACATAGCCGTGTTCTGTAATGCCTGGAGCAAGCTGAACTGACCTTGAGGAATGCCCGTATCCTCGATGAAGGCTTGAATACGTTGACCGGCACCCGGACGTTCGTTGTCAAACCCAATAATGAACCCAGACATAATTTGCAACCCGGCGCGGGTAATCTTGTGGCAGGATTCAATCAGAGAATGACGCGTATTTTGTAACTTGTGAATCCCGACTAGGCTCTCTGTATCGGGAGTTTCAATTCCCATAAAGACAATCGTGAACCCAGCCTTGACCATCAACTCTACCATTTCTTCATCTTCGGCCAGGTTGAGGGAAGCCTCTGTCAGCAAGATAAAGGGATAGTTGTGGCCTTCCATCCAGGGAATCAAGGCCCGCAGGAATATCTTGGCATTACGCTTATTGCCGATAAAGTTGTCATCAACCACAAATACGTAGCGGTGCCAGCCCATTTGATAGAGAACGTCAAATTCAGCCAGCATCTGCTCCGGTGTTTTAGTACGGGGTTTACGACCATAGAGGTTAATGATGTCGCAAAATTCGCACTGGAATGGGCAGCCGCGTGAGAACTGGACTGTAATCGCTAAGTAGGCATCCAGATTAAGCAGGTCAAACCGGGGAACTGGGGTCTGGGTAACATCGGGTTTCTCAGGCGACCGAAAAATGCCTCGTTCATCGCCTCTAGCTAGAGCTTCTAAGAATAATGGGACCGTACATTCTCCCTCATCCAGAATCAAGTAGTGGGCTCCAGCTTCTAGGGCAAATTCAGGAACGGAAGTTGGATAGGGACCGCCCACTGCCACCTTTTTACCTAGTGCTATCCCTTTTTGGATTAACGTTCTAAAATCGGCTTTTTGGATGATCATTGCTGAGATGATAACCAAGTCGCACCATTCCCAGTCAGCCGCTGTTTCCGGGCAAACGTTGCGATCTGCAAACCGGATTTCCCAGTCTGAGGGCAGCATAGCAGCAATAGTAATTAGACCCAGAGGAGGGTTGGTTGATCGTAAACCTGCTAGATCAAGGGTTTCCTGGTAGGACCAGAAAGAATTAGGTAAGATAGGCCAGACTAGTAGCGCTTTCATCGGCACTCCTCAAAGACTGGGAAATTCTGAAGCTGTAACTTTTGGAGAGGAAATTACTTCTTAAGTTAAAGCGTACTGCTAACTTTTCTAACTACATCGAAAATTAAGCTTTAAATCATGTTGTCCTACGAGCACAGCGAAGAGCCAGGTTTTGACCCTCCAGATAGGCACGCTCATGGAGTAGTAGAACAGCAATTTATTCTGGGAAAACTGGAAATTACTACGAAGAGGGGCGCATCTGAATCATTGGGGGAGTACAAAAAAGTCAATGACGCATCATTAGCCGCTTGAATTCTTTGACGGAACGATTGACTTGCTCTTCATCCAAGGAAAAAAATATTGACCACTTGGTCTAAGTAATGCTATTGTGTCCGCATGAGCCGAGGACCTGATAAGCAATTCGATCCTGAAGTCGCCCTTGAAAAGGCGATGGAAGTCTTTTGGGCGCAAGGGTATGAGGCAGCAAGTCTCTCTCAACTGCTCAAATGCATGGAGATTGGTCGAAAAAGCTTGTATGACACGTTTGGGAACAAACGGTCTTTGTTTCTCAAAGCTCTGGAGCATTATGCTCAGACAATACTCAAATCGATTCGAGAGCAGCTATCGGCTCCAGGTTCTCCCCTTGCCAATATTGAGCAGACCCTCGAAACTATGCAAACTATACATGGTCTTCCTGGTAGTAAAGGCTGCATGATTGGGACAAACATTGCGGACTTTACCACCGCTGATGAAGAAATGGCAGCAATTCTACGCAGTTATCTTAGGCAGCTAGAGGATGCTTACTGCAAAGCCGTAACCCGCGCTCAGGCAGTTGGCGAACTCAATTTGTCAGTTGATGCGCGTGAGCTAGCTCGAATGCTGCTGTGTACAACACAAGGAATGGCACTAGCGGGTCGAGTTCTCCATGATGAATCGCTGCTTGAGGGCGTAGTCAAGTCTACAATGGCACTGCTTAAGAAGACCTAGATTTTTTTAGCTTAACTTAAACCGATTGGTCTAAATTTAGTAATTGCAAATAGGGGAATGAACATGGACAGATTAAAGGGTAAAACAGCCGTGATTACAGGTGGCACAACAGGGCTTGGCTTTGAAACCGCAAGACAATTCTTAGCCGAGGGCGCGAGGGCAATCATTACGGGACAAAATCGAGAGCGTCTTGCTAGCGCCGCCAACCAACTGGGTTCAGTGGCAATCCCAGTCCACGCGGACGTGAGATCCCTTTCAGATCTGACAAGTCTATCGGATCGGGTGCAAGAAGAGTTTGGTCGGCTCGATATTCTGTTTGTCAATGCCGGAATTGGTTCTTTTGCCCCACTCGAAGCAATTGACGAGAAATTCTATAACGACCAATTTGATATCAATGTCAAGGGAGCCTTTTTCACGGTACAAAAGCTGGCTGGACTGCTGAATGAAGGGGCAAGCATTATTCTGAACGCTTCGGCAGTGCATGAAAAAGGCATGGCGATGGGAAGCGTTTATTTTGCGAGCAAAGCGGCGGTGCGGTCGTTAGCTCGTACCTTTGCTGCCGAACTCGCATCTCGCGGAATTCGGGTTAACACCATCAGTCCTGGATTAGTGCCAACAGCATTCCAAAGTAAAATGGGACTGTCACCGGAAGTTATGAATGAGTTTGCAACATACGTGATCAAAACTGCTCCTTTAGGACGTTTAGGCAAGCCGGAAGAGATTGCATCCACCGTTGTCTTTCTTGCCAGTCACGAATCTTCTTACGTAAGTGCGGCTGATTTTGTTGTAGACGGCGGTTTTATGAACGTTTAATGGTTCACGATTTTTCCAGTAGTGTGTCATGCCCAGGCTGATTTCCTGAATGCACCGACCAAACTTATAGTGCTGTTGTTTATTGACTTCTCGCTCAACTTTGATGCTTTCTCTGATTGAACAACGCGCTTTAGAAGTCCAGACTGGCAACAGTTGTGCAAAGCAATTAAATCAGCTCAGCCATGTCTCTAACGACCTTGATTTTAACCGCATGGCAGATGGGGCTATGGATTGCTAGAGCAATCGTGGAACAACAACTGACAGAACGCGCTCAAGTTCCTACTCATTGGGAGTGTTGTGCCGTGTGCGGCACAAGCCTTGTGAGCAAGGGTTTTGTTAAGCGGCAGATGCTAACCTTAGTGGGAGCAGTGGAATGGAAATGACGAGTGGGGCGTTGTCCCCACCGATGTTTGGGTAGCCAGCAGACACCGCTTGATAGCGCTTTGGGCATCAATACCTATCAACAAACGTCCATCGAATTGATGCGTCTGAGTTGTTTGCTGGCAGTATTTTTGCCATTTGAGTTAGCAGCAGTGATGTTACGACAACTTACGGGTATTGCTGTGGGTGATGACACGATTTGCAATTTGGGCAAAACCTAGACAACAGTTAAAGAGTCAAGGCGTTGTCGGAGAAGGCTCAAAAACCTTGAGTTTAATCGTAAAAATCTTCTCGGGAGGTTATACACTCTCTAAGAGATAAAACTTCTTTCTGTTTTTCTCAATTAGATTTAGAGCTATCAGCTAGCTATACTGAGACTATTCTCACAGTTTTTTGCGTCATCTATTCTCGAAACTGAATTTCTCGCTTTCCTTGTGATGAATTTAATGCCTTGCATTATTAATCCTGTAGAGCCTTTACCTGTCATGGCTGCTTTTTGGCCGGGCCTGCCCTTGGACAGCTTGTTTTCGACCCAAGGGGTCATGGTGATGCTGTTAGTAGCGTATGCTGGCGCGATGTGGATGTTCCTTTCCAGCGCACCGAAGGTCCACACCGTAATGGTGTCTGATTTAGAAGCAGCCCGCCAGTTTTATGAGGGGGATCTACGGCTTGCCACAGCTGAAGTTCCACTGCACTATTACTACAACTACGAACAAACCCTTGGCTTATCCGGTGTCGATCCACTTTATATGTCTGCTGATCTGGGACGTTCTGCCACTAAAGGATTTACAAATCCTGACGGTCTTTGGTACCAGCTTAAGAAAAATGTGCAGCTCCATGTCATCTCAGGCGCCAGCCCCGGTGAAAAAAATCGCCAGCGACATGTTTGTTTTGACCGGGATTGTTTAGAGCAAGTCTTGATGCGAGTGGAAACCCGGCGGCTCAAGTTTAAAGTTCGGCGGGAGAAACCTTTGAACTTTCTGGTCAAGGATTATGAAGATCGAGTCATTGAGATGGCTGAAGTCACAAGTTAAGGTTCAGCAGTAGACTGGATTCTGTTGTGAAGAATTTGGCCTCTCATCTTGACATCCATCAATTCCGACTCTTACCCAGTCTCCTCGAATGATCATCCCGTGACGGTAGGGCGGGTTGCATCATCCCCTACCCCTGATCAGTTTAGCGGGCGGGGACATCTGTTGACAGAGCAGGTCAATCCGCGCAGCCAGAATCTGGACCAGTTAAGTTCTCTAGAGTTAGTTGATTTATTCAACCAAGAAGACGCCCAGGTGATCGCGGCGATCGCTGCTGCTCGGAGCGAACTTGCCCAAGCGATTGACCGCAGTGCCGAAGCCCTCCGTCAAGGGGGACGATTATTTTATGTGGGTGCGGGAACTAGTGGTCGCTTGGGGGTACTGGACGCTGCTGAGTGTCCCCCCACTTTCTGCACGCCACCGGAGCTGGTCCAAGGGATTATTGCGGGGGGAGCAGGAGCACTCGTCCGCAGCTCTGAAGATTTAGAAGACCGGGCTGAGGATGGTAAAGCCGCGATCGCCCAGCGTCAAATTACCGCCTTAGATGTCGTGGTTGGCATTGCAGCGGGTGGGACAACACCGTTTGTCCACGGCGCATTGGAGGCAGCACGGGAGCGAGGCGCTACGACCGTCTTCATTGCTTGCGTTCCGGCTGAGCAGGTGAGCGCAGTTGTGGATGTTGATATTCGCCTCCTGGTTGGACCGGAAGTACTTGCCGGGTCGACTCGCCTCAAAGCAGGCACGGTGACCAAGCTGGCCTTGAATATCCTTTCAACGAGTGTGATGGTTCATCTAGGCAAAGTCTACGGCAATCGCATGATCGATGTCGCCGTGACAAACCACAAACTTCACGACCGGGCGTTGCGAATTTTGCAAGATTTGACGGCTCTAGACCGGCAGGCAGCGGCTGGATTACTAGAAAAAAGTGGTCGCAGCGTCAAATTAGCCCTGCTCATGCATTGGACAGGCCTTAACCGTGAGCAGGGTGAGCAACTTCTAGAACAGCACCAAGGAAATTTGCGGCAAGCAGTGAGCAGCAGTTCAGGGCAACCTAGTTAAGCCAGGGACGGCTAACTTCTTCTAGACGGTCAACTTCTTCTGTGCTGAGAGACCAACCTAAAGCTCCAGCATTTTGTCGTGCTTGCTCAGGGGATTTAGCCCCAGCGATCGCAATCACATCTCCTTGAGCGATCAACCAGTTCAACGCAACTTGGGCGGGGGTGCGATCATGCGCCTGCCCAATCTGTTGCAGCAAATGGATTACGGGTGCAATTTTTGCTAACCCGCTGCGACTAAACCGCTGGTCAAAACGCCGCGCATCAGTGGGAAGATTTTCTGGCGTGTAATTGCCGCCCAATAGCCCTTGAGCTAAGGAGCTGTAAGCCATAATTTTGATACTTAACTTCCGGGCAGCATCTAGGAGACCCTGGCGCTCAATCTGCCGGGTGAGCAAAGAGTAACGCACCTGGTTCGTGGCAAGCGGAACACCTTCGGCGGCCAAGATTTTATGCGCTTGCCTCATCTGCTCTACTGAGTAATTACTCACCCCGACAGCGCCAATTCGTCCTTGTTTGACTTCCTTTGCCAGGGCCTTCAATAGCGTCTGTTGGCTCATCAAAAAGCTAAACGGCCAATGCACTTGGTATAGGGCCACATGGTCAACCTGTAAGCGCCGCAAGCTGCCACTGAG
The DNA here is from genome assembly GCA_902806435.1 of uncultured Synechococcales cyanobacterium. Classification (GTDB taxonomy): domain Bacteria; phylum Cyanobacteriota; class Cyanobacteriia; order Thermosynechococcales; family Thermosynechococcaceae; genus CADCWO01. The sequence goes on along the minus strand of CADCWO010000087.1, from coordinate 33,055 downwards.
GGCGTCGGCGACGGACTGGCCCGTGAAGCGCCAAGGAGCAGGTCCATACTTTGTGGCGATCGCAACTGGGGCCGGTACCTCCTTCATAAATTGGCCAATCAGGGTTTCTGAGTCACCTGTTCCATAGACCTCAGCCGTATCAAAAAAGGTCAAGCCAGACTCTACCGCTGCCTTGAAAGCTTCATGGACTTGCTGTTGGTCGTAGTTTTTGCCGTAATTCCAAAATATTTTATCCCCCCACTGCCAGGTACCAATACATAGGGGCTGAACTTCTGGCCCGGCTGGACCCAAGGCAATTGTTTCCACGTCTTCATTTTTCTTAACATCCATAGCTCTAGTTTAACGAGGAGCAACCAGTGGATGGCAACCAGGGCAACCAATCAGAGCTAGTCGACAATGATAAAATCTTTACATCTAGTTCCTTAGCTGGGCTCAGACTTGACTTGTAGGGTGATATGAGTCCGGCAGCTATGCCTAAGAGTTCATGGCAAGAATGCGCCGTCGTCGCAAAAATCAATGGCTTTCCGAGCTTGACGATATTGTTCGGGGGGCCTCTGGTGGCTTCTTATTCGGAATTCCCCTGCTGTATACGATGGAAGTCTGGTGGATTGGTTCCTATTCAAAACCACTGCGACTCATGATTGCCCTATTCGCAACCTTTGTCATTGTTTTTCTGCTCAATCGTACCTCTGGCTTTCGCAAAGCTGGGGGGATTCGGGCCACGGATGCGATAACCGACAGCATCGAAGCGATCGCAATTGGAATTGTCTGCGCCACTTTTGTTTTATTCCTCTTGCAAGAAGTTACAACTAGTACACCCTTGCAAGAAGCACTTGGCAAAATTATCTTTGAGAGTGTACCTTTTACGATCGGCGTAGCCGTTGCCAGTCAGTTTCTCAACGACACACCGGATAAAAATCGGCCGCACAGTCTAGAAGCCGGAAAGGACGACGAGGCAAAAAACCATATCAAAAATGATATCAACGCCACCTTTGCTGACATTGGAGCAACTTTAATTGGCGCTGTTTTTATTGCTTTCAACATTGCCCCCACCGATGAAATACCTATGCTTTCCGCTGCCATATCACCACCGTGGTTGCTAGCGATTATTGTGGCATCGCTAGTCATTTCCTATGGCATTGTGTTTGAAGCGGGCTTTGCCAACCAACAAAAGCGTCAGCAGCAACAAGGTATTTTTCAGCGGCCGATGAGTGAAACGGTCATGTCCTACCTAATGTCGTTGGTAGCAGCAATGTTTATGTTGTGGTTTTTTCAAAAGCTTAGCTTTGAGGACCCCTGGTCGATGTGGTTAAGTTTTACCTTGGTCCTAGGGTTGCCAGCAACTATTGGTGGCGCAGCAGGTCGGCTGGCAATAGCATTTTAATTCTATGAATCGAAATACCAGCTTATCTGACCGGAAGTCAAGCAGTTCTGATCGCTCCCCAGCCGAACAGACTACCTTTGGTATCGCACTGGCAATTTTGGCAACGATTAGTGGCCTTGTGCTCTACGATTGGCTTTCCGCCAAGAAACAGCCATCTGTCCTAACGGTGCGCAATCAGCCAGTTCAAGCTGTACAAGGACAGTTCTATCTGCCTTTTGAAGTTACTAATACTGGTGGAGAGACGGCGGAATCGGTGCAAGTTCTTGCAGAACTACGTATCAATGGAGAAGTTGAAGCGGGGGAACAACAAGTGGATTTCCTCTCTGGGGGTGAAACCGAATCAGGCGCATTTGTATTCAGCCGCGATCCCCGACAGGGTGAGCTTAAGCTTCGGGTTGCAAGCTACAAGTTACCGTAGTACCGGTATTTATGTTGCTCTTGGATTGAGCTGAATCATTTCCCAAGTGGTATAGGTTCCGATCGGGCTCCAGAGGACAAACGGGATTAGTAACAAAGTAGCCCATCCCGATATCGGCCAGACTGCCAGAGTAAGCAGAATGCCTAAAACCACCCCAACGGCACCGATGATTGTGCCCACGGCCAGGCTTCTCAGCCGCAGCGTTGCCGGGCCATAACTAACGATCGCCAACTCTAGCAGTAAGTAGCCCCCCATTAATAGCCAACTTTTGACACTGCCCGGGTCTTTCTCCCAAACTAGATAGGCTGAGGTAGCGCCACAAGTAAAAATGGCGGTCCAAATCAAGGGAATCAGCGGTTCAAAAAATAGCCAACTGGGTCTTTCTAGGGAAGCAACCCAACCAATATCGCTCGGTTTAATCAAAGCACTACCTAAAGCGACGAGTAAAGTTACACCCCCAATCACCATCCAAGATTCGATCATTGCCCAACACCTCTAATCTTGATACCTCCAAGGTAATCGGGTAAAACGATAGCTGAAATCAGCCATTGGTCTGAGCGACGGTCTTGACAGCAAGGGCATCATTTTTGCCAACCCATTGGCCTTGTAGCAGAATCACTGGAGAAAGTTTTGAAGTCTGTTTCTTGGTCTAAGACTTCAACAGCTTTGTTATAAAGATCGCTGGCGTGCTCTGGTGAGTTGCCAATACTCGTGATGCCTAGCTTGCCAAATTCTGAGAGTGAGCCCATTAGGTGAAAAACATTACCTGTTTGACTAGTGGCGTCGAACTGCAATACCTTATGGGTCGCAATAATATCTATCAGATCACTGGGTAATAATCCCCGATATTGATCCTTTTGCAGGTTATCTAAAGCCACGTAATACTTCGGTTCGCCTTGTTTGCCATAGAATAAACCGCTATCACGGTCGTAACGTCCCTGAGTTAAAAACCGCAGGATCATGAACGGGTGCGTGGTGCCTCCTTTGCGAATGTTGACTTCGATCGCTTGTAGATCCCATCCGGTGGGTAACTCCGGTCGACGAACGGCCAGAAAATCAATCGCAAACCGCTCTAATACCCCTTTTTGCGCTAGCTTCTCACCAACTTTTTGACCTAACTCTTGTAGCTGCAAACGATAGGCCTGATCAGCGGGGAAGGAACACCCTAAAAAGATCTGGTCATCTAATACTTGATCGTGGGTGGAGAGAATTTCTACCTGGCCAGTCGGGGTAATAATGCCCTGAACACTGGGCGATCGCTTTTCCTCTCCCCCCACAAACGCTTCCACAATTGCGCCCAATTCTGGAATTCGGTGGCTGAAATTTTCCCAGTTTTCGTGCTTCGACTGGAAGTGCAAGTTTTGGAATTGCTGCTCAATCGCTTTAACACGCTCCGGTTGCTCAGCCGTGCCTGGAGCTACTGATTGAAGTGCCTCTAGGTCTAGTGAGGCATTACCCTCACCGGAGATGCCTTCGTTGAGCTTCACTACAAACTTGCGAGACTGAGGTTGGCGCTCCCAAAGTTCTGCCGTCGCTACAGCCAGTTCTGAGACTGTCTTACAAGTCCCACTGCCATCGGGAAACGGAATCCCTACTTCCGCAAACAACTGGCGGCTGCCCCCTTTGGTTCCCAGGTAGAGCAGGTCAGGGTCAAGTCCAAACAAAGGCACATTTAACTGCAAAGATAGCTCCCGCTCTAAGGCGGAGACGTTGTAGCACACCATATAGGATAGGCCCGGCCGGAGGGCTTGCCTAATCTGTTGCAGTAAACGCGGCCGTTTTAAGATTTTCTCGGTTAGGGGTTTAGAGGACAAATCATAGGTTGAGAGTAATAGCAGGCGATCGCGGGTGTGGGAATAAGGAACCCCTGTAAATTGCAGATAGTAATCAATAATGCTGGGGTGAATAGGCTGGGAGGTGACATAAATTACCCGAGTTCGCGGGTTCCGCAGCCGGAGCAGCGCAAATAATAGGCGTTCTTCGTAGTAGTGGCTGGCTTCAATCTTTTTCAACTCCCGCTGGTCGAGACTCAGGGAAGGCAGAACGAGAATATCGCGATCGTAAGGTTCAATCAATTCAACACTTTGCCACAGATCTTGCAACTGATGTTGCAGATCTCGGAATCGTTCCCCCACTTCAGCAGTAGGACTATTAGTTTGCATAGATTTCCTTGACGGCGCTGAGCCAATACAGCCATATTAGCGGGCTAGCAGTCACAATCTGATGATCCCCAAGATTGATTTTGTCAGCCATAGGAATCGATCACTTGCAGCTAAAGCTTCCTCCTAACTACCTCTTGATAAAAGCTCGGTGCAAATGCGTTTAGGATGTTGGCCTAACCCAGGCATATCTGCAAAGTCTAGCAGTGTTGTAAGTCAGCTCAGTTCAACCAAATTAAGAGAGTAGCAGCCATAGGGATAGCTAGACCCGTAATGAAGCGGTAGGCTACTCCACAGGGCGCCAGTACGCTGAATCCACAAAGTGCCATCGATGAGTTGTCTATGATCCTTGGTAGGTTTGCCCCTGAGTACCTTAGTTCGCAGTGAGGATTATAGTTTTTGCCATTGTGAGCTAGTTAGCTCACCCCGATTCAATGAGCTTGCTTATTAGTCCGTTTACTTTTCAAAGGTTAGTGTGCTTGATGCTCACTTGGTGCCCGCACTACATCTAGAGCTTGGTCTAAATTTGCAGATACGTCCTAGTCAAGGAGATAAACAAGCCAATTGACTTTGATCAAATCCATCTAGGCTAGCTTTGCTTTGAGGGTAAGAAAGCATCTTGAGGAACTTGTGAGCAAGCATTATTTCAGGTTCCAGCCTAAAATGACTGATACTTGATTAGCTAGATCTAGAGGACTAAAGGGTTTGGCGATCGCTGCCTTGATTCCCAGGTTGGTATAGCGACGGAGATCGCAAGCCTGCACCTTGGCAGTTAGAAAAATGACTGGGATGTGCCGAGTTGCGGTACTGGCCTGTAAATTCTCGAAGGTGGTGGGTCCATCCATATCAGGCATCATCACATCTAGCAGGATGGCATCGGGCTGCTCAGCCGCCGCTTTGAGTAACCCGTCGGGACCCGAACCTGCCGTCACAACCTGCCATCCTGCTACGGTCCGCAGGCAAATTTGGGCCACTTCCTGAATGTACGGCTCGTTATCAATCACTAGAATTCGCTTGGTCATGGCACTTATCCTGGATTGAGTTCCGCTTCACTGGCGCTTCAAAGCCACTAGGCAGGGTGAAGTGGAAGGTACTGCCTTCCCCTAGGATACTCTCAGCCCAAATCCGACCTCCATGTTGTTGCACGATACTGCGGCAGATTGCTAGGCCTAAGCCGGTACCGTCATGGTTACGCGAGTCAGAGGTATCAACCTGTTGAAACCGCTCCAAGATTGTTTCAAGATTCTCCGCCGGAATACCTCTCCCTTGGTCTTTAACCTGGAACAAGATGTGATTGCCTTGAGGCTCAGTCGTCAGCCAGACGCTAGCACCGGCAGGCGAGAATTTAATTGCATTGCTCAAGAGGTTAGTTAATATTTGGATGATCCGATTGGAGTCCGCCCACAGCTTGGCAGAGACGATTGCCACTAATACAGTCACCGCTGACTGCTCGGCGATCGGTTGGATGACATCTAGGGCTTGGGTGATCAGCTCCGCCGTATCGCAAGCCTGCTTGACCATCGTGCTTTCACCGGATTCAATCCGCTCAATATCAAGGATGTCATTGATCAGGCGTACCAAGTGCTCTGTACTATCTACCGCAATTTGTAATAGGCGTTGACTTGTTTCTGGCTCAGCATTCAGAAGGCCACTGGCTAACAGGCCCAAAGAACCATGAATCGAAGTTAAAGGAGTACGAAGTTCGTGGCTGACCACGGAGATGAACTCGTCCTTCATCCGTTCCAGCATCAGACGCTCGCTAATATCCTTGAAAGCAACAACTGCTCCCACCAGTTCAACTTCTCGAATCGGCGTACTCACATATTCTACGGGGAAGCTGGAACCATCCTTGCGCCAGAAAGTTATACCTGTTGACTGATGCACAGCACCATGATTCAGCGAGGTATAGATCGCTAATACTTCTGGGGTGTCAGGGGAACCTGCGCCAGGATGATCCAAAAGAATACTGATCGGTTGGCCGATCAGCTCTTCTACCCGGTATCCCAGTAATTTAGCTGCTGCTGGATTGACGAATGTGATTTTCCGCTGCAAGTCTAGACCACAAAGCCCTTCCCTAACTGAATTAAGAATCAGTTCATTTTGATGACTGAGCTGCTCTAGGGCTAACTCTGCTCGCTGACGCTCCTCAAGTTGTAACGCCAATTCTTGATTGACACCGGCTAACTCAACGGTCCGCTCTCTAACTCTTAGCTCCATCTCAGCCTTCGCTTTCTGTAGTGCATCCTCAGCTTGCTTACGCTCCGTAATATCACTGCAAATCGCTACGTACTGATAGGGTTTGCCCTGAGCATCCAGGGAGGGAATAATCGTCGTATCCACCCAGTAAAACGTGCCGTCCTTGGCCCGATTTTTGATTTCGCCTCGCCAAACTTGCCCTCGCGAGATGGTCACCCACAGTTGCTGAAAGAACCCTGGGGAATGGTGACCAGACTGAATGATCCGGTGGTTTTGGCCGAGAAGCTCTGCTCTAGCGTATTGGGAGATTTCGCAGAACTTGTCGTTGATGTAGGTAATTGTTCCTTGGTGATCAGCGATCGCCACAATCGAGGACTGATCCAAGGCAAATTTGAGGTCTGCCAGTTCTTTCAGTGACTGTAGCAGCGTTTGTCTGCGCTTACCCTCGGTGTGGTCCTTCATGCCATCAATTATTTCCCCCGTCAACCCTTCGTTGGACTGAGCTGTGGTTTCAGCAATCCAGCTGGTAACACCCGAACGGATAGATCAGTGCTAGCTCTGTTACGTCCGGCGCTCTTTGCCTGATCCAGAGCCGCATCAGCAGATCGATAGAGCGATCGCAGGTCAGTCCCATCTTCAGGATACTGGGCAACACCCGCACTAAATGTCACCTGCAGCTGGGAAAATTCGCAGCTGGCATCAGGAGTACTGAGGGCAACGACATCCCCGTGGTTGAGAGTTTCTAGAACCTTAACTAGCCGCTGTACACCATCACTTTTTGTCATCCCGTACATCCCGACAACAAACTCTTCCCCACCCCAGCGGGCAACGACATCCCCTTGAAATGACTGCCACAACAGTTGGCCGAGTTGGCGCAACACGCCATCGCCAGCAGCATGACCATAACAGTCATTCACCTGCTTTAGGTGATCCAAGTCAAGAACTGCTAGACTTAGCGGCTGACTATGGTGCCGGGCCAAGCTGAGAAATTTGTCTAGATCTTGGGTTGACTTCTGACGATTGAATACCCGTGTTAGGGGATCAATTTCAGTCAAATGGTGTAGGAGTTTGATCCGCTCTAGGCGGTTGATGATACGAGTTACCAGCTCCGGCCCCACGATTGGCTTGCTTACAAAGTCATCGGCACCGGCGGTAAATACCTGATTTACTGTGGTGGCATCGGTTAGAGCTGTCAGGAATACTACCGGCAGTCCACTCCAGCGCAAGTCATTCCGCACAATCTGGCATAGGTCAACTCCACTCAAGTACGGCATTTTGATATCTAGGATCAGTAGGTCTGGGGAAGCGGCTTCCAGGGTTTCCCAAAACCGTCGAGGATCATTGAGAGTTGTTACCCTCAGCCCCCAGGGTTCCAGTAAGCGCCGCAGGGTAACCAGTAGCTGTGGATCATCGTCTACAACCATCACCCTGGCTTCTGCGGGGTCAACTTGTTGCAATACCTGCTGCACGGCCTCTAGGACTTGAGCCGGAGGAACAGGTTTCTGCAAGAAGATCCGCCCGCCTAAGCGGGCAACTTCTAGGCGATTCTTTAAACTATCATCGGCCGCCAACACCAGGGCTGGCACGGGCGGGGTTGGTTTACGTAGCTCTGCTAACAGGCTAAAGCTGTCTGTAGAGGTAGTATCAAGATCAACTAACACCGCGGCGGGATGGCTTCGATAAACTGTACTAGCGGCCACCAAGCTACTCACAACTTCTGCCCGGAGGCCTTGAGAGTCAGCCTCAACCACTAATGGCTCAGCCAGTTCGCGATCGCTAGCCACAATTAACAATAGGGGGCGTTCATTCTGGGGGAGTGCAGGCTGAGTTGATAGTGAGGGTAGTTCAGTTTGCTGGCGCAGAGCTTGTACTAGTTCAGCGAGATGGATAGCCTCATCCTGACCCAGTTGCTCCGCTTGCAGTAGGTGTTCGATCTGCCGAGCCAGATCGGAACCTTTGGCACAACCAAAGGTACCCAAGGAACCTGCTAGAGTGTGGGCTTCCTGTTCCGCTGATACCCATAACTCCTGCGTCAGCGTTCTCTGGCTCAAGGCAGTAGCAGCCTGTGACAGAATTTCCACCTGCTGGCTGACGCGAGGCTGAAATCGCTCCCATACCCCGGCTAATGCTTCCATCGTCTGTTGCTGAGTCTGGACACTAGTTCCGGGGGATGCTACCGGTGTCGTCATTGCTTCTAAGGGTTTGAGGCGGTAGCCAATTCCATAGACCGTCTCAATTAAATCAGTTGCAGCTCCGGCAGCTTTTAATTTTTGGCGTAGCCCTTTGATCTGGGTCCTAACCGCTTCTTCGCTGGGGGTTTCCCCGTAGGACCACAGGTGTTCGAGAATCATCCCGCAGCTAAATACCCGACGACTATTGCGTAAAAAAAGCTCCAAAAGTGCGTACTCTTTGGGGGTTAGCCGCAGGATTTGTCCTTGATAGGTGACTTCGCAAGCACTGGGGTCAAGCTGGAGGCTGCCCCAAGCTAATACAGGCATGGCTGATGCCGAGCTACCCCGGCGCAGCAGTGCCCGGACTCGCGCCACTAGCTCCTCCTCATCAAAGGGTTTAACTAGATAATCATCCGCTCCAGCATCTAGCCCGATCGCCTTGTCGTGAGCACTATCGTGACCCGTTAGCAGCAGGACTGGCATCTGATGACCTCGCGATCGCAACCGTCGGCAAAGACTAATCCCATCCAGCTTCGGTAGCGTGACATCCAGCATAATTAAGTCGTAGGGAAAAACCTCGACTAGCTCCCAACCCGCCTGCCCATCGGTAGCAACTTCAACAGCGTAGCGCTGATTGGTAAGAACGATGGTCAGCGCTTCCGCAATAAACTCGTCATCCTCTACTATTAAAATTTTCATAGCGGATGTCCCTTCGGATTAGTCACTCGATAGCGGATTAAAATCTCCAAACCTACCTCAGCCCTTACCAAGTCTACTTATGATCCTAGCGGCTATTGGCAGTGAATGGTCTTTGCTTACTGGGCCGTTGGTCATTGAGCTTTCTCTTCTCAAACGGAGGAAAGCTACTTGACTGGGCGAGCCAGATAGAGGATTCAATGATTGATGTAATAGTCCCTAGTACCCTTAGCCGCGATCGCCTCCCCAATTCGCTTCAAGGCGTGGATATAAGCGGCTGTTCGCATAGAGGTTGCTTGTTTCTGAGAAAGTGCCCAAATTGCTTCAGTCTCTGCAATCATTTTTTGTTGTAGCCGTTGATTGACTTCTGCCAGGGACCAGTAAAGGCCGCTCTTATTTTGTACCCACTCAAAATAGCTAACGGTTACCCCACCGGCATTTACTAAAATATCGGGAAAGACCTGAACTCCCTTTTGTTGAAGGTGATGGTCAGCAGCAGACGTAACCGGACCATTGGCGACTTCAAAGATAAATTTTGCTTGAACATCCTTGGCATTTACTTCAGTAATTTGATTTTCCAGCGCTGCCGGAATCAATACATCCACATCTAAGGATAAAAGCTCCTCGTTACTAAGCAGTTCATGTTCCACTAGGTTATGAACCGAATCCTGGCAGTAAAACGCTTTGAAGCTGCGACTGGCTTCTTTAGCCTGGCGAAGGCTGGGGATATCTAAACCTTGCGCAGCAAAGATTCCCCCTTGGGAATCACTCACGGCAATCACCTGGTAACCAGCGTGGAATAGTAGTTCTGCCACCTCTGCCCCAGCATTGCCAAACCCCTGCACTGCTACCGTTGTCTCCTGGGGGGACCGGTTATGTTTAGCCAGGATAGTCTTGATGACAAAAAAGGCTCCCATTGCGGTGGCCGTATCACGGCCTAAGCTGCCACCGATCGCCACAGGTTTACCTGTCACTACGCCCGGACAGAGTTTACGGCGGATCCTGCTGTATTGATCCATCATCCAACCCATAATCATCGGATTGGTATAGACATCCGGAGCGAGAATATCAATGTCAGGACCGATGAAATCAGCGATCGCGTCTATATAGCCCCGGCTCAGCCGTTCTAGCTCAAACTTGGACAACACCTTGGGATTGAGCGTCACCCCACCCTTAGCGCCACCAAAAGGTAAATTGAGGACTGCACACTTAAAAGTCATCCAAAAGGCTAACGATTGAACCTCATCCAGCGAAACATTAGGGTGGTAGCGCACTCCCCCCTTGGTTGGCCCCCTAGTGCTATCGAACCGGACTCGGTAGCCCTGAAACACCTTTAAGCGCCCATCGTCCATCCGCACAGGAATCGACACGCTCAAGCTTGCTTGCGGAAACTTTAAATACTCAATGGCATCCTCCGAGATGTCTACATATTTCAAGGCTTGCTGGAGCCTTTGACTGGCATCAGCAAATAACATTGTCATGGGATAACTGGGCAAGAGGTCGTTTCTATCCTAGTGAACTGCGATCACGAGGTGGTTACTTCAACCCGACTGGGCGGAAGGGGACTGAGGCCTACGACATCATGAGTAAGATAAAGGATGTGCGATCGCCTGGTACTTCTTATGTCCTCTGCTCAGACCCCACCTGATCAACCTTCGGTTCAATCTGCCTTTGGTGTAGCAATTGTCGGCACTGGCTTCGGCCAAAAGGTTCATATACCCGGCTTTCAGGCCCATTCTTCCACTCACCTCGCCGCCATTTATCACCGGGACTTAGCCAAGGCCCAAGCACTGGCCAAGACGCATCATATTCCCCAGGCTTGCAGCACTCTAGATGAGGTAGTAGCGTTACCAGAGGTGCAAGGCGTCAGCATCTCAACGCCACCATTTACCCACTACGAAATGGCGAAGACTGTTCTGCAATCTGGGAAGCATTTATTGCTTGAAAAGCCAACGGCTCTTGCTGCTGCTGAGGCAAAGGAACTCTACCAGCTGGCAGCAGAGCAAGGAGTCGTTGCGGCAATGGATTTTGAGTTTCGCTGTGTTCCGGAATGGCTGCGTCTAGAACAACTTCTAGCTGAGGGCTATGTAGGCCAAAAACGCTTAGTCAAAGTTGACTGGTTGGTTTCTAGCCGGGCGGACCCAGACCGGCCTTGGAACTGGTACGCCCGTAAAGAGCAAGGCGGTGGGGCGCTCGGGGCGCTCGGTTCTCACACCTTTGACTACATTGCCTGGTTGTTTGGTCCAGTTAAACGGTTGTCTGCCGCTTTGAGTACTGCCATTCCCTGGCGGATTGATCCAGTAGACGGGGAGTTGAAACCTGTCGATGCCGATGACACCTGTACATTGCAGTTGGAACTAGCTGATGGCACACCCTGCCAGGTTTGTATCAGTGCGGCTACCTATCAAGGGCGAGGGCATTGGGTTGAGGTTTATGGCGATCGTGGCACCTTGGTTTTAGGTAGTGATCATCAAAAAGACTACGTCCATGGCTTTCGCCTTTCGGCTAGCCAGGAGGGTCAGCCCCTGGAACTAGTTGCTGTGCCAGAACCCTGGGTGTTTCCTAAAACCTACAATGATGGGCGGATTGCTCCCTTTATTCGGGTGGTAGATCGGTGGGTTGAAGCCATTCAAACAGGCACTGAGTGTACTCCATCCCTCAGAGAGGGAGTGTATTCCCAGCTTCTAATGGATCTGGCTCACGAATCTAATGCAACAGGGACCTGGGTGGATGTGCCAGATTTCGGAAGGTTCCTCAATGGTAATTAGGCCAATGGCTGGTAGCGCATGCCTGGTAATTGACTCACGCGTCCCAGCAGCTCTAATTGCAATAGCGCACTAGATACTAAACCGGGTTGCAGTGCTGTACTTTGAACAATCAAATCAAAAGGGGTTGGTTCAGAGGCGGAGCGTTGAGCCAGTTGGATCAGTACCTGTAGAACCTGTTCTAGCTGCGGTTCCAAGGAGGGCAAAGGCTTTTGTGATGATGCTTCAGGTTTAAGTAGGGACTGAGCACTACCAGGATCAATAGATGGCATCGCCCCCAGCATTTCTAACAGGTGGCCTTCACTGAGGATAATCTGGGCACCACGGCTTAACAACCCCAGGCAACCAATAGCACAAGGATTATCTAAGGATCCGGGTAGAACGTAGACATCACGGTTGTAGTCATTGGCTAGATGCGCCGTGATCAAAGCTCCTGACTTACTAGGAGCTTCCATAACCAGCACAGCACGGCTCAAGGCAGCAATAATGCGATTCCGACGGGGGAATTGGGCGCGGCTTGGTTGGGTGCCAGCCGGGTACTCACTGAGTATCAAGCCGCGCTCTAATATTTGTTGATATAGCCCCTGGTTGCGGGGCGGATAGACCACATCTACCCCACTGCCCAGGACACCTAAGGTCCGGCCACCTGCCTCTAGGCAAGCCCGGTGGGCTTGGGTATCAATCCCTTCTGCCAGACCAGAGATGATCGTAAAGCCTTTCTGGGCTAGGGCGGTGGCAACCTTATAACTCCAACGTTTACCGTAGTCAGAAGGATCACGTGTCCCTACGATTGCGATGATTGGCCGTAGGCCCTGATTCTCTACCGGTTTAACCTTACCCCGATAGTAGAGCACTGATGGTGGATCAGGAATTTCTAGTAGCAGTCGCGGGTAGTCAGTATCTGCTGGGGTCCAAAACTGTGGATTAGCCTGCTGGTGCTGCTCCAGTAGTTGCTCTGGGTGGAGTTTTGTTTTAGCAGCGGCGATCGCGGCTAGGGTTTGTGGTCCTAAACCTTCAACCACTTGTAAGTTTCGCAGACTCGTCTGCCAAGCAGTACAGAGGGTACCAAAATGCTGTTCCAACCGCTGGAGTAGCACTGGCCCAAGGCCAGGAATTTGCGACCAGGCTAACCAAAATGCACGTTCTGACACAAACAACTCCCTAAACCTGAGGAAACCGGCTTATCTACTTAGGATTCCCCAATCCTGAAACGATGTCTAAATCTTCAAACTAGCTAATCATCCCTTTAAAAAGCTGAAAATAGTCCAGCCATAGCTAGGCAAGGAGGGTCGTCTAACAGGCTAGGAATTAACTAGAAAACCTTAAAGAACAACGTTTTGGATGAGTGCTCGCGAGTTGAAAGCAATCTGAATGGTTACTAAACCTTGAGCGTTAATTGTTGTACTAGCAACTGTGGAATCCCGATCTATGTCTGACACCCCAACCCTGAATAGTTCCACTGCCAATTTCCCGATTCACGCCGACCATACGGTGGCAACGGAAGCCGATCAGAACAAACCTGCGACACTAGAAAAGCAGCGAATCATCACGCTATCCCATGAACTCCAGCGGATCTATACCTGGTTTGGTGCCCTGGCTGGTTCATCTGTGATTCTAGCCGCTACACTGACTGGGCTAATAATCTGGCTCAAACAAGGACAGCAACAACTAGAACAACAAGTTTCATCCCTGGCTGCCGCCAAAGCGGAAACGAATCGGGTTAAGACTTTAGAAACTCAAGTCAATTTACTCAACCAAAGGGTTCCTAAGGAATTGACTAGCCAAATCAAAGGAACCCAAACCCAACTGAGGAAGCTCCAAGCTGGGCTTGACCAGGTGAATGCTAAAGCGGTGACTAGGGAAGAGATGAACGAGAAGTTTTCAGATACTCTGAAAGGGATCAACCAAAAGCCTAATTCCCCCGCTAGGTAATCAGCTGAGCGGTACGGGTTCTTACTGACTCAAAGGCTGAGATTCTTGCTGGGCAGCTCGCCACCTGTTAAATCTGCCGGTTGAGTGACGTATTAGCTTGGCCACCAAATATTGCTGGGCCTCCTTATTGCTTAGCGCCACTACTAATAGTAGTCACCGGCTCATAAAAAGGCCCAGCTAAAATTTAGAGTTGCTATCCGAGAATGCAGCTTAGGAGTGCTTAGCGCTTGGGTACCTTGCTGAGGTAGTCAAGGGTAGCTGTTGCAGGCTTGTGCACAAACTGGGTTTTAGGTCGAATTGAAGCAGCCAAGGAGAGGTACTTACGGGGGTCTCCCTCAGGGGCTTGCTGGTAGTTGCGCTGAGTGAACAAGCTAAGGCGCCAATCGTTCTTGACGAGGTCAGTTTTAGCCCGGTACTGATCATCATACCGAGGTGTCACTAGATTGAAAGGCCGACCTTCCATACGTCTACGTTGGTAGGGAACAATGCTGGCCCCAAAGATTCGCTCATATTCTTCGCTGTCTACTAAGGCATCAACAAATCCATCCCAGCCTATGGTGCCAATCCTGATTGACCAAGCGATCTCTTCATCCCGGCTATAGGGAGCACGGCCTAATAATCGCTTGAGACATACTTCTACGGCTCGGTAGTTATTGTTGGGTTCAACCACAAGATTGTAGAACCGTTCTGACTTGGCCAGCCCTCTGACAAAATCACGCACGGTGATCGCCCGGTTCTTGAGTTGGGATTCTAGAGGAATTTGACGATTAAACTTCAGTGTTTCGTGTTCACTGAAAACTTGTCGATAGGCTGCCCGGATTAAAGCTTCTATCTCTGAATAAGAGTTAGCATCCTCGCTGCGATAGATATAAGGGGTATCCTCATTCTCATCCGCTGAGCCGAAGCTACGGACCCGTTGATTTTGGGTGGTTGGTTTATAGTCTAGTAACGGCAGTGCCATGCCAATCTCCTTAGAAACGTGTAGTGAAAGGTTACAGCAGTAGGCAGGTAGCCAAGCTGGGTCTCGTTACCGCTATGAGCACACTAGCAAGGGTTAGCTAGTAAGTTCACAATCAGAAACTAGACCCAGTTAGCCTTCAACATTGACCTAAAGAGTGATTAGCCTAGCGCCGCACAGGTACTTTGCTGAGGTAGTCGATATCAAAGGCAGAGGTCTTCTTCTGGTAGTTATACTTGGGAGTGACCGCAGCCGCCATACTACGATACTTGCGGGGGTCTCCCTCTGGGATTTGCTGCTCCCGATAGACACCTCTGGCAAATTTGTCCAAAGTAAAGCGCCAATCATTCTTGGTAAGACCAGCTTGCTCTCGGTAGTACTGGTCATACCGAGGCGTGACCAAGTTGAAGGGGCGACCTTCCATTCGCTTACGTTGGTAAGGAACCGTGTTGTCGCCAAAGGCGTTATTGTACTCGTCACTGTCGATTAGGGCATCAACAAGTCCATGCCAACCCACCGTTCCAATTTTGATCGACCAAGCAATTTCTTCGTCCTTATTGTAAGGAGCACGACCCAACAGCCGTTTGAGGAATAGTTCTACCAGCCGGTAGTTGTTATTGGGCTCAACCACAAGGTTGTAGAACCGCTCTGACTTGGCCAACTCTCGAACAAAATCGCGCACCGTCAGCGACCCATTCTTGAACCGTGTTTCTACGGTGATCTGACGATTAAATTTGAGAGTTTCGTGTTCACTGAAGAGTTGGCGATACGTCGCTTTGATTAAGGCCTCTACCTCTGTAGGAGAAAAGGTATCTTCAGTCCGATAGATGTAGGGAGTATCTTCATTCTGGTCAGCAGAGCCGAAGCTACTGACCCGTTGATTTTGAGTGGTTGGTTTATAGTCTAGTAACGGCAATGCCATGCCAGATCTCCTTGTGAGCGTGTAGTAATAGATTCAACAGCAAGCTAAAAATGAGTGCTGAAAAAAGTACGATTAACCTCTTTCTTTCAGCTTATTATCCCGCTTTAGGTGACTTAAGTTGACGTCAAGCTGATCCTCCCTCTGATGGTTGCTCGAGCTGGGAGCCCACACACTTGTCCAACTGTTGCTGTGCTAGCTGAGCCCGGGCTTTGACACTCAAGTCCGGTTCCGTCTGGACTATACGATCCAGCTTTGCCGAAACTTGGGTGGCTAAAAGATCATGGGTAAATGATTTTGATGTTGCTAACGCCTGTAACCCAACCACTGCTGCATAACGAATCGCCCAGTCAGCATCTTCAGCCACACTTAGCAGTGTTTCTAATGCTTGAGCTTGAGCTGGATAAACTTGCTCAGGCGGCAACTGTGACCAGCGCAAGCCCCCCAACCCTTTGGCAGCAGCGCGCCGTACACTAGGAGCAAAATCTGTTGCCGCTGCATTTAGGAGGACAGTTAAAGCCGCTGGGTCAGCGATCGCTGCTAGAGCCCGGATCGAGTAAGCGCGAGCCCCATAGTTATAGTCATCGATCAGCTCCAGTAAAGGTGAAACTGCAACTTTGCCCAACTGTACCAAACCGTTGACCGCAATCACTGCTGCTGCCGGGTTGTTATAGCCTAAAACAGCAATCAAAGTTGGAATCCCTATTTCCAAACGCGCCTCGGCTAGTGCTTGCACAGCTGCAATCAAATCTGTTGCCGTTGTCGCTTGCTCAACTGCTTTAATTAGGCTAGTAGGATGAGTCACAATCATTATCATGTACCTACAGCAAGGAATCTATCAGGGTCATCACCCGCTGTGCGGAATCGGATAACGGCGCAGCTTCCGGTTGCGCCAGGTATTTGTCTAGCAAGCCTTTAAGCGCAATTAACTTAAAGCTATTCTCTACCGCAGCCTCAGCGATCGCCTCTGCTGCCGGCAAATAACCACTAGCTCCTAAATCGGATAAAAGAGACCGCCGCAGCTGCAGGGTACTACCTGCTAATGATTGAACTAGTCGTTCCCCATATTCTGGCTCCTGAGTTAAAACATATAGTGCACGAGCCGCCGCATACTGGACCCGTTCCACCGGATGATCTAAAAAAGGTTGGATTAAGGGGATGGCTGCTGTCGCTCCTAGGTCTCCTAGCGCTTCAAGCACCGCTTCGTAAGGCTGCGTTAGGTGAGGGCGTCCGGGTACCGGTTGAGCGGCTGCCATACCACCTGCCAACAATTGAGTTAAGGCAGGGATACAGGCGCGATCGCCCAGCATTCCCAAGGACTGAGCGGCTGCCTCCCGGACATAAAAGTCCGAACAATCTAGACAGCAAATCAGCCCTGGCACTGCCCGCAGATCGCCCAACTTACCAAGCGCCCGTGCCGCATTCCGACGTAGGGGGTATCCACCTAATTCAGTGCGATCAGCTTCGTCCTCCAAAGCTGCAATTAAAGCTTCAATGGCAACGGTGTCCCGTACCCGAAACTTACCCAGCCACCAGGCGGCATAATAGCGGAGACTTAAATCCTCATGGCTCAGGTTAATAATTGCCTGCTCCACGGTTAAAGCCTCACCACCCGCCAGCTCTGTTGACGACGATGAACCAGGTTGAGAATACTGCCCAGGACTAGACTCCAACATGGGTTTGGTGTAATGGACACAAATTCCGAGCTTAGTCAGCCGTTATCTGGACTTTTTACTGCTCTTAGCTTCTTTATGCCCTGGTTTAGCGTGCTCAGCTTCTGATAGTTGGGCTCCTACAGCTTTGTCTTTGCCTTCAGCTTTAACGTTCTGATGGGCTGCTGTAGCTTCGCTTTTAGCTTGGCTGTTAGCTCCATCAGCGGATAACGACTGAATGCTGACAATTTCGCCTCCCAGGCGCTGAATTCGCTGCATTTCTTCATTCATCCGGTTATAGGGTACCGTGATGAAAAAACTACCACTACTACGAATTGGATAGCTAACTTGGTCAGATTCGTAGGTTTGGCGAAACCCCCGAACCTCGTAGCGGAACATCCGATTTTCTGCACCACTAAGTCTGCCGCTGCCAAGTGCTTGTTGACCAAACATTAGTTGAATACCTCCAATAAGTGCTGTAAGCTTTCAGGTTTGACTTTTAGAGCCGGTGACCCTGCTGGTGGGACTTCCTCCAACTCTAAAATTAGCTAGCTGGTGTGACGCTGACAATTTTGCCGCCGCTACGCTGAATCTGCTGCATCTTAGCTAGCATCTGATCTAGCGGAACAAGATAAGCGGTGCTACTACGCCGCACTTGAGGATAACCAGGCTGACGAACTCCCACGACCTCAAGGCGCAAAACCTTAGAACTTTCTCCGAAGGAACCTCCTAGAGCTTTTCTTGGAGCAGCATCTTTAGGGATACCATCATAGCTCCAAGAACCGCTACTTGGTTTGTTGATCCGGGAGGTCCGATTTTGGGCAAGTTCACGCGTCAAACGCGGCAAGCTGCCGCCGTGTTGAGAACGATCGCTACTCGCGTAGCCTCGATAGAGCCGGAACATCCGAGTAAAACCAACGGTTCTCACGCCTGGCTCAACGGAGAACCCCCGGTAGTAAGGGACAACGTTGTTACCAAAACTGGCTTCATACTCCCGACTGTCAATGTAGGAATCGATCTCAGCATCATAGCCATGCTGATTATAGAGATCGAAGTGGTAGATTAACTCTGCTTCCTCGTAAGGTGGTCGCCCTAGCAGGTGCTTGAAGTTCAATTCAATAAAGCGATTGCCGTAGCTGGAATAGAAAAACTTAGTTTTATATAGTTCTGATTTTGCGATCGCCCGGATAAAGTCCCGGACAGTGATGTTGCCATTACGCAATAAAGACTCAGCATAGGTGAGGCGTTCAGACTTCATCACATAGTCATTGCCTAAGACCTGACGGTAGGCGGCCCGAAACACCCCTTGTAGATCGGTCTCGGTCCAATCAGGCCGTAGTTCAACCCTCGATGAGGCGTCGAAGGCAGAGATACCTAGCTGTGGCGCTGTTGCTAAGTTAGACACTTCTAAAGTGCGCATATTTATTCTCCCAGCGTAAGCAGTATAAGATTTTTATTCTCAAAATAAGAAAAACGATGCCCGGAACAATTAGCAACTGCTAGCTAAGCTGCCAACACTCGCTCATTCTTCCGGGCACTACATCACAAGACTAGCTTAGGGCGTTAATTGCGTAGTCAATGTAGGTGTTAGTTTGGTTCGCTGCTTGACCATCACCGAGACCATGATTGGCCTTGATGTACTTCAGCGCTTCAACGTACCAGCTATTAGACAACTCAAAGTTACGGTTGATTTCATCTAAACCGGCAATCAGATACTCATCCATCGGACCTGTACCACCGGCAATCAGGCAGTAAGTCACCATACGCAGGTAATGACCGATGTCACGGGCACACTTGGACTTACCCCGTTGGTCGGTGGCGTACTGAGGCCCTTGCATCTGGGTGGTGTAGGGGAATTTCTGATACACCGCTTGAGCAGCCCCATCAATCAGGCTTTGAGCTTTGTCAGTCAGAGCGCGAGCTGCTTCCAAAGAGGCAACGGCTTGCGTAAACCGGCCATTCGCAGATTGCAACTCAGTGTTGCCCAAAAAACGGCCTTGAGTATCTGCTGTTGCGATCGCTTCGGTAATTGGAGTTTTCATTGTCTACGGATCTCCCTAAGATTTGTATTACAACGTTCTTCAGGTGGTGAAAGGGTTTTGAATCGACTAGGCAACAGCAGCGGCTGCACGGTCAAAGTAGCTTGCCATTTCAGACATCAAAGCACTGCAATCACCCTTGACGATGCCTTCTGCATTCGGGTCATTGGCGATAGCGATCGCAATATCTTTCATCTTTTGGACGCCAGCAGCAGTAGAGCTACCAGGGACACCCAGTGCTTGATAGGTTTCGCGCAGGCCATTCAAGCAGCGATCGTCTAGAACACTAGGATCGCCAGCCATCATGGCATAGGTTACGTAGCGCAGGATAATTTCCATATCGCGCAGACAAGCAGCAGCGCGGCGATTTGTGTAAGCATTACCACCGGGTTGAATCAGTTGAGGCTGATCTTCAAACAGAGAGCGAGCGGCGTCAGTAACAATGTTGGAAGCGTTGGTGCTCACACGGTTAACTGCGTCTATCCGCTTGTTACCTTCTTTGACCATATTTGCCAGCGCGTCAAATTGACCGCTGTTTAGGAATTCACCCCTATTGTCAGCTTGGGCAACAGACTTTGCGAATGCATCTAACATTGACTCAATCTCCTGATTTAGTTGAGCTTGGTTTCAGTCAAGGACCGGACTTAGCCGGTCTAGGCCAGTTCAATTTAGCCTGGAAGGGTAAAGAGCAGAGTTTAGTGTCTCTCAAGGTAGCTTTACAACCGTTACATTTAGTAACAATTGCAGCAGAAATCTGAGAAAATTTCGAGCTGAGATGAGAGACCTGAAAACTTTTATAAATCAGTTTGATATTTAACTTTTGTCTGTCTTTAATCCCCTTCAGGTTTCATTTATACAATGTTGCCGGATCATTATTTGTTACAAGTTATTAAAATCATTGGCTTCTACGTCCCTGGTACCAAGACCCGCTGCCTAAACTGCCTTTCCATTAAACTAGCTATGAATGCTTTTCTGCCCAGAGTAGTTTCCTAACCTTGGCCCCCAATAATTCTTAGGCACGATCATCAATCTCGGGTTAAAGGATGATCTAACAAAGGCGCTAGCTGAGGGGCATCAAATTAAGATTTGTAACGAATCCATCAAGTTTTATGAATGCTATTTTGGCGATGTAGGTTTTCAAACCTGCCGTTGTCGTAGCGTTGCCAGTAACTTGCGAAAAGATGGAGGCAGTGGTGCCACCCCTTCGATCCATACCTGCGATATAGGATGGACTAACCCTAACCGTTCTGCGTGCAAAGCTTGGCCTGGTAGCTTCACACCAACTGAGCGACCAGAACTATAAACCGGATCACCAACTAGTGGGTGACCCTGCTGGGCAGTGTGCACTCGAATTTGATGGGTTCGGCCTGTTTCCAAGCGAAACCGGATCAGGGTGTATTTTCCCATTCGCTCTTCAACTTGCCAGTGGGTGACAGCCCGCCGCCCTCCTTTGACTTCTGGCACTATTGCCATTTTTTTACGCTCTCCGGGGTGGCGACCAATCGGTAAATCAACCGTCCCGTGTTCTGCCTTGGGAGTACCATGAACAACGCCTAAATACTCCCGGCGAGCTGTTTTTGCCTGGATTTGAGCTTGTAGGTGCTGGTAGGCTTGATCAGTTTTGGCGATCGCGATTGCACCACTGGTATCTTTATCCAACCGATGGACAATTCCAGGCCGCAGCACGCCGCCAATTCCGGCTAGAGTACTTAAGCCCTGCTCAACTTGGCAGTGGGCTAGCAGTGCATGCACTAGGGTGCCTGTGGCGTGGCCTGGTGCCGGATGCACCACCATGCCCGCTGGTTTGTTAACAATCAGCAGGCTGTTATCTTCGTAGAGAATATCTAAGGGAATTGCTTCTGGCTGCAGTTCCAGCGGCTGGGGCAGAGGAACCACTACCTGTAAGCGATCGCCTAGGTGGAGGGTGATCTTTTTGGACTGGCAAACCTGCTCATTAACTTGGACTTGTCCCTGTTCAATCAGCTTTTGTAGACGAGATCGCGACAGTTCCGGTAACTGCTGAGCTAGCCAGCGGTCTATGCGAACGCTGCTCTCCTTAACTTCATAGGTATGGATGGCAGTCTTTGCGTCTACTTGCGGTGCTAAATCATTCAAATCTTTGCTTGATAACCCACTCTATAACTCTAGCGATTCCTAGTGCCTCTACTCTGGAATTTAGCCTTGCTCTAGGCGCCGTCACTTTGTCAATCACAACCACTTGATGAAGCTAGATTGAGTTTGAGGTACAGCCCAGCCGTTTAAGCAGTAGTCTATGAACCTGATTTACCTTCTTCTGCGCTCTTCCTGGAGCACCGTGGCGATCGCCGCCCTCACAGGTTTGGCCAGCGGTGGCTGTAGTGCTTGGTTAATTGCTCTAATTAACCGGGGGCTCACCGCTGACGTAAACAATCATATTGCGGGCTATTTCCTAGCCCTAGCAATCGTGGCGCTGCTCACAGGCTTTATCTCGCAGGTGATGCTAATTCGCCTCGCTCAGTCAGCAGTTTATGATCTGCGCTTGCGCTTAAGCCAGGGAGTATTATCGGCTCCTTTACAGCACTTAGAAGAACTGGGAGCAAGCCGCTTGTTAGTAACCCTAACGGAGGATGTGCAAACGCTTTCCAACACAGTGTTTCTGATTCCGTTTCTGTGCATTGACATTGCGATTATTGTCGGATGTCTGGTTTATCTCAGCCTGCTATCTGGGGTTGTGTTTTTAGTGGTTGTGGCCATGATGGTGCTGGCTAGTCTCAGCGTCCAATTGCTGTTGAATAAAGCTAGATCATTTCTAGCGCAGGCTCGTGAAGAAGAAGATCGGCTGTACAGACACTTTCGCACGATTACAGACGGGATTAAGGAACTGAAGCTGCATGCCCCACGCCGTCAGGCCTTTTTCGCGGAAGAGTTACAAGTCAGTGCCAAGACATCTCGGAATCAGAATGTTTCAGCAATGACCACCTTCGCCATTACCACCGGCTGGGGGCAAATACTCTTGTTCAGTGTTGTCGGGCTACTCTTATTTGGTCTGCCCCAGCTCCTGCCTGTTACTGCACCAGTGCTAAGCGCCTATATTCTGACCATTATTTACTTGATGGTTCCATTCCAGAACCTCTTCGAGAGGCTGCCAGCATTTTTTAGGGCCAGTGTTGCCCTAGAGAAAGTGGAGCGAATGGGATTGGCACTAGCCAGCCAAACAGAGATTTCTACCGACGTGACTGCTCCTAGCTACGATTGGCAGTCGCTAGAACTGGAGCAGGTAGCCCATGTTTATCGTGGTGAGGAGAACCATTTTGTCCTTGGTCCATTGGATTTAAGGTTTCAACCTGGTGAGCTTGTTTTTATTGTCGGAGGCAACGGCAGTGGCAAATCTACTCTAGCCAAGCTGATCACTGGGCTTTACATTCCAGAATCTGGAAAAATTCGTCTGGATGGCAAACTGATTACCGGCAAGAACCGGGAGTGGTATCGTCAATACTTCTCCGCTGTCTTCTCTGACTTTTACTTATTTGAGCGGCTGCTGGGGATGGGTTCTCCTGATCTAGATCGGCAGGCTGAGGATTACCTGAGGCAGCTGCATCTAGAGCATAAAGTTCAGGTTCAGGATGGTGCTCTATCAACCACTGCCTTATCGCAAGGACAGCGAAAACGCCTAGCCCTGTTGACCGCCTACCTGGAAGACCGCGCGATTTATCTATTTGATGAATGGGCTTCTGACCAGGACCCTCTTTTTCGGGATATCTTCTATCATCAGCTTTTGCTAGACCTTAAACAGCGTGGAAAGGCGATACTAGTCATCAGCCACGACGATCGCTACTTTCATCTGGCAGATCGGGTGATCAAACTTGATTATGGCAAGGTGCAGTACGACAAGGCTTATCATAGCGGTTAGGAAATAATTCCAAGTCCTGCAACCACTTGCTCTAAAATTTTAAAATGAAATAAGCCAAGCTTAAATCTCCAAAGGAAACTATGAAATTTATTGCTTCAACGTTACGGAGTTTAGGTCTAGTAGTACTGACCCTATTGCTAGTCGTCACCAGTTTTCTGATGGTAGCTCCCCCCGCTGCCGCCGAAACTCATACTGTCAAAATGGGGACTGATACGGGTCAGCTAAAGTTTGTACCTGACACTCTAACCATTAAGAGTGGTGACACCGTAAAGTGGGTCAACAATAAGCTTGCACCCCATAATGCTGTCTTTGACACCAAAGATGCAGGACTGAAAAAGCTGTCTCACAAAGAGTTGTTATTTAGCCCCGGCCAAGAATTTGAATCAACTTTCTCTGATGTGCCAGCAGGTGAATACTCCTACTACTGTGAACCTCATCGCGGTGCAGGCATGGCTGGCAAAATTGTGGTAGAAGGCTAACCAAGTCTGATTCTTCTAGCTATGTCATGAGGTTACCTTCTTTGACTTACTAGCAGCAAGCTTACTAGCTCTGAGAGGCTCCTCCAAGCCGCCTTAGTTCAATAGCTCTGTGTAAGCTAGCGAAATCCTTAGCAGTCTTGATTAGGCACTAGTGATTAGTTACCCCCCTTAAACCGATGAGGGGGGTTTTGTTTACCATGTAAAAGTCCTCTTATCTCTTATTGATACCGCTTGTCCCAGCCTTTAAGAATTACGGTGATCGGTGGTGGTGCAGCAGGTTTTTTTGGCGCGATCGCTACTGCCACAGCCAATCCTAATGCTCAAGTTACTCTCCTAGAAGCTGGTCGGTTGCTCGCCAAGGTCCGGATCTCCGGCGGTGGGCGCTGTAACGTGACCCACGCCTGCTTTGACCCAGCTTTGCTAGTGCAGCATTACCCTAGAGGAGGTAAAGCTTTACGCGGCCCCTTGAGCCGTTTCCACGCCCGGCATACGGTAGATTGGTTTGCTGAACATGGGGTGAGGCTAAAAACAGAACCCGATGGCCGCATGTTCCCGATCACCGACAGCTCCGCAACAATTGTAGAGTGCCTGCTCGAAGCGGCTAGAGCCACCGGGGTGAAGATTCGTACAGGTGCTGCGGTGACTCAGATTTCCCAGCGAGTGGGTGCGACACTTGGGGTAGCATCCCATACTATTAGCGTGGGTACAGGAAATACATCCGCAGCAGTGCTACCGGTGGAGCCCGTTGCGGACTCTAAATCTTGGTTTGAAATTCAGCTCAAGTCCGGGGAAGTTGTGTTGAGCGATCGCATCCTACTCGCCACGGGTAGTAGTGCTCAAGGTTACCAATTAGCCCAGGCTTTAGGCCACCAAATTAAGCCACCAGTTCCTTCGCTATTTACCTTCAACGTACCTGACGAGCGCCTCCAAGGGCTGGCAGGGGTGGCGACTCCTGTACACCTACGCTTAGCGACGGCGGGCGATAAGCTAGAGCAAACAGGACCCTTGGTAATTACCCACTGGGGTTTAAGTGGTCCGGCAGTGCTGAAGCTATCTGCTTGGGGGGCAAGAGTACTTCATGACAGCCATTACCAGGCAACGCTACAGATCAACTGGCTACCCCAGCACAACGCAGAAACCTTGCGTCAAGAGTTACTCCAGATTAAGTCCAACTTGTCCCGGCGCGCGATCGCGGCTAGCTGCCCTGTTCCCTTACCTCGCCGTCTCTGGCAGCGTTTAGTTACAACGGTTGGAATTTTGCCTGAAACGCGCTGGGCAGAGCTACCTAACAAGACCCTAAACCAGCTAATTCAAGAACTCACCCAGGGCCGCTACTTGCTCAAGGGTAAGGGCGTCTTCAAGGAAGAATTTGTCACTTGTGGCGGCATTAACCTGAAAGAAGTGAACTTCCAGACTATGGAGAGTCGCTGCTGCCCAGGCCTTTATTTTGCAGGAGAAATTCTTGATATTGATGGTGTTACGGGTGGATTTAATTTTCAAAGTGCCTGGACAACTGGATGGTTGGCTGGTCAAGCTATGGGGCATGAATAATCCAATGTGCTAACGCCAAGTGGAGCTAGACGTGTTATTCAGTTGAGGGCTGGTAAAACAAACTTTTGCGCAGAAGCTGTCTCCAGTGGCGACTGGTACGTTAGTCTCGACAAGGAACTAACACCTTTGGTCATAGTAAGTATTTATCAGGTTGCACTTGATAAAGCAGTGGAGATGTACTTTCTACCACAGATGAAGTTACCGAGCTCAGCCTTAATGCTTTTGAGTTCAAGCCAAAGTACTCAAAAGTGTAAGCTGGCTGAAGAATCGCTAAGACATCGGTCGCTCATTGCAACGTATGTTGCTTTGTGAAAACTGCCACTCTCCATCTACACAAAGTTGAGCGTGTCTGGAACGCCTTATGAACTTCTGCGGCAACGTACTTATCCCTCTTTTGTCAG
Source organism: uncultured Synechococcales cyanobacterium (assembly GCA_902806435.1). GTDB lineage: Bacteria > Cyanobacteriota > Cyanobacteriia > Thermosynechococcales > Thermosynechococcaceae > CADCWO01. Next base: position 7,446 of record CADCWO010000087.1, on the reverse strand, counting down.
TCTAGGCAGAAGAATAGATAAGTTGCAAGTTTAGCCACTGTACGATTGGACAAATAAATTGATTCATCTGGTGTGTCAGTTGCTCAAACCCAAGTTGCAATGCTGCGATGGGAAAGACCTCTAGCCATCGCTTGAGCCA